>JAEYYY010000395.1 GCA_023430775.1 Pseudomonadota bacterium
GTGGAGGCGTCACCGGTCGCACGTCCGAAGGTGTCACCTCGCGTCGGCAGTGGCACCGCCGTGCATCGAACCCAGGCCGACTTCGCCACCGATCAGATCCAGCCGCTGTGGCGCTCGCGGATGGCGATCGCCGGCATCGCGCTCGCGGTGATCGCGCTGCTGCTGGTCGTCGTGTTGCGCTCGTGAACCTTCGTTCTCCGACGAAGAACGGTCGTTCTATCGCGTCGCGTCGCGCCATCGACGTCAGCCCGCCGGCGCGAACGCGACAATCGTGATGGCAACTCCGAACGCCACTGGATAGCCGCGCGCGGCGGTCTCTAGAGTGCGAGTCGTGCGAACCACTTCTCTGCTCGTTGCCCTGTCCCTCGCGGCGTGTGCCGAGTCGCCGAGCGAGCCCGACGACCTGCTCGATCCCGACAAGAGCGACACCACGCCACCGACGCCCGCGACGAACTATGGCGAGACCTGCGGCGACGGCACCGACGACGATGGCGACGGCAAGATCGACGAGGATTGCGCGCCGAGCCTGTTCGCCGGCGTCTTCGCACCGATGGTCTCGCAGGATCCGATCCTCGGCACGATCGAGAGCGCGTCCGGTCGGTCGCTCGGCGTGCTGCAGACCTATCACACGACCAGCAAGGCCGGCATCGACAAGACCGGACCCGATCTCGCGAAGATCTTCGCGCGCGGCCAGATCCCGCACTTCAACATCGAGCTCGATTACGCGAAGTCGGCGTACAGCGCCCCGACCGCGAATCCGCTCGCGCACGATCTCGCCGCGATGGGCGACACGATCGCGCGCTCGCTGAAGAACAACCAGGGCCGGATGCTCGTCACGTTCGGTGCCGAGATGAACGGCAACTGGACGTCGTGGGGATGCCTGTCACCCGCGACGTACATCGCGCTGTACCGCGCCGCGCATGGTGCGATCACCGCGAAGCTCGATGCCTACGGGATCGATCGCCGGCGGCTGCGCTGGGTGTTCGGCCCCGACGCCAACGGCAGCCCCGAGTGTCCGTCGGCGTCGGCGTACTACCCGGGTCACGCGTTCGTCGATCTGCTCGGGCTGTCGGCGTATCGGAGCGGCACAACCTCCGTCGACGACGCGGTGATCGCGCCGATGAACCGGCTGTTCGCAGGCACCGGCATCCCCGCCGACGCGCGCCGCGATCGCTTCGTGCTGCTGCAGACCGGCTCGCGCTCGGTGACCGGACGCGACGCCTGGATCACCGAGCTGTTCGATCGCCTCGGCGCGGATCCGCGCGTCGCCGGCATCATCTACTTCAACGCGGCCGACTGGGCCGTCGCGAAGACCGGCACCGGCTGGTCGGGCCTCACCGGCGCGCTGCGCGATGCACCGGTCGCAGACAACGCGCTCGAGGGCACGTTCGCGCCGCACTTCTGGGACGTCAACTACAGCGATCCGGGCTTCGGCGAGATCCAGGCGCTCAAGGACCACGGCCTCACCACCGGCTGCGCCACCACGCCGGCGCGGTTCTGCCCGAGTGCTCCACTCGATCGCCGCGCCGCCGCGACGCTGCTCACCCGCGCCTTCGATCTCGACGAGGGCGAGGCCGACACGCACGTCGGCTGCGCCGCGGGATCGTGCAGCGATGGACCGATCACCGAGACCGAGCTCGCCGCCGCGATCACCGCGCTCGGCGGCACGCCCCCGGCGGCCAGCGACGCGCCGGCCACGCGTGCTCGCGCCGCCGTGTTGATCGCGCGCGGCGCGAAGCTGATGCCCAACAAGTTGTAGGCCGGCTGGTCGCGCCACGGGCCTTGCGGTACACGAGGGCATGCGCCGGTCGCTCGCTCTCGTCGCGCTCCTGATCGCTTGCAGCTCGTCGCCCGAGCCGCGGCCCGTCACACCGCCGGTGGTTCCGGTGACGGTGACGCCCGATGCAGCGACGTCACCGCCGGCGACCGGGCCGAGCGATGCCGCGCCACCCGTGGTGTCGCCGATCGATCTTCCCTCGGAGCCCGATGCCGCACTGGCGAAGCGCCTCGACGCCGCGATCGACAAGGCGCTCGCCGAGCAGATGCTGGTCGGGGTCGTCGTCATGGTCGCGCGCGACGGCAAGCTCGTGTACTCGCGCGGCGCCGGCTTCGCGGATCGCGAGGCCAAGCTGCCGGCCACCGAGCAGACGCTGTTTCGCTGGGCGTCGATGACCAAGCCGATCACCGCCGTGATGGCGCTCCACCTAATCGAGCAGGGCAAGCTCGGGCTCGACGATCCGGTCACCAAGTACCTGCCGGACTGGAAGCCGACCTTCAATGGCAAGCCCGCGACGATCACGGTTCGCCAGCTGCTCACGCACACCGCGGGCCTCAGCTACCGCTTCACCGAGGACCTCGACGGTGCGTACTGGAAGGCCGACGTCCCCGAGGGGCTCGGTCATCCCGGTCTCGGGATGGACGACTTCTTGAAGCGCCTCGGCTCGGTGCCGCTCAAGTACGCGCCCGGCACGGCGTGGAAGTACTCGCTGTCGCTCGACGTGCTCGGCGCCGTGATCGCGCGTGCCGCGAACAGCGAGCTACCGGCGGTGATGAAGGAGACGATCTTCCGGCCGCTCGGCATGGTGGACACCGCATTCGCGGTCACCGATCGCCCGCGGCTCGCGTGGCCGTATGCCGGCCCCGACGACAACAAGGGCAAGCCGCCGATCCGGATGACCGAGCCGTACGACCTCAAGGACGGCAAGACGATCGTGCGGTTCTCGCCGGCGCGGATCTTCGACTCGGCGTCGTTCCCGTCGGGTGGCGCCGGCCTGTCGGGCACCGCGCGCGACTACCTGATCTTCCTCGAGGCGATGCGCCGCGGTGGTGCGCCGGTGCTGAAGCCGGCGAGCGTCGCGATGATGACCGACAACCAGATCGGCGAGCTGTCGAAGAAGCTGATGACGCCGGGGCGGCGCTACGGCTTCGGCGTCGGTGTCGCGATCGACCCGAAGTCGATCGCGCCACGCGGCAAGGGCACCTGGTACTGGGGCGGCATCTACGGCACCGGGTTCTGGGTCGATCCGGAGCACGCGCTGTCGGTCGTGATGATGACGAACGTCGCCGGCGACTGGCCGTTCGACCGCTGGGTCGAACAGGCGATCTTCGCGAAGTAGCTCCGGCGCTGACTACGGGACGAGCTTGTAGCCGAGCCCGTAGACCGTGAGGATGTGCCGCGGGTTCTTCTGGTCCTCTTCGAGCTTGCGGCGCAGCTTGACGATGAAGTTGTCGACGGTGCGCGACGTGGGCGACGCCTGGATCCCCCACACCTTCTCGAGTAGCTCGTCGCGCGACACCGTCTCGTCGGAGCGCTCGCGCAGCAGCTTCAACACCTCGAGCTCGTAGAACGTCAGCCGCTTGCTGGTGCGGCCCTTGCTCATCGTGTGCTTGCGCGCGTTGATCGTCCAGGTACCGATCGCGAACGTCTCGTCCTGGTGCGAGGACATTCGCGACTGGCGGCGGAAGATCGCGTTGATGCGCGCGATCAGCTCGGCGACCGAGAACGGCTTGGTGACGTAGTCGTCGGCGCCGGCATCGAGGCCGCGGATCTTGTCTGACTCCTGGGCCTTGGCCGTGAGGATGATGATCGGCACCGTCTCGTCGCGCTGGCGCAGCGTCTCGCAGACCCGATAGCCGTTATCGTCGGGCAGCATCAGATCGAGCAGCACCGCATCGGGTGCCCAGTCCATCGCCGCCACCAGACCCTCGGCACCGGTGCCCTTGGCCTGGACCTCGAAGCCTTCGAACTCGAGGGCGTCGCGCAGCCCGCGCACGATATCCGGCTCGTCCTCGATCACGAGGATCCGCTTCTTCGTGCCCTCGGCAGCAGCGGGGTCGGCCTGCGTCACGGGCTACTTCTTACCATCGATCGGAAGCCAGATGCTGAACGTCGATCCCTGGTTCGGGGTGCTGGCGACGGTGACTTCGCCGCCGTGCGCTCGCGCGATGTGCTGGACCAGCGCGAGCCCGATGCCCGAGCCGCGGATCGGTTTCAGGCGGATCGACTTGGCGCGATAGAACCGCTCGAAGATCCGGTGCTGCTCCTCGGGATCGATGCCCGGGCCCCAGTCGCGCACCGAGAGCACCGCGCGATCCTCGTCCTGCCTGAGGGTCACCTCGATCTTCTTGCCGTCGGCCGCGTACTTCACGGCGTTGTCGATCAGGTTCATCACCGCGAGCGTGAAGGCGTTGGCGTCGAGGCGGACCGGCGGCATGTCCTCGGGGAGCGCGGCCGTCACCGTCATGTCGGCGGCGGCGACCCGGCGCCCCGACAGCTCGACGGCGCGCGCCACGGTCTCGATCAGATCGACGTCCTGCGAGAACTCGTAGACGTCCATCCCGCGCTCCATCTTCGCGAAGTCGAGGACGTTGTCGATCAGGCGCCCGAGCCGCACGCTCTCGCGCCAGATGATCTCGGCGTACTCGTGCGCCTGCTCGGGGCTCTTGGTGCGGCCGTTCGCGAGCATCTCGCCGAACATCGAGATGATCGATAGCGGCGTCTTGAGCTCGTGCGAGACGTTCGAGATGAACTCGCTCTTCAGATCGTTGAGGCGCCGCTCGCGCCGGATCGCGAAGCCGAGCACCGCGAGCCCGCCGAGGATGACGACCACGGCGCCACCGATCAGCAGCGAGTTGACGAGGCGCTTGCGCTCGAGCGCCAGCTGATCGCCGAGATCCTTCTGCGCGACCCGCAGCACCCAGCCGTCGAGCGTCTCGACGAAGCGGCGCTGCACCGGTGGCCCCTCGGTCAGGATGTTGAACGGATCGCCGGCGCGCACCGTGCCGTTCTCGTCGACGACCTGGTAGAGGCGCTTGCTCGACGGCGGGAAGAACTGCGGGAACACCTGGAGCATCAGGTGCGTGATGTCGTCCTCGACCACGACGAAGAAGGTCTTGCCGGCGGTCGTTCGCTTCATGAACGACAGCAGGTACGGCCGCGACGAGGTCGACCTCGACGCATCGGAGACCGGTGCGCCCGAGCCGCTCGCCTTGCCCTCGAGGTTGACGTAGAACTTGCCGCGCTCGTTGACCTTGGCCTGGCCGAGCGGCAGCTGCGGCAGCACGCGCGACAGGAACCACTCGAGGTAGACGCGCCCCTCCTCCGCACCGCGCGTGGTCGTGTTGATGATGTGGCCGTTGGGCACGACGCAGTAACAGCTCCCCTCCGAATAGCCGCAGCCCGAGCGCGCCGTGCACTCGGCCTTGCCCTCCGGATGCGCATCGAGCACGTAGATCGAGGCGAACGCGGCGCCGGTCGCGTCGCGCAGACCCTCGATGAACTCGCTGTCGGTGAGCTTCTCGAGCTCGATCCGCTGCATCAGCTTCTTGTCGGACTCGGTGATCAGGTACTCGAGGTTGGTCCCCTTCTCCTCCGCGAGGTCCTGCATCAGCGCCCGCTCGCGTTCGTTCGAAGTCTGCTCGGCGGTCGCGCTATAGCCGTAATATGCGAGTGCAGCCGCCGCGGCCAACACCGCGAAGATCAAGGCATTAACAACCAACAGGCGTCGCACGGACCCAGATCCTGACACGTCCCGGAACAGTTGTAGAGTCGCTGGGTTGCTTGCCGTCTCGAACTCGTGTTAGAGGGCAAAAGACGCTAGACCCACACTCCGGACGCAGGGTCGGTCCCGGGTTCTGGCTGTAGTTCTCACTAGTTATCTGGCAAGGCAGAGAAGAGGTCCGGGATGGATTCCATCTTCGAAGAAGACGCCGACGAGGTCGGAGGAGAGATCGAAGCGTACTGCCCGTCGCCTCGATGCAAGGCCGACACGACCCACACGATCATCAGCATGTACGAGGACGAAGTTCGTCGCGTGCAATGCGTGGTCTGCGGTGAAGTCCACGCGTATCGCAAACCGCGGGGCGACGGTGTCGAGGGCGATGGCGAGGGCGGCGCCAAGAAGGCGACGCAGAAACGGATGACGTGGGACGACGCGATGTCGCGTGCCACCGAGACCGACCTCAACAACTGCCGGCCGTACTCGATCCGAGATGCCTACGAGGAAGGCGACGTCGTCCACCACCCGGTGTTCGACATCGGCTTCGTCATCGAGCTGCTCCCCGACAACAAGGTCGAGGTGATCTTCCGCGATGGCGGCTCGCGCATCCTGGTCCACAACCGCGGCGATCTCGCGTCGCGCATGCCGGACATCTCCGAGATCCCGGTGCCGCGCGAGGCCAAGAAGAAGAAGCGGGCCAAGAAGCCCGAGGCCCCTGCTGCCCCGGTCGCTCCGCGCAGCAAGGCCGAGGTCGAGGCCGCCGTGCGCCGCGCGCGCAACGCCGCGCAGGCCCGGATGGACGAAGCGCAGAAGACAGCCGACGAGCGCAACAAGAAGCTCAAGGCAGAGGCCAAGGCGAACAAGGGCAAGGCCAAGGCCGCGCCCGCAAAGGCCGCTCCACCTGCCAAGGCTCCACCTGCCAAGGCGCCGGCCAAGGCCGCTGCCAAGCCTGCGAAGCCTGCCAAGCCTGCGAAGGCTGCGAAGCCCGCTGCCAAGGCCAAGCCGGCGAAGAAGCCCGCTGCCAAGGCCAAGCCGGCGAAGAAGCCCGCTGCCAAGAAGCCCGCCGCGAAGAAGCCCGCTGCGAAGCCGGCGAAGAAGAAAAAGAAGTAACGAGCTCGCGCTCGCGCTTCGGAGCCTCTCGCTCGAGGGGCTGGTTTCGGCGTGCCACGAAATCGGGGCGGACGTCAGTCGGCCTTGGGCTCGGAGTCCGGCCGGCGGATCTTCTGCTTGAACGGCAACAGCACGGTGAACTCGGTGCCGATGTTCGGCGTCGAGTCGACGGTGATCAGGCCACCGTGGAGCTCGATCAGGCCGCGCGCGATGTAGAGGCCGAGCCCGGCGGAGTCGGGGCCGGCGGAGGTGTGGTGCTTGACCGGCTGAGTGTGGAGGAACGGATCGAAGATGCGCTGGCGGTCGGCCTCCTCGATGCCGATGCCGTTGTCGCGCACGCGGACGCGGGCCCAGCCACCGGGGTAGCGATCGCGCGGTGCCTCGTCGACGTGGACGTCGATGGCGCCTTGATCGTTGGTGTAGCGGATCGCGTTGCTGATCAAGTTGACCGCGATCTGGTGCAGCTTGTCGCGATCGGCATCGAGCCGCTCGATGCGCTCGACGTGGGTCGTCAGCTTCTGCTTGCGCGCATCGGCGAGCGGCATCAGCTCGGTGACCACGGCCCGCACGACCTCGCCGAGATCGACGGGCTCGCGCCGCAGCACCATCTTGCCCGACTCGATCCGGCTGACATCGAGCATGTCCTCGACGAGGCGCTTCAGGCGGTGCGCGTTGCGGCGAACGGATGCCATCGGCCGGGCGATCAGCGGCGGGAGATCGCCGAACCGGCCCTCGGAGAACAGGTCGAGATAGCCGACGATGCTGGTCAGCGGCGTGCGCAGCTCGTGGGCGGCGATCTGGATGAACTCGGCCTTGATGCGCGACTGCCGCTCGAGCTCGGCGTTCTTGCTGCGCAGCTGGGCCTCGGACTCGGCGAGCGCGCGCGTGCGCTGGCGAACGATCTGATCGAGGTTGGCGCGCAGGGCGCGAAACTCGGCGCGAGCGTCCTCGACCTCGCGGGTGCGCTCCTCGAGGACGTGACCGAGCCGCGCGGCCGCATCGAACAGCTCCGCCTGGGTCGGGCTCGCGGTGCCGACGCGCTCGAGCCGCGCGATCAGCACCTCGATCGTGCGCTGTGCGGCGGCCAGCTCGGCCTCGAGCTCGGGGATCCGGTCGGAGTCAGTCATGGCAGTTATTGGGGCTTGGTGCCGATCGCGAGACCGGTGAGCGTGTGATTGCACAGCAGCATCCCCGATTGCTCGCCGAAGCTCTGAAATCCGACGGTCGGATAGGCGGCATAGGCAATTCCGAGCTGCTGCTCCAGGCCGCGCGCCGCCGCCTCCGAGTGGCGGGCGATGCACGAGAACGCCAGGAACGCGGACATCCCGTTGACCCGCGCCGCGGCAGCCGCCAGATCGCGCGTGGTCTGACCGATCAGATCGCCGGGCCGCATGATCCGCAGCACCTGCCCCGGCTCGACGGCGCTGGCGACATGGATGTGCTCGCCATCGACGTGCGTGATCGAGCGAACGTACGGCACGCCATCGACGTAGCGCGCGAACGAGTACTGCGCGATATCGAATTCGCCGCCGAGCTGCGCCACGATCTCGCGCATCCGGGTCACCGCCGGGTGGCCGTCGAGCTCTCCGATGTCTCGGCCTGCGGCGGCGGTGACGACCACCTTGCTGTCGGTCGGCACCAGGTGGGCCGATTGCACCGCGACGAACGGCAGCTCGCTCTCGATGACGACCACGATCGCCGCATCGCTCACCACCTCACCGCCCGACCACACGAACGGCCGGCGTGGCGAGGTGACGTCGGTGGCGGCGGATCCGCCGACGAAGCGGATCTGGGGTGCGGCCGCCGCCGAGCCGATGCAGCACGCCTCCTCGGCGCCGCACTTGCCGTCGACCAGCATGATGCCGACGTGGCGCGCCGGATCGAGCCGTTCCACCGTGGTGCCGAGCGCGGCCGCGGCGGTCTGCACGGCATCGCGACTGCGCGTGATCGGTGACTTGGGGACGTCGGTGGCGATCCCGATCCCGAACTTGAGATCTCTGCCGTAGAACCCGAGCCCGACCGCCGCCATCCCCTGCGTCGGCTGCGGGCCGATCACGCCGAGCGTGGTGCCACCGACGACGGGCACGCCGAGCTCGCGGTACGGCAGCGTTCCCATCACGTCGGCGTCGAGTCGCCAGTCGGCAAACACGAACGCGAACGCGAGATCGGGCGCGCGCAGCCCTTCGACGATCCCGCGCGCGACGCGCTCGGAGTCCTCACCTTCCATCACCACTTGCTTCGCGATCATCCTTCCACCTCGCTCGCGACCACTATACCGCCGAAAAGTTGCTCCGTTTCCGGGCATGCCGCTTCCATAAGGCCATGGAGAAGACGTCCTGTGTCGCGTGCGGGCATGCGTTCCAGCCTGCGTTCGTGTTCCAGATCGCGATGACCGCCGACGGCCAGCGCAAACATTTCTGCTCGCTCGAATGCCGGCAGCAGAACCTCGGCGACGAGGCGTTCCGTCCCAAGCGCGCGCGCCGGATCGCGATCCTCAACCAGAAGGGCGGCACCGGAAAAACCACGACCGCCGTCAACCTCGCCGCCGGGCTCGCGGAGCGGACCAGCGACGTGCTCCTGATCGACACCGATGCCCAGGGCAATGTCGGCGTGTCGCTCGGCGTCGCCGGCGAGAAGTCGCTCTATCACGTGCTCGTCGATGGCGTCGATCCCGCCGATGCCTGCGTGCCGGTGCGCCAGCACCTCGACGTCATCACGTCGGATTCGACCCTCGCGGCCGCCGAGATCTTCCTCGCCCGCCAGCATCCCGATGCCCGCAGCAAGATGCTGATGAAGCGGCTCGACAAGATGGCGGTGTCGCGGCGCTACGACTTCGTGATCATCGACTGTGGCCCGTCGCTAAATCTGTTGAACCAGAACGCGCTCTCCTACGTCGACGAGGTCATCATCCCGGTGACGTGCGACTACCTCGCACTGGTCGGCGTCAAGCAGGTGCTGCGCACGATCAAGGATGTCGAGCGCCACCTCGGGCACGCCGTGCGCGTCTCGGGGGTGCTGCCGACGTTCTACGACGGCCGCACGCGACTCGCCCGCGAGGTGCTCGAGACGCTCCAGGGTCACTTCAAGCACAAGTGCCTCGAGCCGGTGCGCCTCAACACGCGCCTCGCCGAAGCGCCGAGCCACAAGAAGACCATCTTCGAGTACGCGCCGGTCTCGCACGGCGCTGCCGACTACAACCGCGTTTGCGACTGGGTGCTGGCCACGACGGCGGGCGCCTCGGTCGACAGCTTCGCTCTCCAAACCACCGCTGCGATCTGAGGAGTCCCCACATGAAAGAAGAAAAGCTGATGGCCCACGACCCACTGAGCGACGCCGACGCGATCCTCAGCGAGGAATATTATGGTCGCCGCGCTCGCGCGCAGTCCGCCGACAGCGAGGACGCCCCTCGTCGTCGCGGCGCCGACAAGCCGACCCACTACAAGGTGATCTGCATCTCGATGTACAACCGCGACATCGAGGAGCTCGAAGCCAAGGTCGCCGAGCTCAAGCGGCGGGGCTGGACGAAAGCGAACAAGTCGCAGCTGATCCGCCTCGCGCTGAGCCAGATCGATCTCGACAAGCTCGGCACTCCCCGCCAGTAGGTGGGATAATGCGCGGGTGATTCAAGACCTCCCCGCGCGGTACCACGAGTACCTCGACCGCTTCATGACCGAGCTCGGGGACGTCAAGGTCGGGGCGTTCGCGAAGTGGAACGGCAAGCTGATCAAGAAGCTGACGTTCGAGGAGTTCACGCCGGCGTACCTCGAGTACGAGGACCTCGTGAATCGCTACACCGAGAGCATCGAGCGCGGCGACACCATCAACGATGTCGTGCTGCGGCTGTTGCGCGAGAAGTCCGCGACGATGGTGCTCAAGCCGCCGACGGACTGACCACGGGTTCGTCAGAACGCCTTGGCGACGCCCACGGTGACCCCGTGGAACACGTCGGTGCGTCCCGTCGACGTGCCCGCGGCATCGTGGCCACGCATCGATGTCATCGACGGCGTGCCGAAGTCGTACTTCATGTAGTTGAGGTCGTACGCCGCGTTGATGTCCATCGACGGCTTCCAGCGATACGTGAAGCCGATGCCGGCATTCGCACCCTTGACGTTGGTGGCGTTGCCATCCTCGAGGCCCTTGGTCTGCTGCATGCTCGCGCCGATCAGCACGGCGTCGAGCGAGAACCGCAGCCCGATCTTGTCGGTCAGCCGCGGGATCGCGAGCGCGCCACCGAGGGTCGGCGTCTTGACGATCTCCGACGGCAGGCGCGCCGTGTTCTTGCTGAGGTCACCGACGTTGGAGATCTGATACGAGTAGTAGCGGAACCCGAGGCGACCGAACACCATCATCCCGCTCTTGCGCTTGAAGTCCTTGCCGATCATCGCGCGCGCGTTGACGTTGTAGACCGTGATGCCGGTCGTGTTCATCGCGTCGACCTTGATGCCGGGCACCGCCTTCGCGATGTCGACCGTCAGCTCGCCACCGATCGCCAGTGACTTCTTGTACGGCCGCAGGTAGGCGCCGCCGAGCGCGATGGTCGCCGCCGACGTCGACAGGTTGTAGTTGTCGGGACGATCGTCGAGCCCGCCTGCGGTGCGCTGGCCCTGCTGGATGATGGTGACGCCGAGCCGGCCGCGAACGTCGATCTGGCCCTTCTTGCCGGACGACTCGTCGTCGTCGGCGGCCTCGTCGCCGCCACCACCGCCGCCACCGCCACCGCCGCCGCCACCACCGCCGCTGACGACGATATCGCTCGCGAGGATGAAGCCGATGTCGCCATCCTCGGTCTCGACCTCGATGTACTTGCCCTTCTTGCGACCCGTCGGGTAGAGCACCATGTCGGGCGCCGCCGCGAACGACTCCTCGCTGTCTGCGTCGGCCTCGCTGAGCGCGACGACCTTCTTCTTCACCTTGGCCTTCGGGCGATCGTCCTCGACCTCGGCCCCCTCGTCGTCGCCGCTGGGCTCGTCGCCCGAGGTGTCGCCCTCGTCCTCTTCCTCATCCGGCTCCTCGTCGGGATCCGGCTTCGGCTTGGGCTTGTTGCCCGCCGGCTTCGGCTTGGTCCTCGGCTCGTCGCTGGTGTCATCCTCGCCGGAGTCGGCACCACCGCCGACGGCATCGGCACCGATGCGATCATCGGGGCCGGTACCACCACCGAAACCGCGCTTGGTGCTGCGGCCATCGACGAACGGACGGCGCCGCGTGTTGCGCGCGATCTCTTCCTCGCCGAGCAGCTCGACCTTGGTCTGCATCACCCAGCCGGTGCGGCCGGCGACGCGGACCTTGTACCAGCGGCCTTCCTTGCGGTCGATCCGCATGACCTGGCCCTCTTTGAGCTTGAGGACGATCTGCCCTCGCTCGCCGGCGCGGTTGTAGACCTTGGCACCTTCCTTGGCCTTGGCTTTCTCGGCCGCTGCCGAGCCACCCACCGCCATCAAGACGAGCAATGCCAGGGACGCCGTCCTCATCGGACCTCCATTCTACAAGCCTCGTGCCGGGCTCCGCACGATCGCGGTCTGACGATCGTGAAAGATCGTCCTCGGGCGCGCAAGGCAATCATCGGGAATCACCTACGTTTGGGCACACACATCGATCTGAGGCAGCCACAGAAATCTACTGGGGCTCGATGACCACGTCGGGTCTGGGGTTGGCCAACCTCGACGGGGGGATCCAGGCGCCAGCACTCGTAAGAAGTGCATTAAGCTCGGGGTTCACCGATGACGTTGACCAAGCGCGCATATACGGCCGGCCACTTCGAGCTGGCGATCGACGGTCACAAGACGACGGCATACGTGAAGTCGGTCGAAGGCGGGCACGTGCGCGCGAGCACGATCGAGGAGCCGATCGGCCCCGAGAACCACCGGATCAAGCACACGTCGGTCGTCGACATCGAGCCGTTCACGTGCGACTGCGGCATGTCGGGTCTCGGCGACGTGCTGCGCTGGATCCAGGGCTCGTGGCGCAAGGAGTTCGATCGCCGCAACGGCCAGATCTCGCACGCCAACTTCGATCTCAAGCGCACGTTCGAGACCGAGTTCTTCGACGCGTTGATCTCCGAGACCACGTTCCCCACGCTCGACGGCTCGTCGAAAGACGCCGCGTACATGAAGATCAAGATCCAGCCCGAGCGCGTGCTGTCGAAGAAGACCAACACCACGTCGGTGCAGTCGAACGTCGGCGCGAAGCAGAAGATGTGGACCCCCTCGAGCTTCCGCTTCAACATCGACGGCATCGACGAGATGAAGTACGCGAACAAGATCGAGTCGTTCACGGTCAAGCAGGGAATCAAGAAGCTCTACACGGGTCAGGAGCGGTTCCCGCAGATCGAGCCGACCAAGCTCGAGATCCCGAACATCGTCGGCACCATCTCGCTCGAGTTCGCCGACAAGCTGCTCGAGTGGTACGACCTCTACGTCGTCAAAGGCCAGAGCGATCCGAAGGCGCAGAAGTCGGGCTCGATCGAGTACCTCGCGCCCGACAAGAAGACCGTGCTGTTCGAGGTCAGCTTCGGTGGGCTCGGTCTGCACCACCTGTCGATCGCGCAGGCGGCGGCGAACCAGGACGCGATGAAGCGCGTCAAGTTCGAGCTCTACGCGAGCAGCATCGACATCAGCGGTCCCGGCTCGCTCGGCCTCGAGTAGCTCGATCGCCGCTCGCACGGAAAGCTCGCTACGCTCGCCAGTACACGAGCAGATCGTAGAACGTGTGCGCGTACACCGCGTGCGCGAGCGATCGGAAGTAGAACACCAGGCCGAACACGAGCCCCGCGAGGCAGCGGAACGCGAACGCGTGCTGCGTGAACGGTTCGCCGTACGAACCGACGTGATGCGCGGCGGAGAACAGCACGCTCGAGATCACGAGCGCGACGATCACGATCGCCTTGCGCGAGAGCCGCGTCCTCGACAGCGCCGCGATCAGCCCGCCCATGAGCGCGAGCCGGAACACCAGCTCCTCGTGGACGCCGGCACCCGCCGCGTTGATCGCCTCGCCGAGATCGAGGCCGAGCCCGAGCAGGCGCTGCAGCACGAGGTTGACCAGCGCGCCGAGCGTCAGGGCGTAGATCGCCGCCTCGAGCACGACGGGCGCGACGACATCGAGCCGCAGCACGTCTTCCCGATGTACGCGCCGCAGCCACAGCAGGAACAACAGCCCGAGCGCCGCGGCGGCGAGCAGGTAGTTGGTGCGACCGAGCGCGCCGTAGATCGCACGCGTCACCACGTCGGCGCCGTTGACGCTGCCCGCGAACAGCACGCCGACCTGGTAGATCAAGAACAGCGGCGCGATCAGGATCAAGCTCGCCGCCAGATCGCTGCGCTCGATCCTGGGACGCGAAGCGGTCTCACTCACCGTGGGCGGTCCTCTGAAGATCGGCTCATGAATTGCCTCGCGGGCGGACGCGCGGCGGTGGCGCTGGCCGCGGCTTGCGCTTGCGGGGTTCGTCCCGGATCGGCGTCCGCGGCGACTGCTTGACCCGCGAGCGGAGCGCAGCACCCGGCGTCGCGAGCGGTGACCGGACGGTGGCGGTGATCATGCGGTCGTCGCGCAGATACCTCGCGGCCGCCGCGACAAGGTCGGCGGGCGTGACCTTGCGGATCGCCTCGTCGTAGTGCGACCAGCTCTCCCAGCCGAGGCCGTACGCCTCGTGATAGGCCATCGCGTTGGCGACCGCCGCACGCCGCTGCATCGCGATCTGGTGGCTGCCGATCGCGTACGACTTCGCGCGATCGAGCTCGGCCTGGGTGACGCCGTGCGATCGGATCTTCGCCAGCTCGGCGCGCACGGTGGCGACCGCCTCGCCGAGCTTGTCGGGCGCGCACGACAGATAGACCGCGACGAACCCCGGATCGACGCCCTCGATCGAATGCGCCGACACGCGATAGACGAGCGCGCGCTTGTCGCGCAGCTCCGCGAAGAGCCGGCCGCCCTGCCCGCCCAGCACGGCGACGAGGAGCTCGAGCGCGAACCGATCGGGGGCATCGAGCGTGGCGCCCGGGAAGCCGACCACGAGGTGCGCCTGCGCGCGGTCGAGGAACTGGAAGACCTCGCGCTGATCGTCGCGACGTTTGTCGAGCGCGGCGAGGCGGTCCGCGAACGGCGGGAGCTCGGCGGGCTTCTTCGACGCGGTCCTCGGGATCCGATCGAACCGCGCGCGCGCTGCCGCGATCACCTCGTCGACGTCGACATCACCGACGATCGAGAGCGTCAGCGCCGATGCCGGGTAGCGCTCGCGATAGAAGGCGAGCAGCCCATCGCGCTCGAACCCCTCGACCGATGCCGGCGTGCCGAGCACGTCGCGCGCGTAGGGGTGCTGGTTGCCGTACAGCGCCTCGGAGAACGTGCGGAACGCGAGCTGCGCCGGGTCGCCGGCCTGCGCGACCTGATCGTCGAGGAGCAGGCGGCGCTGCGCTTCGAGCTCGGTCGAGCTCAGCGCCGGCGCGAGGATGCAATCGGCGAACAGCTCGAAGCCCGGCTTCCAGCTGCGCGCCAGCCACTCGGCGGAGATGCCGAAGCTGTTGCGACCGGCGACGCCGGACATCGCACCGCCGAGTCGATCGATGCGATCGGCGATCGCGGGGGCATCGAGCTTGCCGCAGCCGCGGGTGATCATGCGGGCGAGCAGCGTCGAGGCGCCGGCGTGCTTCGCCTCCTCGACCCGCTGGCCGCCGCGCCACACCGCGCGCATCGCGACCACCGGCACCGACGGATCGCGACGCACGAGGAGCACGGTGCCATTGCGGAGGACGACGCGCTTGTCGGCGGCCGGCGCGGCGATCGGCTTGGTGGTCAGCGATCGGCGAACGCGCGACTCGGCCTCGCGCGCGAACGTCTGGCGGCGGGTGCGCTGCTGGCGCTTGGGCAGCACCGCGGCAACGCTCGCGTTGTGCGGCCGCAGATAGCGTTGCATCACCTTGGTGACGTCGTGGCGCCGCACCGAGCGAATGCGATCGAGATAGACGTGACCGAACTGCGGATCGCCCGCCACCGTGGCATGCCAGCCGAGCGAGCGAGCGCGGCCCTGCGCGGTCTCGAGCTGGCGAACGAACGCGCTCTCGGCGGCGATGCGTGCCTTGTCGAGCTCGTCGGAGTCGAGCTCGTCGATCAGCGACAGCGAATGATCGACCAGCTCGCCGACCGCCTGGGTCGCGCGGGCCGGTCGCGTGGTCGCCGACAGCACGAGCAGTCCCGGATCGCGCAGCGCGTGGACGTTGGCGTACGCGCTGGTCACGACGCCATCGCGATCGCGCAGCAACCGCGGCAGCCGCGCGGACTCGCTCTGTCCGAGGAGGATCGCGGCGACATCGAGCGCGGCGAGATCCGGATGGCGCGCCGGCGGCACGTGGAAGCCGACCGCGAGATACGCCTCGGAGACATCGCGATACTGCGCGCTCGCTCGCGGCGCCGTTTGCTCCGGCTCGTGACCGCGCGGCACGCGCCGCACGCCCGAGGGCATCGCGCGAAACCGCCGCTCGACGGCGCGAGTCACCCGCGAGGGATCGACATCGCCGGCGACCACCAGCGTCAGGTTGTCGGCGACGTAGTGGCTGCGGAAGAACTCGACCAGCTGGCGCTCGGAGACCTCGCGCACGCTATCGGCGGTGCCGATCACCGGCCGGCGATACGGGTGCGTCGCGAACGCGGTGGCGAACAAGCTCTGCGCGACGCTGCGCGCCGGATCGTCGGAGCCCTGCCGGATCTCCTCGAGGATGACGCGGCGCTCGAGCGCGAGCTCCTCGGGATCGACGCGCGGTGATAGCAGCGTATCGCCGAGTGCATCGATCGCCGCATCGGCGTGATCGCGGCCGAGCACCGCGTGATAGACGGTATGGTCGAACGCGGTGAACGCGTTGATCTCGCCACCGCCCGCCTCGATCGTGCGCGCGAGCTCGCCGAGCCCGTAGCGGCTCGAGCCCTTGAACAGCATGTGCTCGACGGCGTGCGCCAGCCCCGCCTCGTCGGGCGCTTCATCGGCCGAGCCGACACCGACCCAGGCCTGGACCGCGACCACGGGTGCGGGATGCCCGGGAGCGATGTGAAGGGTGAGCCCGTTGTCGAAGCGATGGGTATGGACGTCTTGCACGGCGGCGCAGGCCAGCCAGAGGGCCAGCAGCAGGCGATCGTAGGCACTCCCATTCCGCCGACGCATCTTTTTAAACTTTTAACCCGCCAACACGGCCTTGTTATCCTCGGCGCATGAGGATCCTCGCGACTTTGTTGCCCTGTCTGATTGCCTGCGGGAGTAGCGACCCTGCCGACGTCGCCGGCAACTTCACCATCGCGCTGACCAACCGCGACAACGGCTGCAACCTCGCCAACTGGACCGTCGGTGAGCAGGCCAGCAACATCCCCGTCGTCATCACGCAGGACGGCGACAACGCCACCGCCGATGTCCAGGCCGGTGCCGGCTTCATCCTCGATGCCGCGCTCGGCAGCAGCGTCTACACCGGCACGGTCGACGGCAACGATCTGTTCCTCGAGCTGTTCGGCACGCGCTCGCAGACGCAAGGCAACTGCACGTTCACGTTCAACTCGGAGATCGACGCCTCGATCGCCGGCGACACGATGACCGGTCGGATCAACTACAAGGCCGCGACCGTCGGCAATCCCGATTGCGCCGAGCTCGAGGGCTGCGTCTCGTTCCAGGAGTTCAACGGCACGCGCCCACCGCAGTGATGCTCGCCGTCGACGTTCCACCGCAGCCGACGCTGACCACGGAACGACTCGTGCTGCGGCCGCTGCGCGACGCCGATGCCGCGGCCGTCGCCGCCGGTGCGGGTGACAAGCGCGTCGCCAGATACCTCATCCAGGTGCCGTCGCCCTACCCGATCACGCTCGCGCGCAGCTGGCTCCGCCATCGCCGCGAGTGGTGGGACCTCGGCCGCGGTGTCACGCTCGCGATTGCCACGCGCGAGCAACCGAACGAGCTGCTCGGCACCGCCTCGCTCCGTCGCTACGCGCGCGATCGCCGCGCCGAGCTCGGCTACTGGCTCGTCGCCTCCGCGTGGGGCCACGGCTACGCGACCGAGGCAACGCGCGCGCTCGTCGACTACGGCTTCTCGACCTGGAACCTCGCTCGCGTCTACGCGCTGGTCCTCGCGGGCAACACCACCTCGGAGCGCGTGCTCGAGAAGCTCGGCATGCAGCACGAAGGCATCCAGCGCCAGCACGTGAAGAAGGGCCGCCGCCTGTGTGACGTCACGCTCTACGGCGTGTTGCGCGACGACTGGCACTGACGGCCTACGTACCGCGACGCCTGTCGCGAGCCATCGCGAAGCCGATCGCGATCCCGACCGCGACACCGACGAGGATCCCCGCGCCGAAGCCGAGCCCGCGATCCTCGCTCACCCGGTCGGGCACCGGCGAGGCCGGATCGCGCTCGCCGACGAACAGCAGCACGAAGCCGATCGCGCAGGCGACGCCGATCACCGCGGCGACGATCCACATCGTCTTCGAGGCGCCGCGCCGCTCCGCCTTCGCCTTGCGAAGGATCTCGGCAGCTCTGTCCTCGTCGGCCACGCCGAATCATATCGGGGACAGTATGTTCGCGGCAGAGTGTCAGCCGCGGTTGTCGCGCCGCATCCGCCAGGCGACGAGGCCGATCACGAGGGCGATGAAACCGCCGATCAGGATCGTCGACTCGGGGTTGCCGATCCGCGGGTCGCCGACAGTCGCCGAGATCCAGATCGGGAATGCGATGCCGAGTACCGCCAGCAGGATCGCGACCGTGATGCCGAGGACCTTGCTGATGCGTGCGTTCATGTTCCTTCGATGCCGCGATGCGGCCCGGGCCTTGCTCGCATCGGGAACCGCCACGCGGCTTCACGCAGTTACGTGCACCCGCGTTGCCAAACTCATCATGCGCGCTCTCCTCGTTGTCCCATTGTTCCTCGCGGCTTGCGGCTACGACCCGACGAGCGGTCCCGGCGGCGACGATGACGACGACAATCCGCCCGTCGATCCACCGGTCGATGAAGGCTGTCCAGATGGCGCGGCCGGCGCGGCGTGCGTGCTCGAGCTCTACGATGCGGCGGCCGACTGCGAGATCGAGGCCGTCGATGCGTTCCGCGCCGAGCTCGAACAGCGCCAGACGCCGCTGTGGGCGAACGGTCGCGCGCTGTTTCGCACCGAAACGCCGAAGGCCGTCGCCGGCACGTTCAACGATTGGTCGACGACGTCGATCACCACCGCGCAGTTCTGCGACACCGATCTCGTGATCGCGGTCGGCGCGGTCGCGAGCGGCTATCACCAGTACAAGCTCAACGAGGGTGCGAGCTGGACACTCGATCCGGCCAATCCCGCCTTCGCGTACGACGACTTCACCGGCAACCTCGACGGCCGCAACAGCGTGCTCAACACCAGCGACTCCGGCCGCGGCCATCTCGTGACGTTCGGCGAGACCTGCTCGGCCGTGCTCGACAACTGCCGCGAGGTCACCGCGTATCTGCCGCCCGGCTACGACGCGCTCGCGAACAAGGACACCACGTATCCCGTGCTGTTCATGCACGACGGCCAGAACATCTTCAGCGATCACGATTGCTGCTTCGGCCACACCGGCTGGGAGATCGATGTCGCCCTCGATCGCGAGCTCGCCGAGGGTCGCGTCGCGCCGCTGATCGTCATCGGCGCCGCGCACTCCGCGGCACGCAATAGCGAGTACGGGCTCGACGGCGCCGCCGCGGCGGCGTTCATGGCGTTCCAGGTCGACGAGCTCCAGCCGCAGGCACTCGCGAAGGTGCGCTGGAACGGCGAGCGCGTCGCCGTCGGCGGCAGCTCGCTCGGTGGGTTGATCGCGATGGATCTCGCGCTCGCGTATCCGGACACCTACTCGGCGGCGGTCTCGCTGTCGGGAGCGTTCTGGCCCGGCCAGGAGAGTGGCGACGCGCTTCGCGATCGCATCCCGGCGTACGGCAAGCAGGCGGTCGCGATCTATCTCGATCACGGCGGCAGCATCGCGAACAACAGCGATGGCGCCGCCGACTCGGTCGAGGTGCGCGACGAGCTGATCGGGCTTGGCTGGCAGCGCAGCGACTCGCCGACCTGCACGGCCTCGCCATCGTCGCTCTGCTATCACAGCGAACCGGGCGCGACCCACGACGAGCTGGCCTGGAGAGCGCGGACCTGGCGGTTCCTGCGCTTCCTCTATCCCGCGCCCTGATCGCCTTGATCGGGGCATTCAGTCATCGGGCCCTGGGGAAGAAGTCTCCGATCGGGTGCCGATCGCGACTTGCCTACATCAGCGCAAGATCAATGATCTCGCGCACCACCGAGGGTGGGGCCACAGCCCCGGCGGCACACCCGTTGCTTTACAGCCCTGTCATGAGGAAGGCCCTACTCCTAGCTCTGCTCTTGCCTGCGTGTGTGGTCGGTTCGGATGGGCAGACGCCGCCGGGAGGCGATGACGACACCGATCCGACGGATCCACCCGATCCGGGCGAGGGCATCTCCGGCAACATCAAGGTCGCGACGACGTTCTCCGGCACGGTGAACATCATCGGCGCGACCACGATCGATCCCGGCGTCACCGTCACGGTGATGGAGGGCACCACGCTCAACTTCAGCGTGGCGTCGAACCTGTCGGTCAAGGGCACCCTCGACATCCTCGGCACCAAGGCCGCGCCGGTGACGCTCCAGCCGGCCGACGGCTCGAACTTCTTCGGCGGCCTGTCGGTGGCCGGCACGCTCAACATGACCTACGCCGTGCAGCGCGGCGGCCCGGTGATCACCACCGCGGGCAGCACCGCGACGATCGTCGACTCCAAGCTGTTCGGCGCCTCCGGCGATCTGATCATCATGAACGGCGGCACGGTCGACATGACCTACTCGCAGCTCGGCGCCGATGCCGGCACCACCGACAGCACGCACTGCAACATGCACTTCGGTGGCAGCGGCAACACGATCCGCGTCAACAACAGCAACATCGTCGGCACGCCGTACGGCCTGATGTTCTATGGCGGCCAGCTCGCCGACTTCAAGCTCAACAACTGGGACGAGGGCGCCACCGCCGCGGCCGACTGGATCGACAGCCAGCCCGGCGTGTCGGGCGACTTCTCCGGCGGCTTCTTCGCCGCGGGCCTGCCGACGCCGAAGACCGGCGCGACGTTCACGATCGACAACCCGGCAGCGACGCGGCTCACCGACGCCGGCCCGCGCTGATCCGGGAGTCATTTCGGAATCGATAACACCGCCTCGAGGATGTTCGCGTCCTCGGGCGGCTTCGGCGTCAGCAGATAGACGCCGACCACGGTCGTGGCATCGACGCGGAACGCCTTCATCGTCCGCGTCCCGGGCTCGAGCTGGCGCGCGCGTAGCTCGGCGGTGACATCCTGGCCGGTCTTCGCTCGCTCGCCGACGAGCTGATTCCAGCGCTCGGTCGCACGCGCATCGTCGGCGATCCGCTCGTAGCGGCGGAGCTCGACGAGCTTCTCGTCCTTGTAGGTCGCCATCACCCACGACTCGCCCCACTCCATGCCGGCGCGCTCGCAGCGTGGATAGGTCTCGACGTCGGGCCGCGGGCCATCGACCTCGTGGCAGTACTTGTGCTTTTGTAGTTCGCCATCCGCGACCGTGCGCTCGATGCCGAGCGGGATCGTGAGCGGGTGCTCGGCGGCGAGTCCGCCCGCGCAACTCGCAAGGATTGCAGGAAGAATGAGTGCTGCGACGCGGGCCATAGGGCGCCAAATTACCATGTTGCTCTGTGGCCGGTGGTGTTAGGGTCCCGCGCGATGAGCATCGCGAAGGTCATTCTCTCCCTGGCTCTCGTCGGTTGTGGGTTTCCGGATCCCGATCCGAACCCGCCCGCCGCTCCTGCGGAGAACGACCCGGCGTTCACCGTGTTCGGCGCCGGCTGGCACGTCATCGGCAATGCGGCCACGCCTTCGCAAGACACCATGTCACTCGAGGTCTACGTCGCTCCCGGTACGGATTTCGTGGATGTGTGGGTGACTGGCCTGCCGGTCAAGCGTCTCGCCGACGAGGGCGGCATCTTCGTCGGCGATATCGACCTGTCGAGTCTCCCCGTCGGCAACTACGATCTGTTGCTCGCCGCCAATGGCAGCGATGTCGCATTTGCCAAACTGCCGGTCGTGCGCAGTGCGCCGTACTACGTGCTGGTCACCACCGACTGGGACTTCTCCGATCCGGGCGACGTCGTGATCGATTATCAGAATCGCATCCACGACGAGCATCCCGACATGCGAATCACGCACTTCATCGGGCCGTACACCTTCACGGATCCCGAGGTCACGGTCGCCCGTCAGCAGGAGCTGGTGAGCTGGCTCGTCGAGCAGCGCGACGAGCACCGCGACGAGATCGGCCTCCACATCCATCCGTGGTGCCACTTCATCGAGAGTGCCGGAGTCACCTGCATCACCGACCAATCGACCACGATGCCCACCGATCCGTCGGGCTACACCATCAAGGTCGCCGCCTACGATCGCCAGCAGTTCGGGGTGATCCTCGACCGCGCGACGGAGCTGTTCGAGCAGAACGGCCTCAACCGTCCCAAGACGTTCCGCGCCGGCGGCTGGACCGCGGGCATCGACACGCTCAACGCGCTCGCCGACAAGGGCTTCACGGCCGACACCTCGGCGCTCAACTGGGCGCGCATCGAGGAGTGGGACGGCACCGAGCTCTACAACTGGAACATGGAGAACTGGGGTCCGATCGATGACACCAGCCAGCCGTACTTCCCGAGCACCACCGACCCCCTGAGCTCCGCCGCGCCGACGATGACTCTGCTCGAGGTTCCGGATAACGGCGTGATGATCGATTACGTAACACTCGCCGAGATGACTGGATTATTCGATGCCAACTGGAATGGCGAGCCACTGTCGGCGCCCAGCACGCTGATGATGGGCTTTCATCCGTCGATCAACTTCTCGCGCTACGAGGGCGATCGCGTCGATAACTTCCTCGATTACGCCGACCAGCACTCGTCCACCAAGCATCTCGGCCCCGTCGTCTACATCACGCTGGACGAGCTGGCGACCGCCTACCGATAATTCGGGTCCGGCTCACTCGGGATCTACACGGGATTGTATCCGTGGGGATTGTGTGGTTCTTTCCCATCGAGCGCTGATTTCTTATCCACACTCAGCGCAACAAGGAATAGACCTAGATGAGTGACTTGCAGACAGAGATGAATCGCGTGGTGCAGGGGTTCGTGGCACAGATCACCGAGCTCGCGCGCCGTGCGGCCATCGACCATCTGGAGTCGGCCCTCAAGGGTGGCGGGAAGCGCGGGGCCGGCGGGCTGAGCTTCGGCGGTCGCGGTCGTGGCAAGGGCATCAAGCGTTCCGCCGACGAGCTCGAGGACCTGTCGGACAGGTTCGTCGACTACGTGGTCGCGAACCCGGGCCTTCGCATCGAGCAGATCAACAAGCAGCTCGGCACCACCACCAAGGATCTCCAGCTCCCGATCCGCAAGCTGATCGCGGATGGTGTGCTGAAGGTCAAAGGCCAGAAGCGCTCCACGCAGTACTTCGCCACCGCCGAAGGCAAGCGCAGCAGGAAGTGATGGCGGCTCCAGCGCGCGCAGCGATCCCCGCCACCAAGGACACCATCCCGCACCGGTTGCTCCGGCAAGCCGCGGAGCGCCCGTCGTCGGTGGCGTATCAGGCAATGGTCGCCGGGCGGTGGCAACCCACCACCTGGCGCACCTACGCGGATCAGATCCGCACCGCGGCGCGCGCGCTGCTCGCCCTCGGGTTCGCCCGCGGGAGCAAGGTCGCGATCCTCGGCTTCAACCGGCCCGAGTGGGTGATCTTCAATCACGCGGCGATGCTGGCGGGCGGAGCCGCGGCCGGCATCTACACCACGTGCTCGGCGGACGAGGTCCAGTACATCGTCCATCACTCCGAGGCGCTGGTCGTGCTGGTCGAGGATTCCGCGCAGCTGGCCAAGATCAAGGCCAGGCGCGATCAGCTGCCGCTGCTGTCGAAGATCGTGATGATGCGCGGCGCCTCCGCGACCGGTGACGACGTGCTGTCGTGGGACGGCTTCCTCGCCATCGCCGACGGCGTCGCGGAGTCCACGCTCGACGCGCGCATCGACATGATCGAGCAGGCGGATCTCGCCACGCTGATCTACACCTCCGGCACCACGGGTCCGCCGAAGGGCGTGATGCTGTCGCACCGGAACCTGGCGTGGACGGCGAAGACGCTCAGCGCGATCGGCGCCGGCAACGATGCCGATGTCTCGCTGTCGTACTTGCCGCTGTCGCACATCGCCGAGCAGATGGCGACCATCCACATGCCGGCCACCGCGGGCAGCATGGTGTACTTCGCCGAGTCGCTCGAGAAGATTCCCGACAACCTGAAGGACTGCCGGCCCACGGTGTTCTTCGGCGTGCCGCGGATCTGGGAGAAGTTTCACGCCGTGCTCGGCGGCAAGCTCGCCGAGCTGACCGGCGCGAAGAAGCGCCTCGTCGAGTGGGCGCGCAAGGTCTGCACCGAGGTCAACGAACATCGCGATCGCGGCGAGCGGTTGCCGCGCCTGCTCGAGCTGCAATACAAGCTCGCGCAGCGGCTGGTGATCGACAAGCTCAAGACGGCGCTCGGCTTCGACCGCGCGCGGACCTTGATCTCCGGCGCCGCGCCGATCGCGCCCGACGTGCTCGCGTTCTTCGCGAGCATCGACCTGCCGATCCGCGAGATCTACGGCCAGTCCGAGGACACCGGCCCGACGTCGTTCAACCTGCCCGGCCGCACCCGGATCGGCACCGTCGGTCCGCCGCTGCCGGGGCTCGAGTGCAAGCTCGCCGAGGATGGCGAGATCCTCGTCCGCGGCCCCAACGTGTTCCTCGGCTACTACAAGGAACCGGAGGCCACGGCGGAGACGCTGACCGCGGATGGCTGGCTCCAGAGCGGTGACCTCGGCGCGTTCGACAAGGATGGCTTCCTGTCGATCACCGGTCGCAAGAAGGAGATCATCATCACCGCGGGCGGCAAGAACATCGCCCCCAAGAACATCGAGGCCGCGCTCAAGGAATCGCCGCTGATCGGCGAGGCGGTGGTGATCGGCGATCGCAAGAAGTACCTGACCGCGCTGATCACCCTCGACGAGGCGGTCGCGCGCAAGCTGGTCGCCGAGGGTGATTACATCCAGGCCCCGGCGATCCGCTCCGCGATCCAGGCCCAGGTCGACAAGGTCAACGAGGCGCTCGCCCGCGTCGAGCAGGTGAAGAAGTTCGCGATCCTCGAGCGGCCGTTCGGCATCGATACCGGCGAGCTGACGCCGACGCTGAAGATCAAGCGCAAGGTCGTCGCCCAGAACTTCGCGCAACAGATCGACGCGATGTACGTCGACGGCAATGACTGAACCCTGGCCGCGGCCGAACTACACGACGGGCGGCCAGCCGGCATCGATCGCGCTGATCGCGCTGTCGACGGTGAAGCTCCCCGATCCGCTGCCGATCTCGCGCACCAAGCACGGCATGCCGGTGTCGGGCGAGGGCCCCGAAGCGATCGGGCTCGCGGTTCGCGATCGCGCCGACTCCGCCAGCTTCTACGACGAGGTGGTCGCGCCGTTCACCGACCTGATCACCGGTGACCTCGGCGACGATGCGATGGCGCGCGCTCGCGAGACCCAGCACGCCTACGTGATCGAGGGCGAGCTGCCGGATCCCGACGACCTCGGCCACGTCCAGGCCGCATGGGCGCTCGCGAAGTGCGTGTGCGAGGAAGGCGCGTTCCTCGTGATCGATGTCTACGCCGCGCGCGCCCACCTCGGCAGCGAGGTCAGCGCGCTCGCACCGGATCGCGCGTTCGACGTCATGCACGAGGTCACGCTGTTCTTCGAGGAGCAAGGCGACGGCAAGCTCGCGGCGTGGTCGCTCGGCTGCTGCAAGTTCGGCCGCCCCGAGCTCGTCGTGCTCGACGTCCCCGTCGACGCTGCCACCGAGGCCGCGCTGCTGTTGCGCGACGTCGCGCAGACGCTGGCAACGGGTGAACGGATCGAGCCCGGTGACATGGTGGCGGCGCCGGATGGCCGCACGCTGGTCGCCGCGCGGTTCGCGCCGGAATCGGCGCCGGTCGTCGCGATCGAGGGCGCGGCGATCCTGCTCCAGCCCGCCGCGAGCTCCTAGTTCTCGAGGGTCGGCGGGCCGCAGGTGCCTGCTTGCTGGCGCGCGATCGCCAGCTCGTACCACGCGTTCAGCGCGACCAGCCCCGGTGCGACGTCGAACGACGGATGCTCGGCGTGCGGCGCGACGCGCGTCGACACCTTCGTCAGGCTCTGCTCGGCGACGATGATCTTCGGCTCGCCGGGGATCGAGGCATCGATCGCGAAGTACTGCAGCAGGTAGAACTTGTCCGTCGTGATGGTCTCGAAGAACAGCTGATCGTCGGCGGCGACGAAGCCGAATTCGCCGACGCCGTGGCAGCTCGAGCACGCGCCGCCGGAGCTGCTCAGGCTGCGCCACGTCGAGCCCATGTTCGCCGCCTGGAAGTCCTCGAACGTCAGACAGCCGGAGAACGCGGCGAGGGCCTGCGCGAAGCCGTTGTCGAACGGCGGCTCGGGGAACGGGAACGCCGGGTCGTCGATCACCGGGTCGGCCGTCGGCGGTTCCACCGGATCGGGGGACTGGCCATCGCCGAGGCACGCGGTCGCGAGCAGGGGCAAGAGGAGGCTGGCACGCATCGCCGGAGGTGGTGCAACGCACGGGCCGACGCGGACACCAGTCGTCTCGGTCGGTTGCTCGCCGGGGTGTGGCGAGCCTCCCTCCAGCACCGGGTGAGCACTCACCTCTCAGATTTCAGATGCGCGATCCGTGCACCGCTCAGCCACCCGCGAGCGGCGCGAGCAGATAGATCTCGTCGCCGTCGGCGAGCACGCGCTCGCGATGCTCGGCGATCGGGCAGCGCTCGCCGTTGAGCATCATCGTGTCGTGCAGATGCGGTGAATTCTCGAGCGCCTCGCGCAGCGGGATGCGCTTGCCTTCAGCGAGCTCGACCAGCGCGCCGAGCGTCGTGCCGGGCGGCACGCGGAGCGTCTCGTCGACATCCTTCCAGTCGTCGCCGATCCGGCCGCGGATCAGGATGTGGACCTTGATCTGATCCTTCTTGCCGAACAGGCCCATGACTGACTATTCGGTGAAGCCCTCGAGGATCTCCGCCATCCCGAGCTCCTTCGCCTTCGCCTTGCTGACGTGGCCGGTCTTCGCGTTCCACTGCATCGCGGAGTAGTAGTCGTCGCGCAGCACCGGCAGCGCCACGCGCACGCCCTTGAGCGGCCCCGCCGGCAAGTTGCCATCGCCCTCTCCGAGCATGCGCGGGTGCGGCGCGAAGTCGGCCGGCGTGATGCCCTCGCGACGGTTGAACGCCGCGCGCAGGTTCTGGATCCGCTCGCCACACGCGAGCAGGTCGGCGTCCTTCATGCCCCAGCCCGTCGCGGCATCGAGCAGGTCGGCCCAAGGCAGCGAGCCGGTCAGCATCGTGAACATGCAGAGGCCGAGGCCGTTCATCGCCTGGTGCGCGTTCGAGTGCAGCGCCTGCGCCTTGCCCTTGCCCTCGGTCCCCTTCCACTTGACGTTCCAGTCCTTCTTGTCGGCCGCCTGCGGCAGCGAGAACGACACGCCGAACGTCTCGTTCCACGACGCCGACCCGGCGGTGTGGCGACCGGGTGTGGGATCGGCGATGTACGTGACGCCCATCAGCGAGGTGAAGCGGCTGTCGTGATACGCGGGCTCGCCACCGTGGACGTGGACCGCGAACTCCTCGCTGCCCTTGCCGACGTGCTCCGCGGCACGCTTGACGCCCTGCCCGAGCCACGCACCACAGCCCTTGCCGGTGCCCATCTTGATCGTCAGCTCGAGCGCGGCCTCGCCGTTGCCCCACCGCATGTCGATGCCGTCGAGATCCTGCGCGGTCAGGATGCCCTTCTCCATCGCCTCGCAGACCCAGGCGAGCGTCATCGACGAGCTCACCGCGTCGATGCCGAGCCGGTTGCACGCGTCGTGGCAGGCGGTGACCAGCTCGATGTCGTCGTTGAGCAGATTCGCGCCGAAGCCGACGATGGTCTCGTAGTCGGGCCGTCGCACGTCGGACAGCCCACGCGACTTGACCTTGACGATGCCCTTGCACGGCATCGGGCAGTCGCCGCACGACAGCTTCTTGCTGATGTACTTGTCGACGACCTTGCCGTCGAGCTTCATCGACTTCTTCGCGAGCGGGAAGTCCTTGCTGCCGACGCCCGTCCAGTTCTTGATCGGCGCATCGCCGTTCTCGACGGAGAGCGCGACCGCTGCGGTGGTGCCGCGCTGCGCCCACAGCCGCCGCATCGCCGCCACCGGCGACTGCAGCTTCATGCCTCGCCGCGCCATCATCCGGTACATCCAGCCGAGCCAGGACTTCGGCTTTGCCATGTACGCGAAGAACCGGGCGACCAGACCGAGGTCCTTCTTGTACTCGTCGGTGATCGACTTGCAGATCCGCTTGAACTCGTCGGGTTTGGCGACCGGAATCTCGCCGCTGCCCGACACCACGATCGCCTTGAGGTTCTTGCTGCCGTAGACGGCACCGAAGCCCTGGCGGCCGAACGCGTGATAGCGATCGTTCATCACCGACGCGATCCGCAGCTGCGCCTCGCCGGCCGGACCGATCGCCGACACGCCGACATCGCGCTTGCCGCCGAACTTGCTCTTGAGCGCGTCGAACGTCTCGGGAATCTCCTGGCCCCACAGCTCGCCCGCCGGCTCGAACGTCACGCTGTCGTCCTTGATCACGAGCAGCGTCGGCTCGGCTGCCTTGCCGGTGACCACCAGCGCGTCGTAGCCCGCCTGCCGCAGGTGCGAGCACACGCTGCCGCCGGAGTTCGAATCGCCCCAGGTGCTGGTCAGCGGCGACTTGCCGACGATCTGGATGCGCCCCGAGAACGGCGTGCGCAGCCCGGTGAGCAAGCCGCTCGAGATCGCGAAGCACGCCTCGGGTGCCAGCGCGTCGGTCTTCGGCGGGAAGTGCTTCCACATCAGCCACGCGCCCAGCCCGTAGCCACCGAGGTAGCTGCGGTAGACGGTCTCGTCGACGTGCTCGACGCGAGATGTCTTCGCCCCGAGATCGACGAACAACACCTTGCCGTGATGCGCGTACCGAGGACGCGCCAGCGCCGTTTCACCCATGGCGGCAGTGTAGCCCCTGGCCGCGTCAGTTCGTAAAGGCGTACCCGGCGATCAGCGCCCCGTAGAACCGCAGCATCGTGGTCAGGTCGACGTCGGTGATCTTGAGCCCGACTCCGAGGAAGTAGTCGCGTCCGAACTTGAGCTCGGAGAAGTACTCGGGGACCGGGGTATTTCCGAGGCGGATCGGCAGCTCGCCCGGCTCGTTGAGCGCGTCGTCGACCCCGGCCAGGATGTACAGCGAGCGGAACACCGCGAACGCGGCGGCCACCTTGAGGCGCGGCGTGCGCGTGAACGAGCCGAACAGGTCGGTCGACATCCGCAGTCGGTTCTTGAAGAACAGCGCGTCGATGCCGACACCGGGTGACGAATCCTTGAGCCCGGCGCGCAGCTGGAGATTGCCGATCCGCTTGCCGAACTGCAGCGTGAACCGCAGCTCGTCCTCGATCGTCTGCCGGCGCGTGAAGTCGTCGGATCCGGGCACCTCGGACAGGTCCGCGAACGGATCGCCGCCGAGCGCGCTCTTCTCGAACTCGACGAGATAGAACTTGTCCTTGCGCGCGTAGATCTCGGCGCTCGCGTAGACGCGGATGCTGCGCTGCCGGATGTTGGCCTCGAAGCGACCGCCGATCCACGACTTGAAGCGCTGCATCCCTGCGACGCCTTCGCGCGCGTCGTCGGTGAAGTCTTCCATCGTGTTGCCGAGCTCGGGGTCGTTGATCAACCGGCCGAGCGTGCCCTTGAAGTCATCGCCGCGACCCTCGTCGATCGTCGACACCACTTCCTGCATGTCGGCGAGCGTCTCGTCGGCGCGATCGAAGCCTTTGCGTGCATCGGTCAGCGCGGTGACGATGCCCTCCTTGCCATCCTTGATGCTGCCGCGCGCCGACACGATGGCGTCGTCGAAGCTCTTCAGCCGCTTCGCCACCGTCGGCACGGCATCGCTGACGGCCTCGGCCGCCGACGCGGTGCCGTTCTCGAACCGCTCCATCGCCTTCTCGGCATCGGCGAGCCCGCTCTCGATCCGGCCCTCGGCGAGCCACGCGTCGGTGTCGTTGATGGTCTGCTGGATCGAGCCATTGACCCGCTTGCGGCCGTCGAGCATGAAGCGATGGACGCGCTCGAGCGCGTTATCGATCTTCGGCATCGCGCGCGCGATCGTGCGCAGCGTGGCATCGGTGGAGCCACCTTCCTCGACGTGCGCGATCGGCTGGCCGCTGAGCAACAGGTCCGGCGAGCTGCCGCGGATGATCTCGATGTAGCTGTCCTTGAACAGCGAATCCGCGCGCCGGGTGACGAACGAATCGACCGGCAGCTCGATGCCGTCGGTCAGCCGCAGATCGACGCGCGCGAACTGGCCTTCGATCGTCAGCCCGACGATGTCGCCGACCCGGACGCCCATCATCATCACCGCCGAGCCCGGCTGCAGCTTCGACGCGTCGCGGAACCGCACCGACGTCAGGAACGAGCCGCCGACCTGGGGATCCGGCACTCGCGATCGGAGCAGCAAGAAGCCGCCTCCGATGACGAGGAGCACCACCGTGATGGTGGTCAGCCGAGAGACCCAGCGCACGTCGCGAGTCTAGCCTACCTCTCGCAGTCGAGAGTCAGCTCGATCGTGGGACCGTGATCGATGACCTCGAAATCCTCGACGGCAAGATCTGCCAGATCGCGGGGTTCCAGGAGGCCGTCCCACTTCGCCGTCGAGTAGCGGTCGCTCGCCGCGGTCAGGGCGATGTTGCCGCCATCCGCGTGATACATGCCGTACTTCTGCATCGCCCGGGCGACCACCCGCGCACCCTCGCTCGGCAAGGTCTCGAGCGGGTAGTCGGCGCGCAGCCGGAGGTGGACGCCGTACGCGACCGCATCGTCGCCACCGTCGGTGAACGTGCCGTGCGTCGCCGGGCGGACGTAGCCGACCTTCGGGCGATCGTTCGGCAGGATGAACCGGATCGCGTGATCGATCTCGCCGGCGGCGACCTCGTCGGCGGTGAACAGCATCGGCGCGATCGGGAACCCGGAGGCGTCGGCGCTGGTGCACTGATCGCCGCGCAGCGTGTCGGGATACGCGACCGTGGTGTCCCACACCGCGAGGCAGCCGCCGAGGAAGTCGCCGCTGCTGATGTCGGCGCGATACATCTCGTAGAGCGAGCCGCGCGACGGCGAGAACACCAGCAGGTGGCAATCGCCGCCGCCGCACTCGTAATCCGCCGAGCCCTCGACGTTGCCGCCCGCGGGGATCGGCATCTCGACGTGATCGCAATCGGGATCGTAGAAGAAGTCGTCGTTCTTCTCGAACGAGCGCAGCGGCGTGTTCTCGTCGGCGAGCAGCACGTCGATCGAGAAGTCGATCTGCATGGTGTCGCCGTTGCCCCAGCCACCCGCCGCACGCAGCGCCGCGATCTGCGACTCGCTGTTCGCCGCCGGCGCGACGGCGGAGACGTCCTGGTTGAAGAACATCGGCTGCTCGAAGAACGGCCCCGGTGCGCCCACCGCGATGCCACCCCCCGGATCGCTCCCACACGCAGCCAGCACCATGCACAACCCTGCTCGACGCATGGGCGCATCGTACGCCAGATCGAAGAACGCTAGTTGCCGCCGCGTCGCAGGTAGTAATGCACGCCACGCTGCGGGTGAGACAGCCGGATCGCGAGCGCACGTCCCGGCGGCGCGCCGACCTTGGCGATGAACCGACGGGCGCTGTCGAGCGGGATCGTCGCGCCGTCGACGGCAGCCGTCCAGCCCGGCACGACCGAGCCCTTGACGTCGACGTCACCGGCCCACGGTTTTCCGTTCACCGGCAGCTCGATGTAGACCTGCGGCGCGGTGTTGTCGAACTGGATCCTGAGCGAGTTCGTCTTGTCCTGCTTCACGCCGTCGCGATCGAACCAGTAGGTGTAGACGCCCTCCGACAGCTGCTTGCCCTCGATCTTGAGCTTGGTCGAATTCGACTTGAACGTGGTGTCCTTGCCACCGCGCGCGAGGTGAAGCACGAAGTTGTTGCCGGCCCCCGGGAACGTGACGCCGATGTCGGGGATCACGCTCTGGTAGCCGATCGTCCACTGCATGCCGTTCGGCGTGAACGGCGACACCCCGGGTTTGTCGGGCAACCGGCGGGTTCCGCCGTCGGCGATCACCACGATCCGGCCGGACGCGACCGCGCCGCCTTCCCCGGCGGCCGTCGTGCAGCGGAGCCGGTATGACCAGCCGCCGGTCTTGACGAGGTGGTTCGCGAACTCCTTGCCGGCGCTGACCTTCGCGGTGCGGAACCGCGGATCGCGATCCATCTCGATGATGCCGCCGGTCGGACACTTGCCGCCGAACTGGAACTGGATCGCGGTGGGTGGCCGAGGATCGTGGATCGTGAAGTTGCCCTCGCCGGCGACGATGCGGAAATCGAAGTAGCTCGGGATCGCCTCGAGCGGCCGGATCTGACCGGTCCTGAGCAGCGTCGCGCTCTCGCCGCGATTCATGTCGAGCTGGCTGCCACCGGTGCCGGTCAGCCGACCCGCGCCGCGCGCGATCGTCACCTTGACGCCGCCGCCGCCGCCATCGAGCTTCACCTCGGCGGGGTTGTTCGGCGTGCTCTTGAGCGCGATCGCACCGCCGGGCAAGCCGATCGCGCCCTCGCCCGTTGCCGTGCCGTCGCCGACCTCGAGATCGATCGTCGACTTGTCGGTGACCAGCGCGCGCGATCCGCCGGCCATCGCCAGCATCGCGCCGCTCGCCGTCAGCTTCGCGGTGGTCCCGGCGCCGAGCCGGACCTTCGCACCCTGCGGGACCTCCGATTGTCCCTCGGGGAGCGGCGCCCACTTGGTCTCGCCGGCGATCAGCATCTCGCCCTTCTTACCGGTGACCTCGATCGAGGCGCCGGTGGTGGCGACCGTTGGCGCATCTGGCGGCGCGTCGGGGACGCCGGCGTCGGCGGGCCCGGCGTCGGCGGTGACCGGCACCGGCTTGACCTCGGTCTCGAGCGTGAAGCCCTTGTCGAGCTCGAGCACGGTGGTGACACCCGACAGGCTCGTCACCTCGGCGTTACCGAGCGTCAGCTTGATCTCGGCGGTGCCGCCCGCCTTCGCGGTGATCCGGACCCTGCCGTTGCTGCCGAGCTTCACCGCACCGACATCGAGGTCGACGTTGCCGGAGCCCGACAGGTCGATCGCACCGAGCTCGACGGAGATCCGGCTCTGACCTTGCTTGCCGCCGAACCGCAGCACGGTGTGCTTCTGCATCGCGATCTGGGCGCCGCCGACCAGCGACAGCTCGGCGCCGCCATCCGCCGTGCGCGCGGCATCACCGAGGAAGTAGCCGGTGCCGATCGACGCGCCCGCCCACGTGCTCTCGCCGGCGGCCTGACGATCGACCGGACCGTCGGCCTTCTCGAGCGTCGCGATCGCCTGCTCCTTGCTGCCGCACATGCCGCACGCGGCCAGCGCGAGCCCACTCCACACGATCAACGCGATGCAGATCGATGTGAAACGGGACGTCGGTCGCATGATCTCCGTGCGTGGCTACTTGCTGAGCTCGAAGTTCTTGACCACCACGGCGCTCTGCTCGATGACGACGTCGAGCGTCTGATCCTTGAAGCCGCCGCCCTTCGCGGTGGCCTTGTAGGTGCCCGGCTGCAGATCGATCGAGACGTTGCCATCGGCATCGGACACCGCGCTCGCCCCACCCGGCTCGAGCGTGATGGTGACGCCGGCGAGCGGCTTGCCGGTTCCCGCGGCGCGCACCACGGCCTTGAACTGACCGGGCGGCAGCACCGGATCGAGCGTGAACGTCGGCACCTTGTTGTCCTTGCCCGGGTTCAGCGTGACCGTGGTGGTCTTCGGCTTCTTGCCGTCGACCTCGACGGTGATCTCCGCGCCGGTGTCGTCGAGCTCGGTCTTGCCGTTGACCGTCTTGCCGATCGGCACGCCGGCCACCGTCCACTCGCCCTTCTCGTCGCTGACCGCCTTGCCGGTGTTGTTCTTGAGGCGGACCGTGATCTTCGCGCCGGCGACCGGCTTGCCGGTGTCGTCGAGGACGTTGCCCGCGAGATCCGCGGTCACCGCCACGTTGACCGGCTTGCAGTTCTCGGGATTGGCGACGCAGTCGTTGGCCTCGATGCCGTTGCCGGTGGCGCGCTTGCCGCCGCCGAAGTGCGCGGTGATCGCGATGCCGCCGGTGAATGCGGGCTCGTACGGGATCAGCGCGATGTTGCCGGCCATCACGTCGTCGGCGTCGGGCTTGCCGACCTTCGCGAGCTGGAGGAACGCGAACGCGCTCCACTGGTCGTTGAGGTGGAAGCCGCCGCTCAGCGCGGCACGCAGGATCGGCTTCGGCTTGTCGGGCGCGGTGATGCCGTCCGGCAGGTGCGCGCCGAAGAACAGATCCATGCTGCCCTCGACGCCGAGGTATGCCTTGTTGCCGAGCGGCAGCTGGTAGTGCAGCCCGGCGACCATCGCGTGGTAGTCCGATACGCCGAGCGAGACTCGATCCTCGGCGGACAGCAACATGCGGTTATCGTCGCCGTTATCGTCGACCACCGACTTCGCGGTGTTGTCGAGGCGGACGCCGGCGTTGAGCGACAGCCGGCCGGGACCGGCGGTCACCGAGAACAGGCCGCGGGCCGCGACCGAGATCGCCGAGGCCGCGACCGACGGGGCATCTTTTCCCGGCACCAGGATCGTCAGCTGACCGCCGACCGCGATGTTGTCGAGCTTCTTCGATAGCCGGGCGATCAGCCGCGGATCGCCGACGTAGCCATCGTCGCCGTCGGGGTTGACGCCCTTGTGCTTGTCGAACCGACCGTCGAACGCGAGGCCGAGGGTGAGCAGGTCGATCGGCGCGAACGCGAAGGCGACGTCACCGATGCCGCGCGTGAGCTTGTGATCCGCCGACAGCAGCTTGTTGCGGAACCCGAAACCACCGATCACGCCGACGCCGAACACTCCCGCCGGCAAGCCATCCGCGCTCGGCGCTCGCAAGCCGCCGGGCATCGCGCCGTAGCCGAGGACCATCGGCGGTGGTGCGTCACTGACTCCCGCTGTCGACGCCGCGACATCGGGCGCCGGCTGTGCACGGGCTCCGACCGTCCACATGACAAGGAGGGACGACGCGATTCCCCAGGAACGCATTATCGAAAGTGTACGCGGCTTTTCACGGCGATTGCCAGCGCGGGGTCTCACTTCAATAACGCAGCCAGCGCCACAGCTCGCGGAGCCCGGGGCGCTTGCCGTACATCAGCACGCCCACGCGATAGATCTTGGCCGCGGCACGCACGACGAGCACGGTCGAGACCACCAGGATCGCGAGCGAGATCGCGACCTCCCCGAGGCTGGCCCCGCCGAGGACGTAGCGCATCGGCATCAGCATCGGCGACCACAGCGGCACGTTCGACATCACCGTCGAGGCCGAGCCACGCGGTGCATTGCTGACCACTTGCAGGCACAGCACGCCGATCACCATCAGCATCGTCACCGGCATCTGGACCTGCTGCGTGTCCTGCTCCGACGACACCATCGCTCCCACCGCGGCATACATCGCGGAGTAGAAGAAGAAGCCGAGCACGAAGTAGAGGAGGACGACCGCGACCTCGGTGAACGCGAGCGGCGGCAGCGCGCCCCCGCCACCCTTGCCGCCGAACAGCCCGATCAGCTCCTCGCGATACGCGAGCATCGCGGCCCCCATGCCGAGCCAGATCGCGACCTGGATGATGCCGGCACCGCCGACCCCGAGGATCTTGCCGGCCATCAGCGAGCGCGGCTTGACCGCGGCGACCATCATCTCCATCACGCGCGAGGTCTTCTCGGTGACCACGCTGCGCATCACCGCCACGCCGTACAGCGTGATGACCATGTAGAGGATGATCGCGAGGATGTACGCGATCAGAAATGCGCCGACCCCGGACGAGCCTTCGGTGTCGCCGGTCGTGTGATAGGTGCCGATGTTGGCCGGCTGCATGATGTCGTCGAGCGTCGTCGGATCGACGTTCGCCAGCGCGCCACGCGCTCGCTGCACGCTGCGGTCGATCGCTCGCCGAACGATCTGGTTGATGCCCTGACTCGAGGCGTTGTCGCCGCGATACGAGATCTCGCTGACGGAGAACTGCTGCGCGGTGGCGGCGAAGGCGGCGATGAACGCGGGGCCGATCGCATCGCCGGCCCGGAGCCGATCGGTGACGTGCCGGAGGATGGTGGGCGCGAGGTCCGGCACCACGTTCAGCGCGTCCTTCGGGATCGTGATGAAGCCGTTGATCTGATCCTTGCGGATCTTCTCGAGCTCGACCTCCATCGGCGTGTCGCCCGGCACGACGGTGACCTTCCAGTCGTAGTTCTCGAGCTCCTGCGCGATCGGCACACCGAGGAGGTTGGTCTTGTCGACGATGTCGATCCGGTTCCCGGCCGTGCTGCTCGCCGCGATCAGCGCGGGCACCACGAGCATCGCGATCATGAACACCGGCCCGAGCAGCGTGGCGACCAGGAACAGCTTGGTGCGCACGCGCTCGAGCAGCTCGCGCCTGGCGACCACCAGCGTGGCGCGCAGATCGGTCACGCCGCATCTCCTTCGTGACGCGCGGCCACCGCCGCGGTGTCACCGACGCGCTCGACGAAGATCTGGTGCAGCGTGGGCGTCACCACCTCGAACAGCCGGAGGTTGACGCCCGCCGCGGTCAACGCGGAGAGCAGCGCGCTCGGCGTCGCGCTCGCGACGAGCTTGACCTCGCAATCGGCGACCTCGCCCGCGCGCGGCGGCCGCCGCTCGGCGATCAGCGTGGTGTCTGCGAGGATCGACTCGGCGGCGGTGCGCCCGGCATCGTCGGCGAAGTCGAGCGCGATCAGGCCTTCCGAAGCGGACGCCTTCTTGATCTCGCGGAGGTTGCCGTCGAGCACCTTCTTGCCGCGCGCGATGATGCAGACGGCGTCGCAGACCTTCTCGGCCTGCTCCATCTGGTGCGTCGAGAACAGCACCGTGCGGCCCGACTTCCGGATCTCCTCGACGGTCTCGCGCAGCACCTCGGCGTTGATCGGATCGAGCCCGCTCCACGGCTCGTCGAGGATCACCAGCTCGGGCTCGTGGATCAGCGCGGCCGCGAACTGCACCTTCTGCTGCATGCCCTTCGACAGGTCCTGCACCTTGTTCGCCTTCCACTGCGCGAGGCCGAGCTTGTCGAGCCAGGTCGCGCCGCGGGTCTTGGCATCGCGGCGCGACAGGCCGCGCAGCTCGCCGAGGAACTCGATCGCGTCGAGCACCTTCATCTTCGGATACAGCCCGCGCTCCTCGGGGAGGTAGCCGATCTTGCGCGCGGACTCGAGGCCCGGCGGGAGGCCGACGATCTCGATCGAGCCGCGGTCCGGCTTGATGATGTCGTTGACCATCCGCAGCGTCGTGGTCTTGCCGGCGCCGTTGGGCCCGAGGATGCCGTAGACCACGCCGGGCGAGACCTCGAACGAGACGTCATCGACGGCGACGTGATTGCCGAACTGCTTGACGATCCCGCGGACCGACAGCGCGGGCTTCATGCCTGCGCCACGGGTTGGTCGCCGGGGGTGTCCGTCAAGATCGCGCGCTCGAGCACCGCCATGCGGATCGCGACGCCCCAGCTGACCTGCTGGAGGATCACCGCGCGCGGCCCATCGGCGACCTGCGGCGACAGCTCGACGCCGCGATTGATCGGGCCCGGGTGCATGACGATCGCGTCGGCCTTCGCGTAGCCGAGCGAGCGCTCCGACAAGCCGAACGTGCGCGACAGCTCGCGCGTGTTGGGGAACCGCGGCGCCTCGCCCTGGAAGCGCTCGGCCTGGACGCGCAGCATCATCACCACGTCGACACCGTCGAGCGCATCCTCGAGACGCGTCACCACCCGCACGCGCTCGCGGGTGACCTCGCCGCCGATCAGCTCGATGCCGCGCGGGATCAGCGTCCACGGTGCGCACAGCCGGACCCGGGCACCGAGCTTGGCGAGACACAGCACGTTGCTGCGCGCGACGCGCGAGTGGGCGATGTCGCCGACGATCGCGATCTCGAGGCCGTCGAGCTTGCCCTTGGTGCGCCGGATCGTGGCGGCGTCGAGCAGCGCCTGCGTCGGGTGCTCGTGCAGGCCGTCGCCGGCGTTGATCACCGCGCAGTTGACCTCGCTCGTCAGCATCGCCGCGGCGCCGCCGAACGAGTGGCGGATCACGATCGCGTCGGGGTGCATCGCCACCAGGTTCTCGGCGGTGTCGTACAGGGTCTCGCCCTTGGTGGTGGAGCTCGAGCTACTCGAGATGTTGATCGCCTCGGCCGACAGCCGCTTGGCCGCGAGCTCGAAGCTCGTGCGGGTCCGCGTCGAATTCTCGAAGAACAGATTGATCACCGTGCGCCCGCGCAGCGATGTCAGCTTCTTGATCGGTTCGTTGGCGAACGCCATGTAGCGATCGCCGTGATCGAGGATCTTGACGATCTCCGTGGCGTCCAGGTCGGCGATGCTGACGAGGTGACGCGGCACGACGCTCGTATACCACCGGACCAGTGAGGCTGGTAACGTCCGGGCACATGCCTGCAGCAGGCGATCGGATCGGCCAGGTGTACGGCCGCCAGTTCCGGATCGATGCCCTGATCGGCAAGGGCGCGATGGCGGACGTCTATCGCGCGCTCGACCTCGCCACCGCGGCGTACGTCGCCCTCAAGGTGTTGAAGCAACACCTCGACGAGCTCGACCCGGCCGCGCGCCAGCGGTTCGCGCGCGAGGCCGATGTCCAGGCGATGTTGCGCCACCGCAACATCGCGGCGCTGCTCGCGACCGGCACCACCCCCGATAACCAGCCGTACCTGGTCGCCGAGCTGCTCCGCGGGCGATCGCTGCGCGCGGTGCTGAAGTCCGAGGGGCGCCTCGATCCACGCCGCGCGGTCAGCTACGCGTTCCAGGCGCTGCAGGGCCTCGCCGCGGTGCGCCCCGCCCGGGGGCGGGATAGG
>JAEYYY010000403.1 GCA_023430775.1 Pseudomonadota bacterium
TCGGGGTTCGGGGGATGGTCCGCGCCGGCAACGTCGATCCGACGCCGGTGGTCTACGCGTGGACGATCGACACGCTGATGCCCGACACCCAGATCGTCAGCGGGCCGGCCGATGTCGTCGGCACGACCAGCGCGACGTTCACCTTCGTGTCGCCCGACGCGGGTGCGGGCGCGACGTTCGAGTGCTCGCTCGACGGCGCCGCGTTCGCGGCATGCACGTCGCCGGCGACCTATCAGAACCTCGCCGAGCGGATGCACACGTTCCAGGTGCGCGTGCGCGACGCCGTCGGCAATCTCGACCCGACACCGGCGACGCGCGAGTGGTTGGTCGACCTCGCGGCGCCGAACACCACGATCACGAGTGGCCCGACCGGGACCGTCGCGACGGCATCCGCGAACTTCGTGTTCACGTCGAACGAGGCCGACTCGACGTTCGAGTGCAACCTCGACGGCACCGGCTTCGGTGCCTGCACGTCGCCCTACACGGTGATGATGCTGGGGCAGGGCCCGCACACGTTCGCGGTCCGCGCGACCGATGCCGCAGGTCATGTCGATGCCTCGCCGGCGACCGCGAGCTGGACCGTCGACACGGTGTCGCCGAACATCTCGATCACCGGCGGCCCGGCAGAGGGCAGCACCAGCGGCCCGTTCGTGACGTTCACGTTCGCCGCGAGCGAGGGCGCGACCGAGTGCAGCCTCGACAACGCGACGTTCGCGGCGTGCACCAGTCCGCTGTCGTTCAACGTCGGAGCCGGCGCGCACCAGCTCGCGATCCGCGCCACCGATGCGGCCGGCAACGCCGGGATGACGATCCGCTCGTGGAGCGTCGAGTGCGAGGCGCCGGGGGCGGGCGACGCGCTCGGCCTCCTGCACTTCGACACCGGCGCGCAGACGCAACCCAATGCCGTCGCCGGCGGTGCCGATGCGATCCTCGGTGATGACGTGATCGACGAGCCCGCGGATCCGACGGCCACCACCGGTCGGTTCGGCGGCGGTCTCGCGTTCGCCGGCGCCCAGCACGTGTCGTGGCCGGCGGCGTTCGGCGCGGTCACCGCGTTCACCGTCGAGCTGTACTCGCAACCGTCGCCCACCGCCGGCACGCACGTCGTGTTCGTCAGCGGTGATGGCCGGCTGGCGATTCGGGTGATGACCACCGGCGCGACCACCGTCCGCTACACCGCCAGCGTGGTCGAGAACATGAGCGGCAAGGAGACCACCGTCGCGTCGGCCGACGTCACCGCGGGTGCCTGGCACCACGTCGTGGCGTCGCTCGCCGAGCCGCAGCTCCGGCTGTGGGTCGACGGGGTTCGCACGCAGGCCGGCGGCGTCATGCTGAACGGCGGTCCGTCGCTCGATGCCATCCGGCTCGGCGAGGGCTACACCGGCGCGCTCGACGAGGTCCGGGTGTCGCCGACGGCAGCGACCGACGACACCGCGCGGGCCGGGTACTGCCCGCAGTAGCGCCAGGCGTTGCCAAACGCAACGAGCGCGGGATCGAGCCGCCGGTAAGCACGTGAATTCGCGGGCGAGCCGGCGGCATTCGCGTTGCTGCATCGCCGGCGATGCGACGCGGCTTGTTCGTGCTGGTGAGCTGGGCGTGTTCGGCGTGTGCCTCGGGCGGTGGCCCCGGCCTCGGCGACGACGATGACGACGTGCCGCCCGGGGTCACCGACCCGATCCGGAGCTGCGCGACGCGGTTCTCGTTCCAGACCGCCGAGGCGATCGAGAGCGTGGCCGTGGCAGGGGAGTGGGACTGGGAGACGCGCGAGCCGATGACGGCCGAGGGGTCCGGCACGTACAGTCTCGACAAGGAACTGCCGCCCGGCCTCCACGCCTACAAGCTGGTGGTGACGCGGCCCGGTGGCGTGGTCGACTGGATCCTCGATCCGGCGAACGCGTATCGCGCGTACGACGGCGGGGTCGAGAACTCGGCGGTGCGCGTGCCGGATTGCGGCGTGCCGCTGGTCGAGGTCGCGTCGCACGAGATCACCGCGACCGGTGCGGCGACCACGCTGCGGATCGCTCGCGGCAGCGAGGGCGATGCGATCGAGAGCGTGCGCGTGGTCCGGCGGTTCGAAGGTGCCGAGCTCGAGGTCACCGGGACGCGCAGCGATGGCGAGCTCGCGATCGCCCTCGACGGACTGGCTCCCGGCAAGCACGTGCTCGCGATCGAGGCCACCGACGCCGCGGGCAAGACCTCCGAGCGCACCCTGGTCCCGTTCTGGATCGAGCGCGAAGCGTTCGACTGGCGCGACGGGCTGATCTACATGGTGATGACGGATCGGTTCCGCAACGGCGATCCGAGCAACGATCCGGGCCGCGCGCTCGAGGCGGTGCCCGAGGCCGACTTCTTCGGCGGCGATCTGCGCGGCGTCACCGCGGCGATCGAGGACGGCACGTTCGACGAGCTCGGCGTGCGCGCGTTGTGGTTGTCGCCGTTCGTCGAGAACGCGACGAGCGTGCACTTCGAGCACGGCCACGGCGTCACCGCGTTCCACGGCTACTGGCCGATCAAGGGTCGCGCGGTCGATCCGCGCCTCGGCAGCGAAGCGGACCTCGATGCGATGGTGACCGCGGCCCACAAGCGCGGCATCCGCGTGCTGATGGATTACGTGATCAACCACGTCCATCGCGACCACGAGTACTTCACGCAGCACCGCGAGTGGTTCCGCACCGGCTGCGAGTGCGGGGCACCGGGTTGCGACTGGACGGAGCGCCGCCTCGACTGCTCGTTCCACGACTACATGCCCGACGTCGACTGGCAGAACCGCGAGGCCGGCGAGCAGATGATCAGCGACGCGCTGTGGTGGCTCGAGCGGTTCGATCTCGATGGCCTGCGCGTCGATGCGGTGAAGCACGTCGAGGATCTGGCCGTGTTCGATCTGTCGACGCGGATCCACGAGACGTTCGAGCAAGGCGGCACCGAGTACTTCCTGCTCGGCGAGACCGCGATGGGCTGGCGCGGCGACAACCTCGCGGACAACCTCGGCGAGTATCAGACGATCGCGCGCTACGTCGGCGACAGCGCGCTGTCGGGTCAGTTCGACTTCGTCCTCTATCACCCGAGCGCGAAGCAGGTGTGGGCCGATGACAGCAAGGGCATGCTGCACCTCGACTACTGGACGCGGCAGAGCCTCGAGCACTACCCGGCGAGCGCGGTGATGACGCCGTTCGTCGGCAGCCACGACAGCGAGCGCCTGATCTCGCTCGCGACCTACGGCTCGGGCTCCGACATCGTCCACCACAAGTGGGCGGATCAAGGGTTGCCGTCGGCGCCTGCCTCCGACGAGCCGTACGATCGCGTCGCCCTCGCGCTGGCGTGGACGCTCACCGTTCCCGGCGCGCCGCTCCTCTACTACGGCGACGAGTACGGCGAGCACGGCGGCGCGGATCCCGACAACCGCCACATGTGGGTCGCGCCGGCGCAGCGCACCGCTCGCCAGAGCTCGCTGCACGATCGCGTGGCGCGCGTCGGCCGCCTGCGCAGCGAGCTCCCGGCGCTCCGTCGCGGTACCTACGCGAACCTGACGACCACCGAGGACGTGCTCGCGTTCGCGCGCATCCTCGGCAACGACTACGCGATCGTGCTGATCAACCGCGCCGGCTCGACGCGCACGGCGCAGATCGCCGCACCGTTCGCCGATGCCGTGCTGACCGACCGGATGGATCCGGCCAGCCGCACCGTCGCGCTGGCGAGCGGCGCGCTCTCGATCGAGATGCCCGCGCGCTCGGTCGCGATCCTGGTCCCGTAACTCACCAGACGACGCACTGCTTGGCGGGCGCGAGCTTCGCACCGGCCTTGCATCGGAACACGCGCGAGAACTCGGGCGTCGCCGAGACCGTGCCGTTGACGCGCCACTTCGCGGGCGAGTGCACGTCGGAGGCGATCATCAGCTTCTCGTACTCGGGGCGCGCCTTCGCACACCACGCCTGCGCGAACGACAGGAAGAACTGCTGGTCCTCGGTGAAGCCATCGGCGACCACGGTGTCGGGCGCCGAGCTGCGCAGCTTGCGGTACGCGGTGAGCGCGAGCTTGATGCCGCCGATGTCCGCGATGTTCTCGCCGACGGTGTTGGCGCCGTTGAGCTTGGTGCCCGCCGACTCGTACTGGCCGTACTGATCGATCACGCACTGCGTGCGGTCCTTGAACTTCTTCTGGGTCTCCGGCTGCCACCAGTTCGTGAGGTTGCCGACCGCGTCGTACTGCGAGCCCTGATCGTCGAAGCCATGCGTCAGCTCGTGGCCGACGACCATGCCCATCGCACCGAGGTTGACCGGGATCGAGTTGTCGACGTGATAGAAGGGCGGCTGCAGGATGCCGGCCGGGAAGAACATGGTGTTGAGGCCGGCGTTGTAGAACGCGTTGACGATCGCGGCGCCGAACGTCCACTGGTCGCGGTCGACGGGCTTGCCGATCTTGGCCATGTCGCGCTGGCGCGCCAGCTTGCGCGCGGCGATCGCGTTCGCGCCCCACGTCTTGCGATCGATCTTGAAGTCGTAGGTCTTCCACTTGTTCGGGTAGCCGATCTGGTAGGCCATCGCCTTGCGCTTCGCGTCGGCCTTCGCCTTGGTCTGCGCGTCCATCCACGGCAGCGAGACGATGTTCTCTGCCATCGCATCGCTGATCGCGTGGACGTAGCTCTCGGCGGCCGACTTGCTGTCGCCGGCGAACCGCTCCTTGACGAACACCTGGCCGACGAGATCGTCGAGGGCGTTGCTGGTCTGATCGACACAGCGCTTCCACCGTGTCTCCATCTCGGCCTGGCCCGTCAACCCACCGATGAACTTGAACTGCGCCTCCTCGAAGCGCTTCGGCAACAGCGCCGCCGTGTTGCTGCCGAGGTGGAACGTCAAGTACGCCCGCCAGGTCTCCGGCTTCGTCGACTTGACCAGCTTGTCGACACCCTCGAGGAACGCCGGCGACGACACGTCGACGCCGTCGATCTTGTCGAGGCCCTGCGACTTCCAGTAGGCCGTCCAGTCGAAGCTCGGCATCGCCTTGGCGACGCCGGCCTTGTCGATCTTGTTGTACATGCCGATCGGATCGCGGCGCGCGACCTTGTCCTTCGAGACCTTCGCGATCTCGGTCTCGAGGGCGAGGATGTCGGCCGCCTCCTTCTTCGCCACGTCGGGCTTGCGGCCGAGCAGCGTCAGCATCTGCTCGACGTATCCCTGATACGCCGTGCGGATCATCTTGTTCTGCGCGTCGTCCTTCAGGTAGTAGTCGCGATCCGGCAGCCCGAGGCCGCCCTGATCGATGCCTGCGATCATGCTCGTCGCGTCCTTGGAGTCCTGCGTCGAGAACATCCCGAACAGCGCAGGGACCTGGGCCGTGTGCAGCGTGGCGATCGCCGCGGACAGTGACCTGGCGTCCCGCACCTTGTCGATCACGGCACGCAGCGGCGCGATCGGTGCCATCCCGGCCTTCTCGATCGCCGCCTCGTCCATGCACGCCGCGTAGTAGTCGCCGAGCTTCTTGCCGACCGGATCGGTGCCCGGGGTCGCGACCAGCTTGTCGAAGGTGGTGTGCAAGAACTCGCGGTTGCGGTCTTCGATGTCGACGAAGCTGCGCATCGCCAGCGGCTTGTCGGCGGGGATCTCGGTCTTGGCCATCCAGCCGCCGCACGCGAACTGATAGAAGTCGTCGCAAGGATCCGCCTTGCGATCGAGCGCGCCGGCGTCGAGGCCGATCGACGCCAGCGTCGCGGTGGTCACCGGCTTGGTCGGCTTGTCGGGACCGGGATCCGTCACGGGGTCACTCTTGGCGCCGGTCTCCTCGGTCGGGATCGGCTTCATCGGAGGCGTGCTCGAGCCACACGCGGCGAGCACGAGATACAGCGGGAGCGCGGTTTTCATGGAGCGCTCGTACCACGTGGCGATCGATGGATCACGCGTGTCGTGCGCGGTCCCACGCGTCGCAGCCCGTCGCAGCGATGAACTTGTACGTGCATCGGAAAATCCGTCCGGCGCGGGTTATTTCCGGTTTCTGACCGGTCGCGCCGAAATCTGGTGCTGTAAGTCGCAGACGCGGCCGCGTTGTATTCGCATGCGGCTTCGAACGTCGACGCGAGGGTTTGCAACTCGTCTGCTGTCGCTGTGTCTGTGCTCCCTGATCGCCTGCGGCGGGGCCAAGTCAGCGATGCACGGCGCCCATGCGCCGACCGCGATGGCCGCCGACATGGGCGGGATGCCGGGCAGCGCCGCGGAGAACAAGATCGCGAGCGAGGCCGGCGAGACCTGGAAGCGCTCGACGATCGTCGCCAACTCGTCGCGCGTCATGGTCGGCGATCGCGAGCAGCTGACGCTGCGCTCGATGCAGACCAACGTCACCATCGACGGCTTCCGCGCGCGCGTGGTGATCGATTACCTGTACGCGAACGACCGCGATCAGCAGGTCGAGGGCACGTTCCAGCTCCGCCTCCCCGAGGAAGCGACGCCGTTCTTCTTCGCCTTCGGCGAGACCTCGTATGCCGCGCGCGATCCGCAGGCGCCGGCGCTGACGATCGCCACCGACGGCGAGCCGGTGCGCGATGCGCGCGCGCTGATGCTCCAGCGCGCGACCGCCTGGCAGCACCCGAAGGAAGCGCGCATGGTGCCGCGCGACACCGCACAGATCGCGTACGACCAGACGGTCCGCCGGCGCGTCGACCCCGCGATCATGGAGTGGGCAGGGGCCGGCGTGTTCAGCGCCCGCGTGTTCCCGCTGACGCCGCGCAAGCTGCATCGCATCGTCGTCGGCTACGACCTCGATCTGGTGCGCATCGGTGACGCTCTGGAGTACAAGTTCGACCTTCCCGCTGACGTGCCCGCGTCGATCGTCGACGTGTCGCTTCCCGACGGTGTCGCGGCGACCGCGTCGCCCGCCGCCTCGCCGCGCTCGGCGAAGGGGCGCCAGGTGTTCCACTTCGAGGGGACCAAGGATAGGACGCTCGCGATCCGCACCATGCCGCGTGGCGCACCTCTGATCGTCGGCGCCGACGAGGCCGGCGAGTTCTTCGCCACCCAGGCCGCGCCGGCGCTGCCCGTCGTGGCCGGCGCCACCGCGGATTCGGCGGTGTTCCTCGTCGATACCTCGCTGTCGTCGAACCCCGATCGCTTCAACATCTGGCTGAAGCTGCTGCGCACCACGCTCGAGGCGAACCGCGATTCGCTGAAGACGTTCAACGTGCTGTTCTTCTCCGTCGACGCGCACCCGTATCGCCCGACGCCGGTACACAACACCAAGGCGAACGTCGACGAGCTGATCGCCTACGCGAACACGCTCGCGCTCGAGGGCGCGACCGATCTCGGCGCCGCGTTCGGTGCGCTGTCGCGGATCACGGCGAACGCACCCGCCGACGTCTTCCTGATGAGCGACGGCGCCGCCACCTGGGGCGAGAGCAATCCCCACGCGCTGGCGCGCCTGCTGCGGACCTCGAAGGCCACGCTGTTCGCGTACCAGACCGGTCTCGCCGGCACCGACGTCGGCGTGCTGTCACAGCTCGCGCGCGACAGCGGCGGCGCGGTGTTCTCGGTCACGGGCGAGTCCGAGGTGACGAAGGCCGCCACCGCGCATCGCTCGCGTCCGTGGATGCTCGTCGAGACCAAGGTCGCCGGCGGCACCGACATCATGCTCGCCGGGCGCCCGACCGCGCTGTTCCCGGGCCAGACGATCACCGCCGTCGGTCGCGGCGTGCTGCCGGCCAACGCCGAGCTCGAGCTCGTGGTGGAGCAGGGCGGTCGGCGCGAGACGATCCGGACGCCGCTGTCCCCGGCCCTGACCACGCCGCTCGCGACGCGCGCCTACGGCCAGGTCGCGACCGCGCGCCTCGAGGAGCTCGAGGCCGCGACGGAGAACGTCGCCCGCGCGTACGCCACCCACTTCCGCATCACCGGTCGCTCGGCCTCGCTCCTCATGCTCGAGAGCGACACGGACTACCACCGCTTCAACATCAAGCCCGACGCCGACGCGTTCACGATCAAGTCGACGCCGGCTGCCGCGCTGTTCGACGACCACATGGCGAAGCTGTTCGACACGCTCGGCGATCCCAAGGCCGCGTTCCTCGCGCACCTGGCGCGGCTCGAGAAGCACCCGAACGTGCGGTTCCAGCCGGCCACCTCGTATCGCGCGCTGCTCTCGCAGCTCCCATCCTCGGCGTTCGTCGTGCCCAACGCGCCGCTCGCGACGCGCCTGCGCGGCAAGCAGGAGATGCCGGCGCCGTTCCTCGCGATGCTCGCGAAGCACGAGCTCGATTACGACGCGGTGTCGGCCAACGCGAACGCCCGGCTGCCGCGCGCATCGTCGGCGGATGTCTTGAAATCGCTGTCGTCGCTGGTCGAGCAGAACCCCGGCGATGCGGTGCTCGCGCGCGACGTCGGCTACTCGGCGATGGACCTCGGGCTGCGCGCGCAGGCGTATCACCTGTTCCGCCGCGTCGCCGATGCGCGCCCGCACGAGCCGCAGACCTATCGCGCGATGGCGCAGGCGCTCGCCGCGATGAACAAGCCGGAGCTCGCGATCGCGTACTTCGAGATCCCGCTGGCGGGTCAGTGGGAGCCGCGGTTCGGCGATCTGCGCACGATCGTCGTCCTCGACTACCTGCGCTTCCTGCGCGGCATCGTGCAGAAGCCGGGCAACGATCACCTGCGCGGCTACGCGGCCGCCCGCCTCGCCACGCTCCAGCAGGAAGCGCGTCTCGACCGCGCGGATGTCGTGGTCAGCATCACGTGGAACACGGATGCGACCGACGTCGATCTGCACGTCATCGAGCCGTCGGGCGAGGAGTGCTTTTACCAGCACCGCCACACCCGCAGCGGCGGCGAGCTCACGCAGGACGTCACCCAGGGCTACGGTCCGGAGATGTACGTGATGCGCAAGGCGCCGGCCGGCACCTACAACGTGTTCGCGCACTACTTCGCGTCGGACCGCAATCGCGCGAGCGCTCGCACCAAGGTCTACGTGACCGTGATCGAGAACTGGGGCACGGCCGAGGAAAAGGTCACGGAACGCGTGATCGCGCTCGAGACCGGCAAGCAGAAGCACCCGATCGCTCAGCTCGCCCGGAGGGCTGCTACGATCGCGAAGTGATTCGCTGGTTGATCGTCGTCCTGGTCGGGCTCGTCGGGACCTCCGTCGCGATCGCGGCTCCCAAGCCCAAGCCCAAGCCCGAGCCGGCAGCCACCGCCTGCCTCGCCGACCGCAAGGGCAAGTATCCGATCAAGATCGAGAGCACTCCCGTCGGCGCGACGATCTATCTCGGCAGCAAGCGCTGCGGTGCCGTCGCAAAGACGCCGTGGACCGGCAGGCTCGCCGCCGGCCCGGTGATCGTGATCCTCGAGCACCAGAGCTACGACGACGTCGAGAAGACGGTGACGATCTCTCCGAAGGCGATCCCGACGCTGGCGATCACGATGCAGCGCACCAACGCCGGCTTCGTCGAGGTGCGCGCCGATGCCGATCCGACGATCGCCGGGCTGCCGGTGACGATCGATGGCCAGCCGCACGGCACGGTGCCCGCGAAGCTCCGGGTGCCCGTGGGCCGGCACCTGGTCGAGATCGCGAAGCCGGGGTTCGATCCGTTCACGCAATGGGTCGACGTGCTCGACGGCCAGACGCAGGTCTTGCTCCCCGTGCTGCGTCCGATCGTCGCCGCGAAGAGCCGGCTCGTGATCGATGCCGACATCAAGCAGGCCGAGGTGTTCGTCAACGGCGAACGCAAGGGCACCACGCCGCTCGCGATCGATAACCTCGCGCTCGGCGACTACACGATCCTGGTCAAGGCGCCCGGTGCCAGGGACTGGCAGCAGAAGGTCACGCTGACCGCCGGCTCGATGCTGGTCCGTGCCGAGCTCGCGGCGTCGCTGCCGAAGGTGCCCACCGAGGCCGAGCTCGACATCGTCGCCGACGTCAAGGGTGCCGAGGTGTGGATCGATGGCGTGCTCGCCGGCAAGGCGCCGCTGCTCCACCGCGTCGCCGGTGGCGATCACTGGATCCAGGTCAAGCTCGCCGGCCACATCACCTGGGAGGTCAAGCGCGCGTTCGACGCCGGCACCACCGCGAAGCTGCGCGCCACGCTGGCGCCGGCCGGCGTCCTCGAGGTCAGCTCGACGCCCGCCGGAGCGACGGTGTTCGTCGACGGCGTGCGCCGGGGCCTCACGCCGTTCCGCACCGAGCTGACGCGCGGCGACCACACCGTCATCGTCGAGCGCGCCGGCTATCAGCGCTTCGAGAAAAAGTTGCGGGTCACCGACAGGCCGACAGCGGTCGAAGCACAGCTGAAGCGGTAAGGTCCGCGTGATGGAACAAGACCCGCCGCCGCCGCGCGATCCGAAGCTGCCGCTGCCGATCGTCACGATCGTGCTGGTCGCGACCAACATCGCGGCGTGGGTGTTCTCGCTGACGGCCGGCGCGGATCTGCTGATGCCGAACCCCGAGCTGATGTTCGACCTCGGCGGCAACTTCGGGCCGGCGACGCTCGACGGCGAGTCGTGGCGGCTGCTGTCGTCGATGTTCCTCCACTACGGGCTGCTTCACCTCGGGATGAACATGTTCGGGCTCGGGCTCGGTGGCCGGCTCGTCGAGCCTGCCTTCGGACGCGCCGGGTTCATCGCGATCTATCTGTTCTCGGGGCTGACCGGCGGCATCGCGAGTGCGATCGCGGGCAAGGCAGTCGCGGCCGGCGCCTCGGGGGCGATCTTCGGCATCTTCGGTGCGTGGCCCGCGTTTCTGCTGCGGCACCACGAGCGGTTCGACAAGGAGACGCTGCGCAAGCAGTCTACGAGCTTCGCCATCTTCCTGGCGGCGAACCTCGGCATCGGGCTCTCCAGCAGCACGATCGATCTGCGGGCGCACATCGGCGGTCTCGTCGGCGGCTTCCTCGCCGGTCTGGTGCTCGCCACGCACAAGCAGCACACGGCGCGCGTGGTCGCGGTGTTCGCGGCATCGGCGCTGGCGATCGGTGCCGCGCACGTGATCCCCGCGCCGGAACAGACCGTGCTGCTGTCCTCGGCGAGGGACAAGTTCGAGAAGTTCGCGAAGCTCGAGAGCAAGGCGCTCGATCGCTACAACCAGCTCGCCGCCGACGAGAAGCTCACCGAGGAGGAGATCGCCGACGTGATCGAATCCGAGATCCTTCCGGTGTGGCGCGAGGGCAAGGCGCTCGTGTGGTCTGCCGAACGACTCCCCAAGGAGCTCGAGAAGAACCTGCGCGCGTACATCGAGACGCGGGAGACGGCCTGGGTGACGATGATCGACGCGCTTCGCAAGAAGGACGAGAAGGCGCTCCAGGAAGCGATGAAGGCGATGTCCGACGCCGAGGTCTACATCGAGAAGCTGAAGCAGTAGGCGCACGCGGCTTGCACCCACCCGGGGGATGCTGGCCTGTCCGTCTTGTGCACCGGGCATCGAAGCACGATCGCTCGTCCTGTCTCAGGACTTCTCGTTTCACCTGTCCGCGGTGCTGCTGCCGATCGTGCTCTCGGGCGTGCTCGCGCTGGTGCTCGTGCGCTGGATGAGAGGTGATCGATGAGAGCGCATGACCTCGCCTGGCGCCGGATGGTGCGCGCCGGGCTCGTGCTCGGCATCGGCCTGGGCGGCTTCGTCGACGGCATCGTGCTGCACCAGCTCCTGCAGTGGCACAACATGCTGTCGGCGGTCACGCCACCGACGACGCTGGTCGCGATGAAATACAACATGGTGCGGGACGGCCTGTTCCACGCCGCGATGTGGATCGCGTGCGTGGCGGGCGTCGGCCTGCTGTTTCATGCGGGCAGGGACAACCGGGCGTGGAGCGGCCGGCTGCTGGTCGGCTCGATGCTCACCGGCTGGGGCGCGTTCAACTTCGTCGAGGGGATCGTCGATCACCTCGTGCTGCGCGTGCACCACGTCCATCCAGGCGACAACGAGCTCGCCTGGGATCTCGGCTTCGTCGCGATCGGCGGCCTCGGCCTGATCGCGCTCGGCGTCGCGATCGCGCGCAAGGCGATGCCGGCCGGGCTCAGGAGTGCATGACGATCTTCATGACCTCGTCTTGCTTGTGCATGAACATGTCGTAGCCCTGCGCGGCCTCGTTCAGGTTCATGCGGTGCGAGACCACGAAGCTCGGATCGATCTCGCCACGCTCGATGCGCTCGAGCAGTGGCTTCATGTAGCGGTGGACGTGGCACTGCGCCGCCTTGATCGTCAGACCGCGATTCATCATCGCGCCGAGCGGGAACTTGTCGACGAAGCCGGCATAGACGCCGAGGATCGAGACGATGCCGCCGCTGCGACAGGCCATGATCGCCTCGCGCACCGCGAGCGGACGATCCATCTGGATCTTGAGCTTCTGCTTGACGGTGTCGTGCGCGGCCTGCAGGCCGGCACCGTGCGCCTCGAGGCCGACGGCGTCGATGCACGCATCCGGCCCGCGACCGGCGGTGAGATCGCGCAACACCTCCTGCACCGATTGCTCCTCGTAGTTGATCGCGTCGGTGGCGCCGGCCTTGTCGACCGCCATCTGGAGGCGATACGGAAAGCGATCGATCGCGATCACGCGCTCGGCGCCGAGCATCCTCGCACTGGCGATCGCGAACTGGCCGACGGGACCGGCGCCCCACACCGCGATCACCTTGCGCGGCACGATCTCGCAGAACTCGGCGCCCATGAAGCCGGTCGGAAAGATGTCGGACAGGAACAGCGCCTGCTCGTCGGTCAGCGTCGACGGCACCTTGAGCGCCCCGAAATCCGCGAACGGCACGCGCACGTACTCGGCCTGGCCGCCGGCGAACCCGCCGGTGAGGTGCGAGTAGCCGAAGCAGCCGCAGGTGGCGTGGCCCATCATCTTCTCGGGGAGCCACGGCGTCGGGTTGCTGTTCTCGCAGCAGGTGTAGTTGCCGAGCTTGCAGCTGCCGCAGTTGCCGCACGCGATCGCGAACGGCACGACGACGCGGTCGCCGACCTTGAGGTTCTTGACGCCGCGGCCGAGCTCGACGATCTCACCCATGAACTCGTGGCCGAGGATGTCGCCCTTCTGCATCGTCGGCACGAAGCCGTTGTAGAGGTGGAGGTCCGAGCCACAGATCGTGGTCGACGACACCTTCACGATCGCGTCGCGCGCGTTGAGGATCTGCGGATCCGGAACGTGCTCGACCGAGACCTTCTTCTTGCCCATCCAGCAGGTCGCTCTCATGGCCGCACCGCCCACTTCGAGACCGCCGCGTGCGGGTTCTGCGCGATCACGTCCGGTTCGCTCGGCTGTGCCGGGTGTGGCTTGCGGGTGACGGTGGCGTCGGAGATCAGCACCTCGCCGGTCTCGAGCACCTGCTTGAGGCGCCGCAGGTCGCCCTTGATCTGCGGCTTCGAGAACAGCTTCGCGAGCGCCGTGCTGGTGCCGAGGCCCTTGAAGCCGAGCTCCATCTCGACGCGCACCTCGGTGCCCGTACCGGCGGGCGCCTCGGCAAACGTCACGCGGCCGCGCATCTGGATCGCGGAGCCCTCGACGGATTGCCACGAGATGATCTGACCGGGGATGTCGTCGACGATCTCGGCATCCCACGACACCGTCTTGTTGCCGAGGATCGGCTTGGCCACCCAGTGCGAGAGCTTGCCTTCCTCGCGCACCTCCTCGAGGTAATCCATGATCACCGGCAGCTGCGAGAAGTTGCGGAAGTAGTCGTAGACCGCCTTCGGTGGCTTCGCGATCGTGACCGCGTAGATCACCGGCCGGTTCGCGCTGGTGCGAGCGCGCTGCGTCTTGATGCCCGCGATGACATCGAGCGCGGTGACGCCGCCGACCGCGGCGAACGCACCGGCGAGCCGCAAGCTGCTGGTGCGCCGGGTCGACGCGATACCGAGCAGCGCGAGATCGAGGGCATCACCCGCGACGCGTGCCCACAGCGGCCACGGCTTGCGCGGCTGCAACAGCACGGAGATGCCGGCGGCGATCTCGCGGGCGCCCATCACGCGCGTCACCGCCGAGGTGACGACTCCCGGCTCGATGCCGATGCCGCGTGCGAGAAGCCTCGGAGCGGCGAGCTCGAAGGCACCGAGCGCGATGCTGAACCACCCGAGACCGCGGTTGAGGGCGGTGGATGGCGGAGAGTCTTCATCATCAGCGGGCAGCCCGCTCCGGAACATGTCGATGGAGTTCATGCGCGCGACCCGAGCAACCGTTGCGCCAGCGATCGCTTCGTCTGACGCATCCGTGCTCCGCCGGTGGGGCGAGAGGCTGTTCGATCGACCGTGCGTCGACGACCGCCGTGCCTGGGCGCACGTGCGATCAGCGACGGTAGGTGACGCCGACCTCGACAGTGCGCGGCGCGCCTTCGGTATCGACGCCGGCCCGGCCGACGAGATAGCGCCGGTCGAACAGGTTCTGCACCGCCGAGAACACGCCGACACCGCCGCCGAGCTCGCGGGCGACCCGCGCATCGACCAGCGCGACCGCACCGATCGGCAGCGTCGCCAGGTCGTCCTCGAACATCCTGCCGAGGTAGCGGACCTGCGCGACGATGCTGGCGATGCGAGGATCCTCGAACGCGATCGCGGCGGTCGCGCGCAGCTTCGGATCCTGCGGCAGCGGCTTGCCTACGAGATCCGGATGCCCGGGAGCGTCGGTCACCTTCGCGTCGACGTAGGTGTGAGACACCGCCACCGTCCACGCCGGCGCCGGCTGCCAGCGTGCCGCGAGCTCGATGCCGGCGATCCGCGCTTCACCGAGGTTCTGGCGCTGTCGCATCGCGCCGCTCGGCAGCGGCTCGACGAGGGTGACGTTCGCGATCGCGTCCGACTGGCGATTCCAGAAGCCGATCGCGCTGACCTTGATCCCCGCGAGCTTCACCTGCGGTCCGAGCTCCGCGCCCCACAGCGTCTCGGGGCGCAGCTCGGCATTCGCGGCGGTCAGGATGGTGCCGACCTGGAACGGCCGATACAGCTCGTTCAGCGTCGGCGCGCGAAATGACCGATACGCGTTGGCGCGCACCGCGACGTGCTCGCTCGCGTGGACCAGCCCGCCGACG
>JAEYYY010000422.1 GCA_023430775.1 Pseudomonadota bacterium
CGACGGCGCCGGTGACGACGACACACGCGGTCCTGGAGACCGGGTCACCGACGGCGGAGCCGACGAACAGTGCCTCGGCGGTGCGGCGAGACCAGGCAAGGCGGGTCACGGCGCCACCTCCCCGCCGGAGCGCGGCGGCACCATCAAGACCGGACGACTGGACCGTCGCAGCAGATGCTTGGCGACGACGCCGAACGGCTGGCCGTCATCGCGATCACCACCACCATCCGCGCCGACCCGGCCGATCACGATCAGGTTGGCGCCGACCTCGGCGGCCGCGTTGTTGAGCTTCTCCCACGGCTTGCCGGTGCGCAGCAGGCCCTGGATCGCGACGCCGCGTGCCTGGTACGCGGCCACGGTGGCGGCGAGCTGATCGCGGCAGCGCGCCAGCTGCTCCTCGTCGCGCGCCGCGGTGATGAGGTCCTCGGGGAGGCCGAGCTCGCTGCCGAGCTCGCAGACATGCACCAGGGTGATCCGCGCGGCGCCGAGCTGACTCGCATAATCGAGGGCGGCGCCCGCGCACGGACTGAAGTCGGTGCCGACCACGATCTGCGTGAGGTGGGGTCGAAGCGTTTGCATGATTCGACCCTAGGAGCCGGCTCGCTCGACTGCTGTGGGATGCGTGTTGGATCCCGGCCGGCCGCGTCCAATCGGCGTTGGATCTGCGAAAGCCGTGTGAAATCACGGCGCGAGCGGCCCCGACACCACGAGCTCGCGACGGTTGCAGCGAACTCCTCGCCGACAACCCCGGTCACAAGCTACCCATGACCAGGAAGTACCGATGCGCGGGCCTGATGCTGATCGGCGCCTGCAACCTCAACCAGTCTGGAAACCTCGGCGCGACCAAGCTCGGCGACACCTCGCATCCACTCGACCGCGGCTCGCCGATCGAGGGGCTTCGCGAGCCGTGCGGTGATGGAGCGATGCTGACCGCCGCGGTTCGGCGGCAACCCTATCTGCAGCAGCTGACCAGCACCTCGACGATGCTCGGCTGGGTGTCGACCGGAGATGGCGGCGGTCAGGTCGAGTATGCGGAGCCCGGGGTCGCGGCGGCGACGGCGCTCGGCACCGTCGAGCCCGGGATCCCGCGCACCGCCGGCGAGGAGCAGCTGTGGGCCACGCTCGACGGCCTCACCGCGAACACGATCTACTGCTATCAGCTCGGCGGTTCGGCGCAGCTGTCGGCGCCGACGGGGTTTCGCACCGCCCCGGAGCTGGCGAGCACCGAGACCATCCGGTTCCTCGCGTTCGGTGACTCCGGTGGAGGCGGCTCGGATCAGCTCGCGCTGCGCGACCAGATGTTCGAGTTCCCCTATGACCTGATGATCCACACCGGCGACGTCGCCTACGACAATGGCTCGATCGGTCAGTTCGAGGACAACGTGTTCGGGATCTACGCCGAGCTGTTCAAGAACCTCGCGTTCTTTCCCGCCGCCGGCAACCACGACTACGAGACCATGCGAGGCGCGCCGTTCCGCCAGGTGTTCGCGCTGCCCGGCGACGGCGGCGAGAAGTGGTACTCGTTCGACTACGGGCGCATCCACTTCGCCGCGCTCGACACCGAGGCCGACTACGCGACGCAGATCGCGTGGCTCGACCAGGATCTCGCGACCACCGACCGGCCGTGGAAGATCCTGTTCATGCACCGGCCGCCGTACTCGTCGGGCGATCACGGCAGCGACACCAAGCTGCGCTCGCTCCTCGCACCGGTCGCCGAGCGGCATGGCGTCCAGCTCGTCCTCGCCGGTCACGACCACGACTACGAGCGCATGCACCCGCAGAACGGCGTCGCCTACGTGGTCACCGGCGGTGGTGGCCGGGGCACGCGCAACGTCGGCGAGTCGAGCTTCACCGCGTTCTCCGAGGCGGTGATCCACTTCGTGATCGTCGAGGTCGGCGTCGACGAGCTGATCATGCACGCGATCGACGCCACCGGTGTCGAGTTCGACTCGATGGTGGTGCCGATCACCGGCGCGTAGCCTCGCGGAGTGCGGCCTCGAGGTCGGCGATCTTCGCGTCGCGCTCGGCGAGCAGGCGCGCGACATCCTCCGCTTCGATCCGCACCGGGATGTGCTGCGGGCAGTTCTCGTTGTAGGCCTCGATGTCGATCACGATCGCGCGCTCGACCACCGCACCGGGCGCGACGACGCGCAGCCCGAGTGCCGCCATCGCGGCGGGATCGTCGACCACCCGCGCCCTGCCCCAGATCTTGACGCGCGCGCGCTGCGTGTAGTCGATCAGGAACAGGTGCACCTTCGGGTTGTCGGCGAGGTTGCCGATCGAGATGAACTGCTTGTTGCCGCGGTAATCGGCGAACGCGAGCGTGCGCGGACCGAGCACCTGGAGAAAGCCCGGCGGTCCACCGCGGTGCTGGATGTACGGCTGGCCGTCGGCACTCGCGGTGGCGAAGAAGAAGCTGCGTTGCTCGGCGATGAACGCGGCGATGTCTTCCTCCAGATCCTGCGGGAAGCCACCGCGCGCCTCCATCCGCGCGTAGGCGGTGCGCGAGCCATAGCGGGTCTGGAACGCCTTGACCGCAGGGGTGAACGCGATGTCGCTGGTCGGCCGGGTCATGGCAACAGGATGGCGCCGCGGCGCGGTCTCAACAATCATCACGCTTCTCGGAACACTATTGCAACCCATGCAATAATCGCCAGATGGACAGGACGGCCGCCATGGCCGCGTTCGTGGCGGTTGCCGAGGCTCGCCGGTTCACCGCGGCGGCGCGCACGCTCAAGACCTCGCCCTCGGCGATCACCCGGCTGATCGCCGGCCTCGAGGATCACCTCGAGGTCCGCCTGCTCCAGCGCACCACGCGCTCGGTGGCGCTGACCGAGGCCGGCGCCCGCTATCTCGAGCGTGCCCGCCGGGTGCTCGCCGAGCTCGCCGATGCCGAGGCCGCCGCGCGCAGTGCTCAGCTCGCACCGGCCGGCCGCCTGGTGGTCGCCGCGCCGAACGTGTTCGGGCGGCTTCATGTCGCGCCGCTGATCGCGGAGCTGCTCACCGCGCATCCCGCGATCACCGCCGAGCTCGTGCTGTCGGATCGCAATGCCAGCCTGATCGACGACGGCATCGATGTCGCCGTCCGGATCGGAGCGCTGGCGGATTCGACCCTCCACGCCCGCGCCGCCGGCAAGACCCGGCGCGTCGTGGTCGGCGCACCGTCCTACCTCGCCGCGCACAAGCGACCGCGCAAGCCGAGCGATCTCGTGCGCCACCGCCTGCTCCAGTTCACCGGGCTCGGCGCCGAACCGAGCTGGCGATTCACGCGCGGTGGCGATCACGCGGTCGCGATCGCTCCACGCTTCTCGTCGACCAGCGCCGATGCGGTGATCGAGCTCGCGCGCGCCGGGGCCGGGCTCGCGATGGTGCTGAGCTATCAGGTCGCCGCCGCGATCCGGGAGCGCCAGCTCGAGATCGTGCTCGCTCGCCACGAGCCCGCGCCGGTGCCGATCCAGCTGGTCTACCCCGGTGGCCGCCTGCTGTCGGCGACGGTCCGCGCGTTCATCGACCTCGCCGCGGCGCAACCGTGGAACTTCGTCGATCTGTAGCGCCAGCATTTGTCGCCGCCCTCGATGGACAGCTGCGGGCCCCGGTGGCGTACTCCGGCGCATGAAGCGTTTGCTCCTCGCTCTCGCCCTCGTCGCCGCCTGCGGGCCAGGCCGTACCACGTTCCAGCGCTACCCCGGTGCACCGGCCGCGTTCGACAAGGCCGGCTCCGAAGCCAAGGCCGTCGAGATCGCCGAGAAGGTGTTCGCGGCCGCCGGCGGTCCCGGCAACTGGGAGAAGGCGAAGCAGATCCGCTGGCGCCAGACGGTGACCTCCGATGGCAAGCAGGTCGTCGACGTCGAGCACATCTGGGATCGCTGGAACGGCCGCCACCTCGGGCGCCTGCATCGCACCGATGGCACCGATCTCGTGGTCGGCTACGAGCTCTACGGCGACTTCAGCATGGGCTACGTGCAGCAGCCCGGCGAGAAGGAGAAGAAGCAGAACCTCGACGAGGCAGGCCGCGCGACCGGCCTCAAGATCGCGAAGGAAGCGTACAACGAGCACACCGCCGTGATGGCGATGCAGTTCTTGATCCTCGAGCCCGGCGCGAAGCTCGCGTACATCGGACCGGCGAAGGACGAGTCCGGCAACATCAACGAGAACCTCGAGGAGATCAAGGTCACGTTCGATGACCCGCTACGCAAGGATCTCGAGTTTCATCCGGTCGTCGACAAGACCACGAGCACGATCATGCGCATCGAGATCGTCAAGGGTGCGCAGAAGATCGCCTACACGCTGAAGGACTGGGTGACGATCAACGGCCTCAAGTTCGCCACGCAGCGCGGCAACCTCGGCTACGCGGGCGAATCGACGGTGATCAAGGACATCTCGGTCGGCAACCCGGATGACAACGAGTTCATCGCGCCGATCACCCACTAGACATGCAGCGTGCCGCGCACGGCACGTTGCCGCCGCGTCCGCGGCAGTGACGCGACGAACGGCGCGCGACACGCATCGGTCCGCAGCCACGCCGTGATCAGCGCGGCACTCGCCACCAGATCCATCGCGGCGACGAGCAGGATCTCGGCCTTGCTGCACTGGAGGCTGGACGCCGCGAAGGTGCACTCGGTGATCTCGGTGACCACCAGCGAGGCGCCGATCACGACCGCCAGGATGGCCGCGCCGCCGAGCACCGCGACCAGCCGGTCGAGGGTCGGCCGTACGGCGGCGAGCCGCGAGATATTCCAGCCGGCGACCGCGACGAACCCGACGAGGAGGACGAGCCAGATCCCGAGGTTTTCACCGGGGTTCACGACGCGTGCTCCATGATGTTCGAGCAACGCGACGGCCGCAGGACATGTTCCCGGAGTCGCCCAAAACTGTCAGCGTGGGCGCTTCTTCGGTGTTCCTTTGGGGTGGCAGGTCACACAGTCGAACGCCGGCAGGTCGAATAAACCGCCCGGATGGCACTTCGCGCAGGCGACGCCGGCGTGATCCGCGGCCAGCCCGAACGCCGCATCCTGGCGATCCTCGTGGTCGAACTGCAGCGCCGGCAGCGCTGGTCTCCAGGCCGCATCGCCATGACAGCGCTCGCAGCGGGAGATCGGCTTGCTCGGATCGGTGAAGCCGTGCGGCTGCCTGGCGTGACACGACGAGCAGCGCGTGTCGACGCCGAGGAACGTCGCGAGCCCCTGCTTGTTCTTCGCGGTGTGGCAGCGGTCGCAGCTCGTCGCGTGCTTGCCGGTCAACGGCCAGCCGGTGAGCGCGTGATCGAAGCCGGCCATCCCACCCGGCATCGTGTTCCAGCCCATCGGATCGAAGCCGCGTCCCTTGTGCTCGCGATGACAGACCCTGCACTCCTTGTCGCGAACCGGCGGGCTCGCGTGAAAACCGCGCGCCTGCGTGATCCGCACGCGGAGATCGTGATGGTCGTGACAGCCGAGGCACTTCACGTTCGCGTGCCCGCCCTGATCGTCGGTGTGACACTCGAAGCAGCCGCCCTGGTTGTCGAGCGCCGCGTGGCTCGCCGACAGCGGACCCGGCGACGTCACGATCGGTGCAGGCGGTGGTGGTGATGGCGGCGGGGGCGCGGCTTGCTTGCTACCGCACCCGGCGATCGCGAGGACAACTGCGAGCTTTGCGAGGCGCATGCGACGTGCGGATGATCGAACCGCCCGCGTCGAAGCTCCACCGGAGAGTGTCGCCGCGCGGTGCTGCTCGCCGGTGATTGGCATGGAACTATCGATCCGGTGTTCAGCGACACACCGATTCGCGACCGAAGAACGCCTGGTTCTGCGCCGGACGCCACGAGTTGGGGTTGTGGCAGGTCGCGCAGCCCAGGTTCGTGCCGCCGTGCGGGACATTCATGGTGTCGACGGCCTTCAGATCGTCGTCGTGATGGCAGCTGACGCACTGTGCGGACAGCGCGCTGAAGTTGCCGTTCTTGTGGCAATCGAAGCACGCGATCGTGCGGTGCAGGCCGGTCAGGTTGCAGCCGACGCGGCCGTGATCGAAGCGCGCGGGCGCGAAGCTCCACTGCGTGTGGCACTCACCGCAGCGCGGTGACAGCGAGTTGTTGTGGATGTCGTCCTGGCGGTGGCAGTTGAGGCACAGGTTGCCGCTGCCGGCGAGCGGGCGACTATCGCGGTGGCAGCGTTCGCACGCGAGGTTGTTGTGCGAGCCCTTGAGCGAGAAGTCGCCGACGTCGTGCAGCGGCTTGATGTCCTCCCACGTCCGCGTGGTGTGGCACTGCTCGCAACCGGTCCCGTAGCTGCCCTTGTGCACGGCGGGCTCGGGATGGCAGCCGAAGCAGGTCGCCGGCCGCGGCTTGAACGTCTTCGACGGGTGGCAATCGCTGCACCTGACCTCGAGGTGTTTTCCGTCCAGCCGGAACTTCGACATCGTGTTGTGGTTGAACGTCACGTCGCCGGTCGGCTCGTGGCACTGCTCGCAGGCGGTCCCCAGGCGGCCCTTGTGCGCGTCGTCGTCCTGATGACACTGCGCCGCCGCGCAGTTCTTCGGCGTGTCCTTGAACTTCTTCGCCGCGGTGTGGCAGCGCTCGCAGTCGAGCTTGACGTGCTCGCCGACGAGCGGATAGCTGCCGCCGTCGGGGAACGGCTTGTCGTGATCGAACTTGGCCGCGCTCCACGTCCCCGACTCGTGACACGGCGTGCACAGCTTGCCGAGCGTGCCCTCGTGCAGCGCGTCCTCGTGACAGCGATCGCCGCACTCGGGCGACTCCTCCTCGAACGTCGTGCCCTTGGTCCCGGCGGCGCGGTTCTTGTGGCAGAGGTTGCAGTCGAGCCCCTTGTGCTGCTTGAGCAGAGGGAAGTCCGAGCTCGGGCCGTGGAACTCCTTCTCGAGCTCCTTGTGGTTGCGCATCGTGTTGTCGCCCGGCTGGACGTGGCACTTGAGGCACTTGCCGTCCTCCCACCTGCCCTGCGGATACTTCGGGCTGGCGTGCACCGGTTGCGGCTTCTGGTGCTGATGACAGCTCTTGCACGCCCGGCCGCCCGCCTCGAACTTCTCGAAGTCAGCCGGTCCCTTGCCGCGGTGACAGTTGCGGCAGTTCGTCTTGTGCTTCGCGGTCAGCGGCCATCTGGTCTGGCGGCCGTGATCGAACGTGAACGACGCGAACGTCAGCGCGCCCGACAGGTGACAGGTCTTGCACTCGGGCGGATCGCCGAACTGCTTGAACCGCGTCCCGTGCTTGTTGTCCTTCGCGTGGCACTCGGCGCAGGTGCCCGAAGGCTTCTTCTCGCCGCGCGTCCTGGTGTGGCAGTCGTAGCAGGCGAGCTTGCGGTGACGTGGCCCGAGATCGAAGCGAGTCAGGTTGTCGTGGTCGTACTTGATCTCGCGCAGCTTGGTGAACGTCGGCGAGTGGCACGACTCGCAGGCCTTGATGCCGAACAGGTGCTTGTCGTGCGGGCTGGCGTGACAGCCGGCGTTGCCGCACGACGCGGGATTGGCGAACGGCAGATCGAAGACCGCCTTGGGGTGGCACTTCGCGCAGTTGTTGACGAGCGGCTTGTGCGCGCCGAGCAGCGGCATCCCGGCATCGCGCTTGTCGTCGTGATCGAAGCGCGCAGCGCGCTGCTTCCAGGGCTTCCACACGCTCTCCGAGTGACAGCGCTCGCAGGCCATCATGTCCTGACGCTTGAACTGGTGCGGCGACTCCTTCGCGTGGCAGGTGCCGCACGTCCGGTCGGTGTTCATGTACGTCGTCAGGCCCTGCTTGTTCCTCGCCTTGTGGCAATCAAGGCACTTCGTCGTCGCGTGCTTGCCCTGGAGCGGCCAGCCGGAGAGCTTGTGATCGAACCTGGCCTCGCCGCCGACCGCGACCCAGCCGCGGATGTCGAACGGCAGCCCCTGATGCTCCTTGTGGCAGGTGTCGCAAGCCTTGCCCTTGACGTCCTTGCTCGCGTGATAGCCCTTGCCCGCGGAGATGTTCTTCGCGAGGTCGTCGTGGTCGTGACACGCGAGGCACGCCTTGCTGTTGACCACGCGCGTGTTGTTGACGTGGCAGTCGTTGCAATGCGCCGGGTCGTCGAGGTGCGCGTGACTCTTGGACAGCGGCTTGGGTGACGTGTTGAAGAAATCCTTCGGCTGCGCGTCGGCGGATGACGACGCGAGCACGCACGCGAGCACGAGGAGGAGTAGACGAGGCATGGCCTTCCGGGATCCGGAGGAACAACGCACCTAGTCGACGGCTAGTTAGTAGCGATAGGCGACGCGAAAGAAGCCCGACAAGCCGGTGATCGGCGGGTCGTTCCCGTCGAGCGTGCTGACGTTCTGACGGGTGAGGAACAGGCTCGTCATCCCGAACCAGTCGCGATTGAAGCGGTAGTAGAGGTTGCCGCCGGCGGACAGGCCGCTCGCGCTCGCGGATCCGAAGCACGTCAGCACGCTGGCGCACGCGGTGCCTGCCAGATCGTCCTTGGTCTTGGCGTAGGTGACCTCGGCCTCCCATTCGCCGTGGCCATCCTTGAGCTCGCGCGCCGCGAACACGCGGACCGTGTTGCTCGTCGTGCGCTGATAGGTGTCGCCGCCGACCTTGAAGATGCGCGCCCCGTCGATGCCGAGCCGCAGCTTCTTGAACGACCGCCGATCGACGATCGAGCCGAACACCTCGACCGACTTGCCGGGCGGCAGGATGACGTTGTTGCCGCCGCCTTCCATCAGCGACGGCAGGACGATCTGGCCGCGGTAGCGGAGGGCCGAAGCGATCGTGATCTCGAAGCGCTGGAGCTGACCGAGCCCGGCCGACAGGCTCGCGCGCCCCGAGTTCTGCGCCACGCGGGCGAGAAACGCTTCGTTCTGGATGATGTCGACCGTGTTGTTGGGGTCGTTGAGGAACGCGTGGGCCTGGACGTTGAGCGTTTCGGTGTCGACGCGATGGAACGCCAGGGTCGCGCGCAGCCGTTGATCGGGCTTGTAGTTGGCGCCGAGCGACAGGTTGGTCAACCCGGCGTTGACGGCATTGGAGCCGACGAGATCGATGACACCGTAGTGATAGAGATCGAGCTTGGGGCCCGCGCGCCAGTACCCGGTGGCCGTACCGAACACGCGTGGTGACTCGGCGGCGAACGGCACCAGCGTGACGCCACCGAAGGAGCCGTACGTGTTCTGCGTACGGTACGCCGCGCCGAACCCGCCCGCGCCCGTGAAGCGCCCCGCGCCTGGCCGGACGTTGTTGGCCGGATCCGGATCCGGTGACACCAGCGGCGTGTAATCGGTGGTGATCGATCGCGAGCCGCGGATCGGATAGAGCCCGCCGAACCCGAGCAGCGTGAACTTCTCCGACTTCGCGTAGTCGATGCGTAGACCGTCGAACTTGACGCCCGCGAGATCCTGGACGAACTGGCGACCGAAGATGATGTCGCTGCGCTTGCCGCCGCGGATCAGCCACAGCTCGCGGACCTCGAGCTCGTTCTCGCCGAGCAAGCCCGACTGCGACGACGAGTTGTCCGCGGGGGTGTAGTTGGCGGTGTTGCTGCCCGGATCGGCGGCGTAGCGAGCGCGGAAGTCCGCGCGTGCATCCCACTTGCCGCCGCCGATGTGCCGGAAGTCGGTCTGCGAGCGAACCTCGGTGAACAGGCGCGTGAACTGACTGCCTGCGGGGACGTTCGCGTCGGCGCCGATCAGTCCACCGGTGAGCTCGCCGCCGCTCTCGCGATAACCGAACAGCGTCGAGGTCAGGTTGCCCTGGACGAGCGTGCCTTTCGCCGTCTTCTTGGTGTCGACCTTGTCGACGTAGAACCGGTCCTTCTCGAACAGGTTGGCCTTCGCGCTGCCCGCCAGGTCGTGGCCGGTGAGGTCTTGCTTGACGAAGTCGTCCTTGGACTTCTTGGCTCCGGGCTTGGGAGGCGGCGCGACCGGCTCGTCTTCCGGATCGGGCTCCTCGTCGCTCTCTTCCTCCTCCGGATCCGGCTCCTCGTCATCATCTGCCCGGACGATCGACGGCGCGATCGACACGGCAAGGGCGAGGGCGAGGATGCGTCTCATCGCGACAACTCTCCTCGCAGAGGAGACCACGACGACAATGTCGCGATCACCGACACACCGATTCGCGACCGAACAGCGCCGTGCCCTGCGCCGGACGCCACGAGTTCGGGTTGTGGCAGGTCGCGCAGCCGAGGTTGACGCCGGCGTGCGGGACACCCGCGGTGTTGACGGCCTTCAGATCGTCGTCGTGATGGCAGCTGACGCACTGTGCGGACAGCGCGCTGAAGTTGCCGTTCTTGTGGC
>JAEYYY010000431.1 GCA_023430775.1 Pseudomonadota bacterium
CCCGAAGAACACCTCGTCGGCCCCCTCGCCTGCGAGCACCACCTTGAAGCCGGCGTCGCGCACCGCGCGCGACAGCAGGAACTTCGCCGTCAGCTGGCCGTTGATGCACAGGCCCTCGGAGTGGAACACCGCATCGGGCAGCTGCTCGAGGATCGCGTCCTGGGTCACCTGCACCGGGTGAAACGGCACGCCGAGCTGGCGCGCGAACGCGGCGGCCTCGCGATGCTCGTCGTACGGCGCGCGATCGAACGCGATCCCGAACGCCGTGATCGGCGCGTGGCGCGCGGCGACTGCGACGACCAGGCTCGAGTCGAGCCCACCGGAGAGATAGGCCGCGACCGGCACGTCGGCGCGCAGCCGTACGCTGACGGCCTCCTCGAGCGACGCCCGGATCGTCGCCACCACGTCACCGTCGGGCACGGCCGGCAACGGCGGCCCGCGATGCACCGCGATCTGTCCCGGCGAGGTCGCCTCGAGCAGCGTCCCGGGCACCAGCTCCTCGACGCCGTGAAACAGCGTGCGCGCCGGCGCCAGGTACTGCGAGAACAGCGCCTGCTGCATCGCGGTGACGTCCCACGCCGCCGGCAGCCCCGCCGCGAACAGCGCCTTGGCCTCCGACGCGAACCACAGCTCGTCGCCGCGTCGCGCCCACACCAGCGGCTTGATGCCGAACCGATCGCGCGCCGCGAGCAACCGGCGTCGCCTGCCATCCCACAGCACGAACGCGTACTCGCCACGCAGCTCGGCGAGGAACGCATCGCCGTGCTCCTCGTAGAGGTGCACGAGCAGCTCGCCATCGCAGCGCGTCCGGAACACGTGCCCGCGCGCCTCGAGCGCCGCACGCTGCGCTTCGAAACCATAGAGCTCGCCGTTGATCACGGCGCGGATCGAGCCATCCGCATTGCCGATCGGCTGCGCGCCACCTTCGAGATCGATCACCGCGAGCCGGGCGTGGCCGAGCGCGATGCCATCACCGATCCAGGTGCCGCGCCCGTCGGGACCGCGATGACCGATGGCCGCGAGCCCGGCGTCGATCCGCGCACGCAGCTCGGGATCGCCGGGCGGCCCCCAGCGCGCGATCACGCCGCACATGCGGCCTCCGCGTGGCCCATCAGGTGCCCGGCCGCAAGAACAGCTTGTGGGTCTCGCCGGCGCGAGCGCGCGCGAACGCATCGGCGTGGCGCGCGAGCGGAAACACCTCGCCCAGCAAGTCAGCGACGTCGAGCGCACCCGACGCCAGCAGCTCGATCGCGCGCGAGAACGATCCGTAAGCCGCGCGGTGCACCGCGAGCGTGGGCAGCACGAGCGGCTCCGGCATCCGGCTCTTGACGATCAGCTGGCCGCCCGGCCCCACCGCCGCGGCCAGGATCGCGAGCTCCTCCGCGGTCGCCGACGTCTCGACACCGACATCGATCGAGCCGGCCTCGATCGGCCCGGTGATCCGCGTCGCCGCGAAGCCCTCGATGCGCAGCACGCGCTCGATCAGGTGCGCGAACCGGTTGTCTCCGAACACCGCGATGCGCGCCTCTCGGGTGAACGTCCCGAGCGCCGGCACGGCGAGCGCCGCGGCGACCGGCTCGACATACGCACCCAGCCTCGGATCGAGCGAATCGGGCAACACGTGGAGGTTTGCCGCCGGCACCACCACGGCATCGGCGAACGCACCGTGGCGCGTGACGCCGAGGAAGCCACCCTCGATCCGCGGATCGGCGGTGACCCGCGTGCCGATCGGCAGCGCACCCGCGATCACGCGGCCGCACAGCTCGTGACCCAGCGTGATCGGATCCGCGCTCGCGATCGCACCATCGGCGACGAACAAGTCGGTGCGACAGATCCCCGCGATCCGGACCTCGACCAGCACGTCGTCGGGGCGCCGCAGCAACGGCCGCGACACCTCGACGAGTTGCACCCGCCCCGCCTCCTTGATCAGCGCCTTCACGCGGCGAGCTCCTGACCGTACGGCGAGCGCGCCTGATAGAACGCGGCGAGCGAATCGTGATACGGCCGCCGCGGCCGCACGTAGGTCGCGCGGTTCGCGGCGATGAACGCGATCGGGTCCCCGCCCTCGCGGATCACCCGCTCGACCTCCTCGCGGTGAGCGCGGAAGTCCGCGATCCGGACCTCGGTGCGCGGATCGAACGGCGCGAACAGGCCCGCCGCGAGGGCCGGCGCGAGGAACATCTCGTACGTCATGTCCTCGATCGCGAGCTCGCCCGGCATCGCCTTTCCCGATGCCCTGCCGAGCATCAGCGCGGTGGCGCGGTGCAGGCCATCGCGCAGCATCAGCCGGCCGTCCTCGAACCTCGTCACGAACATCGGCTCGTCGTAACCACCACCGGCGCGCACGTGATCGACGAGCGCGCGCATCGCGACCGCCGACAGCCGGTAGCCGTCGTGCATCACCGGAAGCGTCGCCAGCTGAAGATCCAGCACCGAGTTTGGGTACTCTCCCTTGAACGATGCCCGGGTATCAATCGGTGATGGCGGCGGACTCTGCCGCGCTGTGCGAGGCGATCTATGCCGGCGAGCTGTTCCACGTCGGCCCCACGCCTGCCTCGCTGGCCCTCGTCGACGATGTCCGCGACCTGCTGGCCGGCGAATTCGGCAGTGGCGATCCACGGTTCGCCCAGGCCCGGATGGACGAGGTCGCGTTCTTCGAGGCGATCGGCCGCATCCGCCGCACGCTGTTCGTCGATCCCCACTTTCATCGCCGGGTCGTCGAGGTGGTCGCCGCCTGCGGCTTCGATCCGGCCGAGGTCGCGTTCGATCCGGTGCGGCTCCGCGTCGTCTCGCACGACGGCCATCACAACCCGCGCGCCGCGCCGATCTATTACGCCCATCGCGACACCTGGTTCGCGCTATCGCAGGCCGTGATCGCGTGGTGGATCGCGCTCCACGACATTCCCGAGGAGCAGACCTTCGCGATCTATCCCGATTGGTTCCAGCGCCCGATCGACAACACCTCGCAGGGCTTCGACTACGACGCGTGGGCGATCGATCACCGCGATCTCAAGATCGGCTGGCAGGATCGCGATGCCGGCAAGCAGGTCCACTACTCCGGCGCGCTCGGCGCATTCGAGTCCGGCACCAGCGTGCGCCTCGCGGCCAGCCGCGGCGACAACGTCGTGTTCTCGGGCACGCACCTCCACCAGACCGTCGGTCACTCCGCCGGTCACACCCGGTTCAGCCTCGACTTCCGCATGGTGCGGCTGCCCGATCACGACGCCGGCAAAGGACCGCCGAACGTCGACAATCGATCGCGCGGCGCGGCGACTCGCGATTACGTGCGCGGCTCGTCCGTGGTCTCGCGCGCGGCCTAGGTTCTGGCCAGCGGCAGCTCGACCGCGAACGTCGTGATCTTCGCCGGGACGCTCTCGACCGTCAGCCTGCCGCCATGCGCCTCGATCACGCGCTTCGCGACGTAGAGCGGCATCCCGGTGGCCGGCGCGCGCGGCTCGAACGCGTGCGTCACCTGATCCGCGGTCAACCCGATCCCGTGATCGGACACCACGAGCACGGCGAAGTCGCCGCGACGATCGACCTTGATCAACACGTCCGCATCGACGACGCGCGCGAGCGCATTGTCGACCAGCGTCGCGATCACGCGCTCGAGCCGCTCGGGATCGCCGAACACCGACACGCGCTCGCGCACCTCGAAGTGGACCAGGTTGCGATACTCGGTCACCCCGTCGAGCACGTGGTGGACGGCGCGCGCGAGCTCGATCCGTTTGCGGTCGAGTCGCAGCCTGCCGGCCTCGACATCACCGAGGTCGCACAGATCGCCGAGCAACCGATCGACGCGCTGACCGAGCCGCATGATCCGGCGCAAGCCTCGCCGCGCCGTCGCCACGCAGACCTCCTCGTGATCCGCGCGCGCGGCCTCGAACTGCACGCTCGCCAGCGAGGTCTTCGCGAGCGTCAGTAAGACCGCCGCCGGAAGATGACCGCAGGGTACGAGCTCCCCCGTGGTTCGCCGCCGCATCCGTTCCTCGGAGCCTTCGAGTGTGTCCTTGCCTAGCTTCGCCATCGCCACCGTCCTTTTTCTTCGTACACGCTCGTCGACGAACGATCCAGGATGAACTCGAAAGGTAACGTGAGCGCCGGTGTCACCGCGCGCTGCCGCTACGGCCTCGAGATCCCATCACGCGCGAGGTCGGCCTCGGAGGCGAGCGATGCGACCGTGCCCTCCGGATGGCTGTACCAGCCGGCCGCCGTTTCGGCGGTGAGCTTGTCGCGCACCTTGAGCACCGTGAACATGCCACCCATCTCGATCGTGCCGAACGGGCCTTCGCCACCGTGCATGGAGATCGAGTTACGCGGCTGTTTCATCATCATCATGTCGCCCATGCCGGTCTCGCCCATCGTCATGTAGCCGGGCACGACGCGCGTCAGTCGCGCATCGAGCCCCTTCGGATCGACGCCGACCAGGTTCGCCGACCCGTGGCCCATCTGATTCATCGCGTGATGAGTCATGTGGCAGTGCAAGGCCCAGTCGCCCGGCTTGTCGGCGACGAACTCGACCACGCGCACCGAACCGACCGGCACCAGCACCGTGGTGTCGAGATGCCGCGCGGTCGCCGGCACCGTCCCACCATCGGTCTCGACGACGCGGAACGCATAGCCGTGGAGATGGATCGGGTGGTGATCCATCGGCCCGAGGTTGCCGAGCCGCAGCCGCACCAGATCACCGGTCTCGACCGCCAGCGGCGCGGTGCCGGGAAACGACTTGCTGTTGAACGTGAGCACGTTGAACTCGTTCATCGTCAGCGGGTGCGGTCGCTTGTGACCGATCGGCACGTGCCACTCGTGCAGCATCAACGAGAAGTCGCGCACCCGGCGATCGGCGGCGGGCGGTTGCCTCGGATGCACGACGATCATCCCGGTCATGCCGAGCGCGATCTGCGTCATCTCGTCGAAGTGCGGGTGGTACATGAACGTGCCCGGCTTGAGCAGCGGGAACTCGTACTTGAAGGTCTTGCCCGGCGGGATGCTCTTCTGCGTCAGCCCGGCAACGCCATCCATGCCGTTCGGCAGGAACATGCCGTGCCAGTGCACCGTGGTCGCCTCGGGCAACGTGTTGGTGACGTAGACCCGGATCCGATCGCCGACCACGCCCTCGATCACCGGCCCTGGCGTGGTGCCGTTGTAGCCCCACGCCTCGATCTCGAGCCCCGGCGCGAGCTCGTGCTTCACCGCACCCGCGATCAGGTGGAACACCTTGACGCCATCCCGCCTGGTGAACGGCAGCGTGTGTCCGTTCGGAACGATCACCGGGTTGTATTGCTCGCCCGCCGGCGGCCGCGGCCGTTCGACGACCGGCTTGGAGGCGACCGGTGGTGCGGTGACTGTCGTCGCGGCCGGCGCGGGCTGCGCGGCGGATCGGCGCGCGGCCACGAGGGCGCCGGCGGCGAGCCCCGATCCCAGGAGAGCTCTACGAGTGATCGTCATCGCGGAGACCATAGCGCCGTTCTCGCGAACGCTGCTTGGCCTCCTCGTGAAACTCGCGCTCGAGCCGCTTCAGGTCCTCGTCCGGCAGCTCGTCGACATCGAGCATCTGGTTACGTGCCTCGCGCATCGCGTGGATCAGCTCGTCGAGCTTGAGGTGGATCTCCTTCGAGTCGCGGTTCTGCGTGTTCTGGATCAGGAAGACTACGAGGAACGTCACGATCGTCGTGCTCGTGTTGATGACGAGCTGCCAGGTATCCGAGTAGCCGAACAGCGGGCCGCTCGCTGCCCACGCGACGACGGCGAGCACGGCGAGCAGGAATGCCGCCGGTGTCCCGATCGCATGTGCGATCCGGCGCGCGGCGTGACGGAACAACTCGTTCGAAGACATGCTCTGATCGAGTGCAATCGAGGTGCCGCCATACGGTGGTTTCGCGACGATCCTTCCCGCGATTTCTCGACGAGAAACGCAGGTTATCGCGCAGCGTCAAGCGCGCGGATCTGACCGGCTATCGGACGATCTGGACAAAATTGTGCGACCCGCGAACAGGAGGCCACCCATGTACGTTGCAAGCCGAACGAGGAGGACACATGTCGCGTTTTGTCGTCGCCGCTATGATCACCGCCGTTTCCTTTGCCACCGCTTGCAGCGGTAGCGCTCAGATCAAGGTCAGCACCGTCAAGAAGAGCCCCAAGAAGACCAAGCGAGAGGTCGTCACCGCGAGCCCGACGCTCGGCGTGTCGAACGAGCTGCTCGACGCGTGCATGGTGAAGATCGCCGACGCGGCGAAGACGCCGCGCTTCGACTACGACGAGTCGCGGTTGCTCGAAGAGGATCGCATCGTGCTGGATGCGATCGGCAAGTGCGTGATGACGGATGGTCCGCTCGCCGGACGCACGATCCAGCTCATCGGTCGCGCCGATCCGCGCGGCACCCAGGAGTACAACCTCGCGCTCGGCAACAAGCGCGCGGGCGTGGTCGAGGACTACCTCACCAAGATGGGCGTCACCCGCGACCAGCTCGCGACCACGACGCGCGGCGATCTCGACGCCAGCGGCCGTGACGAGGTGACCTGGCGCAACGATCGCCGCGTCGACATCACGCTGATGGAAGACCTCCAGGTTTCGTCGCGCTAGAGGAGAGAGTCAACGGAATGTTCACCGACGACATCACCATGCCCACGATCGCGATCGCCGGCGGCTTCACGCTGCTGTTCGTGCTCGTGTGCATCCTGATCGTGCGCGCCCGACGGATCGCACGCCGCCGTCGCGCGCTGGTCGACGCTCGCCGCACCAGCTTCCATCTCGCCGTGATCGATCCGACCGCGGCGTCGCATGGTCGTGCCGCGTTCGAACGGCTGCCGAGCCCGCTCGCGCAGGCTCCGGCGCCGCAACAGGTCACCGACGATCAGCTGATCGAAGTGGTGGAGATTCCGCTGCCTCCTCCGCCTCCTCCCGCCTCCGATTACACGACGATCGGATACGCCCCGCCCCCGCCGCAGCCGCGCCCGAACATGAACGTCCGGATGCACTACGTCGGGCCGCGGCTGGCGCGTGGCTCGACGCCCGGGATCGTTCATGCGCCACCGGCGCCCGCCCAGCCGATGCCGGCGCGTCCGACAGACTGGGACGTGCCTGCCGCACCGAGCGTCACGGCTCGGATGCGAGCCTACCGCCGCGGCTAAATCCCCTTAGGGGAATGCCAGAGATCGGGGCACGCGGCGTGCACCATCGCCGCGCCGTGCAGGCGACTCAACGAATCGAGCTCGCGATGCCCGAGGGCGCGACGGTGCTTCAGCGCCGTGAGCTCGGGATGATCGCCAGGTATTGCGTCAACCGCATCGACGAGATGCTCGGCCCTCCCGACAGCTGGTTCTTGCGAGTCGGGGCCGCCGAGGAGGGCCAGTTCGCGTGCACCGTAGTCGTCCACGACCGCGGCTGCGCGATCGAGACCACCTCGACGGAGCCGGACGGCGCCCTCGCGATCTGGGACGCCATGCGCGAGGTCGAAACGGTGCTGCGCGATGTTCGTGCGTCGCGCTTTCGGTGGCGCCGCGCCGCCTAGATCAGCACGCCGCCCATCGGCATCGTGCCTTCTTCGTCGAAGCCTCGGCGCATGGTCTCGAGGATGCGGCGGACCTGCGCGATGCGTGGCGTCGCCGGCACTCGCGGTTGACCGAACCGGCGCGCATCCTCGAGGTCATCGATCGCCGCACCGATCTCGTCGATCGATGCACCGGTCTCCACGATCTCCTGCACGATTCTCGTATCGGCGTGCCCGAGGAGCTCGTCCACTTCGTCCCAACTCGCAGCTGGAGATGTCATCGCGGCCGAGAGCTGCACGGACGAGGCCACCGAGCGTCGTGCACCGGCGCTCTCGTGCAAACCTCGTAACCGCTTGGCCTGCGGCTTGGATCCTCGCGAACACAAATGCAGAACGGTCACCGTCGGCTCCGGATCGCGCAGGTCTCTCCGCTTCACGAATCAGTTCCGCCTCGCCGCTACGGCGGCACCGAGCGCGTGGTCAGCTACCTGACGGAAGAGCTCGTCGCTCGCGGTCACGACGTCACGTTGTTCGCCAGCGGCGATTCGCAGACCTCGGCGAAGCTCGTGGCGGGCTGTCCGGAGGCGCTACGACTCGGCGGCTCGCGCGATCCACTGGCGGCGCACCTGCGGATGTTCGAGGACATCGCGCGGCGGTCTTCGGAGTTCGACCTCATCCACTTTCACGTCGACTACCTGCATTTCGGAGTCACCCGACGTTGCGAGTACACGCACGTCACGACGCTGCACGGGCGTCTCGACCTGCCCGAGAGCGTTCAGCTCTATCGCTCGTTTCCGGAGATGCCGCTGGTCTCGATCTCCGACGCGCAGCGCGATCCGTTGCCGGAGCTCGACTGGGCGGCGACCGTCCACCACGGACTGCCGCCGGACCTCTATCGCCTCGACGACTGCCCCGGCGATTACCTCGCGTTCGTCGGCCGGATCTCGCCGGAGAAGCGCCTCGATCTCGCGATCGAGATCGCGCGCCGCGCGAAGCTGCCGCTGCGGGTGGCCGCGAAGATCGACGGCGCGGACCGCGAGTACTTCTCCGAGGTCATCAAGCCGCTGCTGCGCCGTGCCGACGTCGAGCTGGTCGGCGAGATCGGCGACGACCAAAAACAGGAGTTCTTCGGCAAGGCGCGCGCCCTGGTGTTCCCGATCGACTGGCCGGAGCCGTTCGGCCTGGTGATGATCGAGGCGATGGCGTGCGGGGCACCGGTGATCGCGTTCCGTCGCGGCTCGGTCCCCGAGGTGCTCGAGGATGGTGTCACCGGGTTCATCTGCGAGGATGTCGAGCAAGCCGTGCATGCCGTCGAGCGCCTGCCGGAGCTCTCGCGCGCGACGTGCCGGCGCGAGTTCGAGCGCCGGTTCACCGCTGGTCGGATGGCCGAAGATTACCTCACCACCTACCGCCACCTGATCGCGAGGAATCATGACGGAAGACACGCAGCAGTTGCCGGACTACTACATCCTGGCAACCAACGCGCGAGCTGACGAACGCACTCGCGTCCTCAAGCATGGCGACAGTTTCGGCGTGTTCGATCGCGCGGGGACGATCCGTCCGACGGGGCTCGGCGAGCTCGGCCTCTATCACGAGGGCACGCGGTTCCTGAGCGGCTTCGAGATCGCGCTCGAGCGGCGGCGTCCGCTCCTGCTCGGCTCGACGGTGCGTCGCGACGACGTGCTGATCGTCGACCTCGCGAACCCCGACATCACCGAGGGCCGCGACCGCCCGCTGGTCCGCGATACCGTTCATGTCTTCGTCTCGAGCTTGCTCTACGACCGCGCGTGGCACGCCCGGCTGCGCGTCCACAGCTACGACAGCGAACCGATCGATCTGGAGCTGTCGATGCTGTTCACCGCGGACTACGCCGACGTGTTCGAGGTGCGCGGCGTCCAGCGCGCGAAGCGCGGCAAGTACCTGACGCCGGTGGTGGCCGCCGATCGCGTGGTGCTCGGCTATCAAGGTCTCGATCGGGTGACGCGCCGCACGCGCCTCGAGTTTTCACCGGCACCGGCCTTCCTCGCGATGGGCCGTGCGTCGTACCGGCTGCACCTCGAGCCGCGCTGCGAGACCACGATCGATGTCTGCGTCACCTTCGAGAGCGACGGGCATGACCGCTCGGTCATGGGGTTCGAGGACGCCGCGCTCGCCGGCGGGCGCGAGCTCGAGGGCCGGCGCTCTGGCGGTGCGTCGATCGGCTCGTCGGAGGTTCGCTTCGACGAGTGGATGGATCGCTCCGCCTCCGACGTCCGCATGATGTTGACCAGGACGCCGCACGGCGACTACCCGTACGCCGGCGTGCCGTGGTTCTCGGCCGCGTTCGGGCGCGACGGCATCATCGCCGCATTCCAGACGCTGTGGCTCGATCCGGCGATCACGCGCGGTGTGCTGTCGTACCTGGCCGCCACGCAAGCGGAGACCAGCGATGCCGCGCGCGATGCCGAGCCCGGCAAGATCATCCACGAGGTCCGCCCCGGCGAGATGGCGACGCTCGGCGAGGTGCCGTTCGGGCGCTACTACGGCTCGCTCGATGCGACCCCGCTGTTCGTCATGCTGGCGGGTGCCTACTGGCGCCGCACTGCAGATCGCGCGTTCATCCAGGCGCTGTGGCCGCACCTCGAGCGCGCGATCGAGTGGATCGATCGCCACGGCGATAGCGACGGCGATGGCTTCGTCGAGTACGCCCGCAAGACGCCGAAGGGCCTGGTCACCCAGTCGTGGAAGGACTCCAACGACTCGATGTCCCACGCGGACGGCCGGCTCGCCGAGGGCCCGATCGCACCCGTCGAGGTCCAGGCCTACGTCTATGCGGCGCGGCTCGCCGCGGCGGAGCTCGCCACCGTGCTCGGCAACCTCGAGCGTGCCGGCGTGCTGATGCGCCAGGCCTCGGAGCTGCGCGCGCGGTTCGAGGCGGCGTTCTGGTGCGAGGAGCTGTCGACCTACGCGCTCGCCCTCGATGGCGCGAAGCAACAGTGCCGGGTGCGAGCGTCGAATGCGGGCCACACGCTGTGGGCGGGCATCGCGGATCCCGAGCGCGCTCGCCGGGTGGTCGCGACGCTGTTCGACGAGCGGTCGTTCTCCGGCTGGGGGATCCGCACCCTCGACGCGGGAGCCAGGCGCTACAACCCGATCTCGTATCACAACGGTTCGATCTGGCCGCACGACAACGCGATGATCGCGATGGGCATGGCCCGCTACGGCCACAAGCAGGAAGCGGCGAAGCTCCTCGCCGCGCTGTTCGACGCCAGCTTGCACTTCGATCTGACGCGCGTGCCGGAGCTGTTCTGCGGCTTTCATCGCCGCGATCACGAGGGCCCGACGCGCTACCCCGTCGCCTGCTCGCCGCAGACGTGGGCCGCCGGCGCGCCGTTCATGATGCTGCAGGCGTGCCTCGGCCTCGAGATCGACGCCACCGCATCACGCATCGTGCTCGACCGACCGGTGCTACCGGCCAGCCTGCGCCACGTCGCGATCCGCAACCTCCGCGTCGGCAACGCCGTCGCCGACATGGAGCTCGAGAACCAGGGCTTCGACGTCGCGGTCTACATCGTGCGTCGCGAGGGGACAGTCTCCGTCGCGACGCTCAAGTGAAGCGGCGGCGACGCCGGAGCACCAGCACGACGATGCCGAGCAGGAGCGCCAGCGACCTCGGATCGCCGCCGGTCGCACAACCCGCACAGCCGCGACCGCGGCTCTTCACCGCGAGCACCTCGCCGGCGGGACTGTCGGCGTCCTCGTCGTCGGTACCCATGTCGGCCGAGAAGCTGCGTCCCGGCGCCGGGACGTTGTTGGTGTAGTCCTGGGTCAGGTAGACCGATTCGCCGGAGCTCTTGTCGAGGTTCGCGGCGTCCGGGTTGTTCGCCATGATCTTCTGCTTCGCCGCACGCGCCGCCTCGATGGTGCCGCGCTGGTCACCGAGCTCGCTCTCCGGGATCGCGAGGAACGCGGTGTACGGCGTCACGAAGTTGTAGGCGAGCGCGAGCTCGAGCAGCTCCGTCATCAGCTCCGGCTGGGTGGCGCCGAGCGCGATCTCTTCCTGCAGGTGATCGACGCGCTTGGCCGCCCACTGGCGACCGACCCACGGCCGCGGCGGTGACTTCGCGATGTCGACCGTGCGCATGAACGTCACCGGCTTGCCGGCGAGCCGGCCCTTGATCGTGAACTTCGCGACGCCGTTGCCCTTGAAGCGACCCGACACCACGAGCTGATCGTCGACGAACAGATCGGGGAGCGACCGTGGATACATCCGAGTGGCGAGCACGCCGTCGACATCGATCGAGACGTCGACGAGCAGCGGCTTCGCGATGTGGGTGGCCAGCTTGCTCATGTCGGCCTGGATCGCCGACGGCTTCTCGATATAGGTGAAGTTGCCGCGCTTCATCGCAGCCAGCCGCTGGAGCAGCGGGCGGTTGACGTCCTTGCCGAGCCCGACGGTGAACAGCCGGATGTCTCCGGTGTCGGCCTTCGCCGCGAGCACCGACTTGTCGACATCGGACTGGCCATCGGTCATGAACACCACGACGCGCGGGCGTCCGGGCTTGACGTCCTGCGACTTGATCGCGGTCTGCAGCGCGAGCGCGATATCGGTGCCGCCGCCCTCGTGGAGACGCTGGACGAAGCCGACGGCACGGCCGCGGTTCTCCTCGTCGAGCGGCATCGGTGCGCGAAACAGCGGATCGACCTCGTCGGAGAACGCGACCACGTTGACGCGATCACCAGCCGGCAGCCGGCGGATCACATCGACCGCGGCGGCCTTCGCGTTGGCGAGCGGCTCGCCCTGCATGCTGCCGGAGCGATCGATCACGATCGTGACGTCCTTCGCCGCGATCGCCCCGGTGTTGACGTCCGCGGTGGCGAGCGCCAGGGCGAAGTAGCCATCGGTCTCGCCGTTGCCGCGGTGGACGTACGCCGACGGCAGCCACTCCGGCTCGTCTGCCTCCCACTCGACGATCAGCTCGCCCTTGCCGCGCATGCCGTCGGAGCGCAGCCGGACTCCGTTGGTGTCGCGATCGATCCGCAGCTTGTGGCTGGTCGATCGGATGTTCTTCACCTTGCCCTGGATGTCGAGGACGATGTCGGCATCGCCACGCGTGATCGGCGCGCGATAGCGAATGGTCTGCCCGCGGCGCTCGAGGAACTTGCTCCAGCGCAGCTCGACCCGCTTCTTCTCCTGCGGCTGGATCGGAAACACCTTGAACTGGAACGCGCCCTCGCCGTCCTCCTCGAGCAGGCCGGGATCGCGCCGCCGCGTGGTGACGTTGTCGTAGACCTGGCGCGCGGTGGTCCGCTCGAACACCTCGCCGACGATCTTCTGTTCGCCGTTCCAGTACGAGAACCCTTCGACCCGGCTGCCCATCCCGGGGCGCAGCTTGTAGCGGCCCTCGATCTGGCCGCCGTTACCGTGCTGGAACACCTGCAGCAGCGTGGTCGTCGCATGCTGGCCGTCGATCGCGACCGTCAGCCGTTCCTCGACGAGAGGAATCGCCTCGTCGCGGCCGCTGGCGATCATCGTCGCCTCCAGCCGGTCGGTCGCGATCAGCTGCTGTTGCGCGCTCGCGGTCGCCGCGAGAGCTCCTATGACGAGCGCCGAAGCGCAGATCAAGCGCGTGCCCATGGATGCCTCCATGTCAGACGCGAAACGCGCGACCCCGAGGAACGATCCATTCCGGGTGTCCTGCGGGGTCGAATGTCAGCCGTTGCCAGCCGGGCCGACCCGATCCTCACGTGCGACAGCTTTGTTAGAGTGCCCCCGTGTCGTCCGAAGACTCGGCAGCAGCGCTGGTCGCCCTGCGCCGCATCATCCGGTTCTTGCGCCTCGCAGATCGAGAAGCCGAGGGTGCTTACGGCCTCAGCGCGGCCCAGCTGTTCGTCCTCCATTGTCTGGCCGACTCCCCGGCCGGATCGCTGGCCGAGCTCGCCGAGCGAACGCTGACCGACCAGAGCTCGGTCTCGATCGTGGTCTCGCGCCTCGAGACCAAGCGCCTGCTCACGCGCAAGACGTCTCCCGTCGATCGCCGGCGGATCGAGCTCAAGCTGACGCCCGCCGGGAAGAAGATCGTCGCGACCGGACCCGCGGCACCGCAGCCCAAGATCATCGCCGCGATCGATGGCCTGCCTGCGGCGCGCCGCACCGAGGTCGTGCGCGCGCTCGAGCTGCTGGCGAGCGCGATGGGTGCGGACGACCTCGAGCCGCTGATGCTGTTCGAGGAACCCGAGCCCAAGCGCACACGTCGCCGTTAAGTGCCGGAACCCTGCTGTTTTGTATGGGGCCCCATGGAAATGGGTGAGACGAGCCTCTACTCTCCGCGGTTGGAGGTCATCGTGAACATCGAGGAAGTGCAGCCAGCGCATTGTTTCGCGCGCGCCCAGCGCGTGCTCGGCGAGATCCAGAACCTCAAGACCGAGATGGGTCGTCCGGAGGACACGCGGTCGATTCCCGAGATCACGAACGCCCAGCCGCGTGAGTGCTACTTCGCCGCCCTGACGCTGTGGAACAAGACCGAGCGTCTCGCCGGCGAGATCGGGGTCGCGATCTCGCGCGTGCTCCCGCGCTGCCCGTCACCGAAGGATGCGCGGCCCGGGCACGTCCTGCAGCTGATCGATGGCGTGCTCTCGCAGCTCGACGAGATTCGTCACGCGCTGCACGTCGAGGAGCGCGCGAAGGAGCCCGCGATCGATTCCAGCAAGACGCCCACCGACGTGTTCGCGACGCTGGTGCGCGCGAACCGCGCGATCTCGCGGTTGCTCGAGCGGCCGTTCACGCCGTCCGATGTCTATCGCAGCGTCGCCCTGGCGTCCGCGTACGCCAATCAGCTCGGTGGGCGCATCGTCGCCGCGCCGTTCGAGCGCGGTCGTCGCCCCGCCGATTGCTACGCCCAGCTCGAGCGCTGCTTGAACCTGGTCACCGGCCTGATCGCGAAGCAGAACCAGCCGCACATGACGATGCGCGGCACGCCCGCCGATGTGGTGCCCGGCGACTGCTACGACCTCGCGCAGCTGATCGTCGGCGAGCTCGCGTACCTGCACTCGCTCGGCTCGTCGGCGGCGGTCCAGCCGTTCGACAGCGCGGGCTCGACGCACCGGCTGCCGTCGCACGTCCACCAGCTCGCGCACATCCTCGAAGCGCAGCTCGTGGTGCTCTAACCGAGAGCTCGTGGTGCGCTAACCGAGATCGAAGACCAGTACCTCGGCGCCGGCGATCCCTTCGATCTCGATCGCGGGCTCGCCGGTCAGCGCGACGCCATCGCCTTCCGCGAGGTCGTTGCCGTTCACCCGCAGCTTGCCGCGCGCGACGTGGATCCACGCGTGGCGGCCGCTCACGAGCGCGAGCTCCGCCCGCTCGCCGGCATCGAACAGTCCGGCGTGAACGACCGCGTCGCTATGGATCGTGATGCTGCCGTCGCGCCCGTCGGGCGATGCGACCACGCGCAACTTGCCGCGCTTCTCGGCGTCGGGAAACGTCTTCTGCTCGTAGCCCGGCGCGATGCCGCGCTGCGTGGGCATCAGCCAGATCTGGAGGAAGTGCACCGGGGCACGCTCGGGATTCATCTCGCTGTGCACCACGCCGCGACCGGCGCTCATCCGCTGGACGTCGCCGGGGCGGATCACTCCGCCGTTTCCCGTCGAGTCCTTGTGCGCGAGCGCGCCCTCGAGGACGTACGAGATGATCTCCATGTCGCGATGCGGATGCGCACCGAAGCCTTTGCCGCCGGCGACGCGATCGTCGTTGATCACGCGCAGCGCGCGAAAGCCCATGTGCGCGGGGTCGTAGTAATCCGCGAACGAGAAGGTGTGATGAGAATCGAGCCATCCATGATCGGCATGGCCGCGATCGGAAGCTTTACGGATGGTCAGCATGACGCGGCAATATGGTCACTCGGTCACTTGCCGTCCAGTAGCGCCAACCCCTTGAACGCCGCCTCGCGCGTGCGAGGAAACCCGCCCGTTCGCCGGGTCTCGAGCGCCTTGCGCCCCACGCTCCCTGCCCGTTTGGCGCCCAGCATCCCGATCCCGATCGCGGCGTTGACCTGGACGTTCTCCGCCGGGCTCTCGATCGCGTCGACCAGGATCTCGCAGGCATCGGGCAACGCGCCGATCAGCTCGAGGATCCGCTTCGCGTGGGTCTCGTCGTCGGTCTCGAGGCCCTCGAGCAAGGCGGTGAGCACGCGGGTCTTGCGCGCCGCGAGCACGGCGGCGGCCGCCGCGGCGACGTCGGCATCACCCCGCAGCGCGCCGACCAGGAAGCCGGCGAGCTCCTTGACGACGTCATCGCCGAGCTTGTCGATCGCGCCCGCCGCCGCGATCCGGACCTTCGGATCGTCGTCGCGAAGCAACACGCCGAGCGAGCTCGCGGCACCTGCCGCGGGTGCGCCGATCACGCCGAGCGCGGTGGCCGCGTTCGCGCGCACGATCGATCGACCATCCGTGAGATGCGACGCGAGGTCCGCGGCCGGCAGCTTCGCCGGCTCCTTGAACGCGTCGGCGCCGAGGTAGCGCGTCTCGAAGCCGTCGATCTCGATCGCCGCGGGTCCCGACGACCGTGGACCGTCGAGCATGTCGAGCGCCTTGCGCACCGCCTCGCGCGTCCGCTCCCAGCCGCCCGTCCGGGCGCCCTCGAGCGCGCGGCGTCCCTTGCCGACGCGATCCTTGCCGAGCAGGCCGAGGCCCAGCGCGGCGTTGACCTGGACGTTGACCGCCGGGCTCTCGAACGCGTCGGTCAGGATCTCGGACGCATCGGCGAGCGCGCCGATCACCTCGACGATGCGGCGGCCGTGGCGCTCGTCGTCGGTCTCGAGCCCGCGCACCAGCGCGGTGATCATCTTGGTCTTCCGCGCCTTCAAGATCTTCGCGACCGTGTCGGCGACCTTGTCATCGGCATCGCGCAGCGCCCCGACCAGATCGGTGCCCGCCTCGACCACCGCCGCATCGCCGATCCGATCGAGCGCCTGCGCCGCCGCGAGCCGCACGCGAGGCGAGTCATCGCGCAACCGGACGCCCAGCAGCGGCGACACCCCCGCAGCTCCTCCGATGGCAGCGAGCGCGAGCGCGGCATTCGCACGCACGTGATCGCGGCCGTCGGTCAGGTGCGCGATCAGATCCACGGCGCCGACCTGCTCGAGGGCGGCCTTCGCCTTGTCGAGCTCCGCGGCGGGCAGGAAGCGGTCCTCGAAGCCTTCGATCGCGACCCGCGCGGGACCGCTC
>JAEYYY010000495.1 GCA_023430775.1 Pseudomonadota bacterium
GTCCTCGAACGATCGCGACCGCATGCCGCGCGCCGGTGCGCCCGGTGCGGGCGGCATCATCGGCGGCGCACTCCGCGGTGCCGCGGGCGCTCCACCCCCGAACGACGGCGGCCCTCCGACGGGCTGACCGTAGCCGGGCGGCTGGGCCGCGGGTCCCGGCAGCGGCGCGGCTGCTCCAGGACGCGGGCGGCCCAGCGGCGGCGGCGCTCCACGTCCCATCATCGGGCTCGCCGGCGCGTTCATCATCGGCGCGGCGAGTCCCTTCGCGGGTAGGCTCTGTGCCCAGCCAGCGGGCTCCTCGACGGGTTGCACGACCTGGTTGAGGTAGCCGGTGCGGTTCGCGATCTCGGCGCGATCGATCGCGAGGAACGCGGTGAACCGCGACAGCACGCTGTAGCGCTTCGAGAGCGACACGATCTCGTGCTCGAGACCGTTGCGCAGCCCGGCGGCGTAGCGATCCTCGCGATCGCGGATCGCGGCGCGCGCCCAGCTCGCGGCCAGCCAGGCCGCTGGTGAGCTGTCGGCCGCACGCACCACCGTCTCTCGCATCGGATCGCCGAGGCTGGTGCCCTCGATCTCGATCCCCGCTCCCTGCCCCGCCGCGTTGCGATAGCGCCCGAGGATCGTCACCGGCGCACCGGCGTAGACATCGGGCAGCTTGTTCGGCGCGATCGAGGCCGGATCGAGATCGAGCCCGACGCCGCGCACCGCGACCTCGGTCGCGATCGGCGTGCCGATCCGGCGATGCACCTTGGCCATCACCACGTCGAGCCGGTCCTCGGACTCGACGAGCTCGCACAACCCACCGCCGGCACTGGCGAGCCGCTTGAGGAACGCCGCGTTGACCGCCTGATCGATGCCGAGCGCGAACATCTTGATGCCGCGCAGCGCCGGCGCGCGCTCGCGCAGGATGTGGTCCTCGTTGCCGACCTGACCGTCGGTGACCAGCACGATCACGCGCTCGCGCGACAAGGAGTTGCCGCCTCCGGCGAGCATCTTCGCGGCGAGCTGGAGCGGCGCCGCCATCTCGGTGCCACCGCGCGCCTCGACCTTGCCGAGCAACTCGACCGCGCGATAGCGATTGCGATCGGTCGCCTCGACGAGATTCGCCGCCGGCAAGCGATCGGTTATGTCGTCGAACGCGATCGCGCAGAACCGATCGCGCGACGTCAGCGAATCGATCATCCGCGCCGCGGCGCGCCGGGCGGCGACCATCTTCCAGCCACCCATCGAGCCCGAGCGATCGATCACGAACACCACGTCGCGCGGCTTGCTCGCCATCGCGACGGTGCTCGGCGGCACCAGCGTCAGCATGAACGTTCCCGCGCGGCCATCGGCATCGTCGGCGCACACCAGGCTCGAGCGCAGCGCGCTGCCGTCGATGTGCCAGCGCAGGATGAAGTCGCGATCGAGCCGCGAGCCCGGCTGGACCTCGACGACGAGACCGTCGCGCTTGCCCGTGGTCACCGCGTGCAAGCTCGACGCGATGTCGCGCAGATCGCGATCCTCGAGCGTGACGCGCATCCCGAGACGCACCGGATTCGGGTAGCCGGGGAGGAGGACCGGCGGCGAGATCCGCGACGCATCGGGAACGAGCGTGGTATCGGCCGCGACGCCGACGCCCGCCTGCTCGCCACCCAGCTGCGCGCCCGGGATGTAGCGAGGCGCGACGACGAGCGGAAACCGGAACGTCACCTCGCCGTCGTCGATCGGCAGCGGGCCGACCAGCGCGAGCCGCACGGTCGCCGCCTCGCCGGGCATCAGGTTGCCGACGCGCAGCGTGAACACGCCGGCGCGCTCTTCCTCGGTGATCGCCGCGCGATGACCCTGCGCGATCGCCTGATCGTATTGCTGGCGGGCAGCGCCACGCTCCTCGACGACACCGTCGATGATCCGGCCCGCGACCTCCATCGTGAACCGATGAACCGCGGCGCGATCGGGCAGCGGAAAGATGTACGTCGCCTCGATCGGCACGCCCGTCGTGTTGACGAAGGTCTGCGCCAGCTCGATCGCCGCGATCACACCCGCGACCCGAGCCTCGACATCCATGGCCACCAGCGGCAGCAAGCCGCGATCGGTGCGCAGTGCACCGAAGCCACTCTCACGGTCCCGCCCGAAGCGGGCCACCTCCTCGTCGGTCATCAGGCTCATCGGCAGTGCAGTCATTGGTCTCCTCCAGGGTGCTTCTCGAGCAGGCGACTTGCCAGCTCGACCAGTGGTGCCGCGGCAGCGCGAAGTGCGCGCACGTCGGCGGGATTCAGTGCGATGCCGTCGGGGACGGCGAGCGAGAGGGTGATGGTTTTCGCGAGCTGGATGCGCAGCTCGACGGAATCGTCGACCGGCGCCGGCAACGGCACGACCACCGGCTCCGGGGATGCCGCTGGCTCGCGCTTCCAGAACTCGGCGCGCGCGGCGGGGCGCGCGGGTGCCGGCTCGAACGCGACGCCCGACATCCGCGACAGCGAGACGTCGTCCATCGTCGACCACAGCTCCTGGATCTCGGCGAGGCTGCGGCCGGTCGCCTGCAGCCGCTTGATCGCGACGACCTGCGCGAGGTGGCGGCGACCGTACAGCGCGGTGCGGCCGCGCATCGCGAGCGGGCGATCGAGCAAGCCGAGCGTGGCGTAATACCGGATCGTCCGGTCATCGGGGACGGGCCGGACCTGGCCGTTCTTCGGTGGGGGTAGCGCCGCGATCCGGGTGGCCGCCTCCTCCACCAGATCGCTCAAGGTCCATAGCTCGTCCACGCGCTTAGATTTGACACTGTTCGATTCACTGTCAAATAGAAATCTTCTAACTAACCAATTGCAGTGGGGATTTGTCACGCTACTGTCGAGGACATGGGGAAATCTGGTGCGCTGCTCCTGATCGTGTTTGCGGGCTGCCAACCGATGTTCGGCGCCAAGAGCGAGCCGCTACGCAAGCCGGGCAAGGTCGCGGCCGGCAAGCGCCCGGTCGACACGGTCGCCGCGATTCCGTACGTCGAGGAGTGCCGCACCAACTTCCGCGGTGACCCGACCGGCCTCTCGATCGATCGCACGAAGAGCTCGCAGCTCGAGGCGCGTGGCGATGATGCGCTCGCGCAATCCGCGCAGGTCGCGGATCCCGACGCCCAGGCGCGGACGGTCGTGGTCAGCATCAACCACTATCGCGATGCGCTGACGAAGAACCCGTACAACCCCGACATCACGCTCAAGCTGGCGCTGGCCTACGACCGCGTCTATCGCAAGGGCTGCGCGCTGAAGCTGCTCGCGCGGATCGCCACGCTCGAGAGCCACCCGAGCTTCCGCGCGGCGGCGCGCCGCACCATCGACCAGGTCAACGACTCGGCCGAATACTTCAAGCACTATCGCCAGGAAGCGATCGCGGCGATCGGCGGGCTGTCGTCCTCGCCTGCCCCGTCGCGGCCCTGACAGGTCACGTTTCGTTACCGTCGCTGCGCCGCGCTGATGGAGATCCAGCGGGTTGCGCTGGCACGAGCCATGGAATGCCCCGTAAGGTGGCTGCTGTGGCTCGCATCCTGATCGTCGACGACGACCGGTCGATCCGGCGAACCCTCGAGAAGTTCCTCGCGGGCGAAGGCTTCGAGGTCACCACGGCCGTCGATGCGCCGAGTGCGATCGCCGCGGTCACACCAGCCGTCGACGTCATGCTGCTCGACCTCGGCTTGCCCGGCGGCAGCGGCTTCGACGTGATGTCCGCACTCCAGCCCTCCAGCACGGCGACGCCTGCGATCGTCGTGGTCACCGCGCGTGACGACATGGGCTCGACGGTCAAGGCGATCCAGCTCGGCGCCTACGAGTACATCGTCAAGCCGGTCGACATCGAGCACCTGAAGACGGTGATCAAGCGCGCGCTCGAGAGCCGGCAGGCGCGCACCCACCTCGACGAGTTCGTGTCGCGCGCGAAGCAGGAGCCGCAGGCCGGCGTCATCCTCGGCAAGAGCCAGCCGATCCGCGACGTCTGGAAGCAGATCGGTGCGGTGTCGACGACGCGCGCTCCGGTGCTGATCACCGGCGAGTCGGGCACCGGCAAGGAGCTGGTCGCCAAGGCGATCCATTCGGCGAGCGGGGCGCCGCAGAGCGCGGATGGCCGCGAGCGTCCGTTCGTCGCCGTCAACTGCACCGCGCTCGCACCGGGCGTGCTCGAGAGCGAGCTGTTCGGTCACGTCAAGGGTGCGTTCACCGGCGCCGTCGCCGATCGTCCGGGACGCTTCGAGCTCGCGGCCAAGGGCACGCTGTTCCTCGACGAGATCGCCGAGATTCCGCTCGATACCCAGGCCAAGCTGCTGCGCGTGCTCCAGGAGCGCACGTTCGAGCGCGTCGGCGATGCCAGGTCGCTACACCTCGACGCTCGCGTGATCGCGGCGACCCACCGCGACCTCGCGGCGATGGTGCAGAAGGGCACGTTCCGCGAGGATCTGTTCTATCGACTGCGCGTCGTCGAGATCGCCTTGCCGCCGCTGCGCGACCGACCGGGCGACATCCCGGTGCTCGTCGAGGGGTTGCTGTCGAAGATCAACCGTGACCTCGGCAAGGACGTTCGCTACGTCACGCCTGCCGCGCTCGCGAAGCTGCAGGCGCATCCGTGGCCGGGAAATGTCCGCGAGCTCGAGAACATGCTGACGCGTGCCGTGGTGCTCGCGAAGGGCGATGTCCTCGACGAGACGCTGCTCCAGCTCGGCGCTGCTGCCGAGGTCGCGAGCGCGGAGGCGGACGCCCAGGGTTCGCTGCCGACGCTGCGCGAGATCGAGCGCGTCCACATCATCCGCGTGCTCGCGCACACCGAGTGGAACAAGCGGCGCGCATGCGCGATCCTCGACATCTCGCGGCCGACGCTCGACCGCAAGATCGAGGAGTTCGGCCTCCGCAACCCGCGCGAATCGACGCCGGAGGTGAAGAAGTGATCGCCGGCCTGATCCCGCTCGGCATCGCCGCGATCGGCGCCGCCTACGCGACGCTCGTGATCCGCGCGGCACCGAACCGCCGCGACAACGTCGCGTTCGGCGTGCTCGCCATGGTCGATGCGGCGATGACGGCGTGGCGCGGCATCAACGTGCTCGCCGGCGAGGTGATCGTCGACGCCGCCGTCACCGTGCCGTGCTCGATCGCGACGATCGCGCTCGCGGTGCTCACCGTCGAGTTCGTCGTGCCGTTCCCGCGCCGGCCGGCGATGAGCTGGAAGTGGCGCGCGCTGCTCCTGGCGTGGGCGGCTGGTGCCGCGGTGACCACGATCGTCGAGAGCCAGACCTCGCACCTCCTCCGCTACACGCAGTTCTTCTTCTTCGCGCCGATCACGACGCTGATCATGATCGTCGGCTATCGATCGTGGCGGCTCACCAAGGAGCGCAGCGAGCGCACCGTGATCGCCATGCTGTGGTTCCGCTGGGCGTTCGGCTTCACCGCGTACTTCTTCGCGCCGCACCTCGGCGTGTTCGAGGGTGCGGTGTGGGCCGAGACCACGTTCGCGACGCTCGTCAGCTTCGTGGTCATCGGTACGGTCGTGCTGCGAAGCGAGCTGTTCTCGATGCGATCGGCGGCGGCCGAGGTGATCACGATGGCGACGATCGCGCTGTGCGTGGTGCTCGGTGGTGGCGCCTCGATCTGGGCCACCATGAAGTGGACCGAGCCGGGCACGCTCCAGACGGCGCTGCTCGTCGGCTCGACGCTGGTGCCGCTCGGCCTCGCCGGGCTGTGGCACGCGCTGTATCCACGGGTCGAGCGCCGCGTGCTCGCCGGCCTCGACGAGCGTCGCGCCAAGCGACTCGGCGTGCAGGACCACGTGTTGCCGGGCGATGCCGCCTCGGCGATCGCCGAGGCGACGCGCCGGATCTCGACGATCGCGGATGGCGGCAAGGTGACCTGGCTGCCCGCCGCGTCACTATCCCCTGCCCTCGTCGAGGAGTTGCGCGACGGCGAGCCACGCCGGAAGGAGATCGAGTGTCATCCGGTCGCACCTGGTTCGACCTCACAAGGGGCCGAAGCTCACCTGATCGCCGCGGCTCCCGACGTGCCGGGGTGCTTCATCGTGCCGGCGCTCGGTGCCGATGGCGTGGTGGTCGGCGCGTTCTCGATCGAGGGCGGCATGATCGATCGCGATACCTACCTGGTCGCCCGCGATCTGGCGGCCCGGATCGCCCTCGTCGTCGAGCGCGCGGAGGCGGTGACGGCGCTCGAGGATGCGCGCCGGCTGGCCGCGCTCGGTCAGTTCGCGGCCGCGATCGCCCACGACATCCGCACGCCGCTGACCAGCATCTCGCTTAACGTCCAGATCCTGCGCAAGATGCAGCAGCTGGCGGCCGATGAGGACATTCGCGAGCACCTCGACATCGCCCTCGAGGAGCTGGCGCGGCTCGACAAGAGCGTCGCCGAGATCCTCGACTTCGCGAAGCCGGTCAAGCTGACCACCGAGACCGTCGACGTCGGTCAGTTGATCGAGACCGCGGCGAGCACGCTGACGCCGGTGCTGTCGGAGAAGAAGATCGAGCTTCGGACCGAACCGCAGCCACTCACCGTGACCGGCGACGCACAGCGCCTCCGCCAGGTGCTGGTCAACCTCGTGAGCAACGCCGCCGAGGCGAGCACGCCCGGCGCGCACGTCATCCTGCGAGCGAGCCAGATCACCCGGTTGAAGGATGGCAATGTCGCGCCCGAGGTATCGATCGAGATCGAGGATCGCGGCCGCGGCATCGGCGCGGCCGACCTCGAGAAGATCTTCGAGCCATTCTTCACCACCCGTCCCGACGGCACCGGCCTCGGCCTCGCGATCTGTCACAAGGTCGTGCGCGCGCACGGCGGCGAGATCAAGGTCCGCTCGAGCATCGGCGCGGGCTCGACGTTCACCGTCCTGCTGCCGGCCGCCGGCTGATCACGGCCTGGGCGGCGAGCAGCGGGCGCACCGGCTCGGCGTAGCTGACGACATCGCGAAACACGTCGAGGCCGCTCGCCAGCGCGATCCGCAACGGCTCGAGCAGCGACGCCCCGGTGCCGGTCACGGTGGGCAGCGATGCATGCTTCAGCGCAGGCACGTCGCGGCCCGCCGCCCGTGCGACCTCGCCGAGCACCGACCAGACATCGAGCGCGGCGGACGGAAACGCGGGTGATCGGCGATCGACGAAGGCTTCGACCGATCGCAGATCGTAGAACCGGCCATTCGGAATCGCCTCGACACTCGGCTCCCGCTGCTTCGCGTAGTCGAGCGCGGCATCGCGGGTGCGGAACGCGTGCACGCGATCGCCATCGCCGCAGAGCCGTCCGGCGTGCTCGAGCAGGAACCCCGCCTCGTCATCCGAGAGGTCGAAGCGCAACAGCGTCCACGAGCGCGGGTGGTGCGATGAAAACAGGCGACGACGTCCCATGGCTACTGACTCCGTGTGCTGCATCGGGCGTGCACGGCCAACCGTGCGAGTCCGCTTGCGTGCTCGTTTCGACCGCGCCAACCCGGTTGGCATTCCAGGGGGCCACACGCCATGGCGGTCGCGATCACGCCGAATGGAAACGAACAAAACGTCGCTTCGCGCTGAAATGGTAAAGCTCCGTTACCGCCGCGGTCGGGCTAACCACTGGTGATCGCTGGCAGAGCTGGTGGCACAGCGGCTGCTGAAACCACCGACCATGTGGAACCTGGCGCGCAAGCTCCTGCTGCACGACCGGCTGCGTTTTGCCGTCGCGATCTCGGGTGTGTCGGTGTCGGTGATGCTCGTCCTGGTCCAGGTCGGCCTCTACTTCGGCTTCATGGAGACGGCGTCGTCGCTGATCGACGCGAGCAAGGCCGACATCTGGGTCGGCAAGAAGGGCAACGACGCGTTCGAGTTCGCCACGCCGTTCGACGATCGCGCCTACTACAAGATCGCGTCGGTGCCCGGCGTCGAGCGCGCCGAGCGCGTGCTCATCAACTTCGCGCAGTTCAAGCTGCCCGACGGCGGCGACCTCGGCGTCCAGATCGTCGGTGTCGACAACGCTCCCGGCAAGGCACCGCTGCTGTCGCCGTGGAACGTCGTCGACGGCGATCCGCACCGGCTGTCGCAGCCGGGCGCGATCGTGATCGACAGGACCGAGTATCCGAAGCTGCACATCGATCGCGTCGGTCACATCACCGAGATCACCGGCGTGCGCGCCGAGGTCGTCGCGATGACCACGGACATCCGGTCGTTCACGACCTCGCCGATCGTGTTCACCGATCTGAAGACCGCGCGCTCGTACCTGCCGGTGCTCGGCGACGAGGCGGTGACGTACGTGCTGTGCAAGGTCGCGCCGGGAGAAGACGTCGAGACCGTGGCCGCCCGCATCAACGCGCTGCCGCACCTCGCCGCGTTCACGCACGATCAGATGTCGTCGCGCACGCGCCACTACTGGTCCAGCCGCACCGGCGTCGGCGCCGGCTTCTTCACCACCGCCGTGCTCGGCATCATCGTCGGCTTCGTCGTCGTCGGTCAGATCCTCTACAGCGGCACGCTGCAGTACATCCGCGAGTACGGAACGCTCAAGGCGATGGGCGCGAAGAACGGCCAGGTCGTGCGCGTCATCCTCGCGCAGGCGATGATCTCGGCGGGCCTCGGCTTCGTGGTCGGCGGCGTGATGGCGGTCGGCATGAAGAAGGCGATGGCAGGGGCGAACCTCACCGTCGCGCTGTCCGCCGAGCTCTACGCGGCGACGCTGGTCATCACCATCGTGATGTGCTCGTTCGCCGCGCTGCTCTCGATCGTCAAGGTCCTGCGGCTCGACCCCGCGTCGGTGTTCAAGGGTTAAGGAGAATTCATGGTGGCACTCGCACTCACTGATCTGGCTCCGTCGCCCGCGCCGGCTTCCGCACTCGCGCGACTGGTCAACGTCGGCAAGACCTACGGCACCGGCGAGCACGCGGTCGCAGCGCTCGCGGAAGCGACGCTCGACATCATCCCCGGCGAGGTCACGTTGATCGAAGGCCCGTCGGGCTCGGGCAAGACCACGCTGATCTCGATCCTCGGCCTGCTCCTCAAGCCGACCGCCGGCGAGGTGTGGATCGGGGAGAAGGCCACCGCGAGCCTGGGAGAGCGCGACCTCCCCGGCTTGCGCGCCCGCAACTTCGGGTTCGTGTTCCAGGGCTTCAACCTGTTCCCGGCGCTGACCGCCGTCGAGAACGTCGCGATGGCGATCCAGATGAAGGATCCGAAGTTCAAGAAGCCCAAGGATGAAGCGAAGCGCCTGCTCGAGCTCGTCGGGCTCGGACCGCGCATGCATCACCTCCCCGCCGATCTGTCCGGCGGTCAGAAGCAGCGCGTCGCGATCGCGCGCGCGCTCGGCGGCAACCCGCCGATCATCGTCGGTGACGAGCCGACGGCTGCCCTCGATACCAAGACCGCGCTGTCGGTGATGGAGCTGCTGCGCGATCTCGCGACCACCCACCATCGTGCGGTCGTCGTCGTCACCCATGACCCTCGCCTCGAACGGTTCGCGGACCGCGTGGTTCGCGTCGAGGACGGAAGAATTCAGTCGATCGATAGGAGCCACGTATGAACAAGCTGCGCCTCGCCCTGGTTGCCCTCCCCGTCGTCGCCGCCGGCGCGCTGTGGTTCGCGCGCTCGCCGAACGCTGCCTCCGCCGAGGCGCCGGTTGCCTCGCGGCCCGCGACGCTCGTCGCGCCCGGTCGCGTCGAGCCATCGCGCGATGCGGTCAAGCTGTCGTTCGAGGCGAGCGGCCGGATCGCCGAGATCCTGGTCGACGAGGGCGACGCCGTCACCGCCGGTCAGGTGCTCGCGCGCCTCGACGATCGGATGGCGAGGGCTCGCGTCAGCGCCGCCGAAGCGGGCCTCGCGCAGGCCAAGGCTCGCTACCTGCTCGCGCGCCGCGGCCCCCGCAAGGAAGACATCGCCGCCGCGCGCGCCGAGGCTGATGCAGCGGCGGCAGCGGCTGCTCACCGCGGCGCCGAGATGGCGCGCAGCGAGAAGCTCGGCCAGGCCGGTGCGGTCGCCGACTCGGTGGTCGATGCCGACGGCGCGGCTGCCAAGGTTGCCGATGCGCAGGCGTCGGCCGCGAAGTCGCGCCTCGAGTCACTGGTGCGCGGCACCCGCGTCGAGATGGTCGAGGAAGCGGCGGCCGCGATCGCGCTCGCCCAGGCCGAGCTCGACAGCGCGCAGGTCGCGCTCGATCAGACCGTGCTGCGCGCACCGACCGGCGGCACGATCCTGCGCCGCACCGCCGAGGTCGGCGCGCTGGTCACGCTGATGCAACCGCAGGTCGTGGTCACGCTCGCCGATGTTCGCGAGCTCGAGATCCGCGCCGAGATCGACGAGGCCGACATCGCCGCGATCGCCGTCGGCCAGCCGGCGTACGCCACCGCCGACGCGTACGGCGACGTTCGCATCCCCGTTCGCATCGTCCGCATCAGCGACGAGCTCGGACGCAAGACGGTCCGCGACGACGATCCGCGCGCTCGCATCGACACCCGCGTGCTCGAGGTGATCGCCCGCTTCGACGGCACGCCGACGACGAAGTTGCCGCTCGGCCTGCGCATGAGCGTGCATATCCATAAGTGACCCCCCACGGGACTTCGGGATCTTTCGCGCGTTCGCACATCGGCCTACACGCGATGTCACCACGAATCGCTTGCGACCAAAGGTTACGTTTGGCCCACTAAGTATCGTGACTGTCGGTGTCCCTGTGGGAACCAGGCTCGGGCGCTACGAGGTGATCAAGCACCTCGCGCGCGGCGGCATGGCCGACCTCTCGATCGCACGCGCGACCGGCATCGAGAACTTCGAGCGCCACGTCGTGATCAAGCACCTGCGACCCGAGCAATCGCAGGATGCCGCGTTCGTCCAGATGTTCGTGACCGAGGCCCGGCTCGCCGGCGCGCTCCATCACCACAACATCGTCCAGGTCCACGACATCGGCCAGGCAGAGAGCCGGCACTTCTTCGCGATGGAGTACGTGCACGGCGAGGACCTCCGGCACGTGCTGTCGAAGCTGTGCGAGCGCCGCGAGTACGTCCCGATCCAGCACATCGTCACGATCGCCACCGCCGCCGCGGCCGCGCTGCATCACGCGCACGAGCAGAAGGGCCCCGATCGCAAGCCACTCGGCATCGTCCATCGCGACGTCACGCCGGCCAACATCATGGTCGGCTACGACGGCAACGTGAAGGTGCTCGACTTCGGCATCGCGAAGGCGGCGATGCGAACCGCCGACACCGCGGTCGGCATGCTCAAGGGCAAGGTCCCGTACATGTCGCCCGAGCAGTGCACGGGCAAGCCGGTCGATCGCCGCAGCGACGTGTTCGCGCTCGGCATCGTGCTCTACGAGCTGACCACCGTGCGCCGGCTGTTCAAGGGCGGCAACGAGTTCTTCACGATGACGGCGGTGGTCCAGGGCGAGATCCCGAAGCCGAGCACGCACCGCAAGGATCTGCCTCCGGCGCTCGAGGCGATCATCCTCAAGGCGCTGTCGCGCAAGCCCGGCGATCGCTACCAGACCGCCGACGAGATGCGGCTCGCGCTCGATCAGTTCGCCGACAAGGCCGGCCTGCGCACGTCCAACACCGCGCTCGCCGACTACATGAAGAAGATGTTCGGCGAGAAGCCGGAGCCGTGGGCGGTCATCAACAACACCTCGCCCTCGATCGAGACGCCGGTCGACTTCGACAAGACCGAGACCGGCCTGGTACCGATCCCGGCCGACACGATCGAGAACACGTCGATCCCGAAGTCGGTGGCGACCACGCGCGGCTCGCTGATCGAGCAGGCTCGGCTCAACGCGATCTCGAGCAAGCTCGAGCCGACGCCGAAGCCGGCCGACAAGCCGATCGGCAAGATCATCCCGAAGGTGGTCAACGGCAGCGCGAAGCCGCCGCCCCCGCTCGCGAGAAAGCTCGCCAACGCCGACACCGAGCCGGTCACGATCCGCGAGCTCGAGCCGATGCCCGACGAGGACAGGACCACGCGCGACGATCGGCCGAACCACCGCGCGACCTCGACCGACGACACCAACCCGGGCGAAGACCGAGATCCCGAGATCTGGATGCGCGTCGACGCCAACCGCAAGGACCGCGCCGGCACCGACATCGACGAGAAGACCGACATCTCGATGCCGCCGCCGCCGCCGGAACCGCGGTCGTCGCGGATCATCGTCGCGGCGACGTCGCCCGAGCGCGAGTCCACCGAGGTCGTCACACCGCTGCCGGTCAGTGCAGTCGGCGACTCCACCGATCAGACGCGCACGCGCAGGGTCGATCGCAAGTGGATCTACGCGGGCGGCGTTGCGGTGCTCGCGCTGACGATCGCGATCGTGATCATGGTGACCGGTAGCAGCGTCGACGAGGCGCGCAAGACGGTGGCCAAGAACGATCCGCCGAAGCCGACAGCTCCTACGCCGCCCCCGCCACCGGCGCCGGCGCCGGAGCAGCCGAAGGCCGAGCCCGTCGTCGTCGAGTCCGGAACGACCACCGCCTACAAGCCGGACACCGAGGACAAGGTCGACGACAAGGTCGACGACAAGATCGACGACAAGATCGACGACAAGATCGACGACAAG
>JAEYYY010000516.1 GCA_023430775.1 Pseudomonadota bacterium
GATGTACTTCTTGCGATCGATCGCGTCGAGCACCGTGGGCTCCTTCGAGCTCAGGTCGACGCGCCGAAGCGCGACGGTCACGATCTCCGCGCCCGAGGCAGCGAGCGCCTCGCGCGTCTGATCGATCGACGCGTACTTGCCGGTGCCGACGATGATCCGCGACGACAGGGTCCTGTCGCCGAGCTTCCAGGTATCCATCACGAGCCTCCTCCGACGAAGGTGACGAGCTCGAGACGATCACCGGCTGCGAGAATCGTGGAGCCGTGCTGGGCGCGCGGCACGATCTCGCGGTTGCGCTCGACGGCAACGCGCTTGTCCGCGAGCCCGAGCTGATCGAGGAGTACGAGCACGGTGGTCCCGTTCTCGATCTTCCTCGGCTGTCCGTTGATGACCACGTCGATACTCGTCGACATCGGGCGGGCAAGCTACCACCTCTCGACGTGGGAGCAGAGTCCCCCAGGCGTCGCAAGTCCCCAGTGGAAAATCCTTGGAGGCCTGTGACGACCACGACATCCGTGCCTTGGTCGCCAATGAAGTTGTGAAGGTTTCGTCACGGTTTTGGGGGTAGTGCAGCGCGGCAACCCTCCCAAACCACGTGTTTCGGGCGCGATCCCGGTCACTGGCGCGCAACTGGCAGTGAACGGCGTCGGGTCGTCACCCGAGGAGCGTTGTTTCATGACTCTAGGAATCGCCCGTCCGCTCGTTGCCCCTTCTGCCCTGCCCATGCGCACCCCCGACCCGCGTGTCGCCGGCGAGGACCCGGCCCGCATCCGGGCCACCATCGCGCGTGCGCCGCTGTTCGCCGCGCTCCCCATCTCCGCCATCGAGGATCTGACCTCGCGGGTGACGGTGCGAAAGGTTCCGGTCGGCTCCGCCGTCGTCGCCCAGGACGAGCCCGGCGACGCGATGTTCGTGATCATGAACGGTCGCGTGAAGGTCGTGATCTTCGGCGAGAGCGGCCGCGAGGTCACGCTGTCGCTGCTCCGCTCGGGTGACTCGTTCGGCGAGATGTCGCTGTTCGACCAGGCGCCGCGCTCTGCGCACTGCCTCGCCATCGAGCCGACGACGCTGCTGGTGCTGTCGCGCGAGGATCTGATGCGCCACATGCAGACGCATGCACGCACCGCGATGAACCTGCTCGGCGAGATGGCTCGCCGCCTGCGCCGCGCCGACGAGACCATCGCGCAGCTGGCACTGTGCGACGTCAACGAGCGCCTGATCCATCGCCTGGTCGGCCTCGCCCGCGAGGAAGGCGCATCGGGTCCCGATGGTCTGGTGGTTCGCCGCCGCCCCACGCAGCAGGAGCTCGCGAACATGATCGGCAGCTGCCGCGAGACCATCTCTCGCGCGTTCAACCAGCTCGCGCGCGATGGCCTGATCATCCCGCGCGGTCGCTCGCTGGTGGTGACGCCGGCGCTGATCGAGAAGGCCGAGAAGAAGAAGGCCGCGTAACTCTCGCGCTCGTCGAGAACCCGGCGCCACTCGCAAGAGTGGCGTTTGTGTTTTCGGCCTACCTGTCGGAGATCCAGGCAGCGTGAGATCGCTCATCAGTGTGGCGAACGCGATACACGCGCTTGCCTTGACACGCGTCGAAGCGGCGGCTCTGATCGGTTCGAGAATGCTGCCAGCGTCGACGATGATCCGGCGCACGCGGGTCGAGGTCGACCTCGCGGCGATCGTCGATAACGCGCGCGCGGTCCACGACCTCGCGAAGACGTCGGTGTACGCGGTGGTCAAGGCGGACGCCTACGGTCACGGCGCGATCGCGGTCGCCCAGGCGCTGACCCGCGCGAAGGCTGTGGTCGGGTTCGCGGTCAGCCTGGTCGAGGAAGGGGTCGCGCTGCGCGATGCCGGCGTCGCGTCCCCGATCCTCGTGATGGGGCCGAGCCAGCACGGCGGCGAGGACGAGATCATCCGGTCGAGCCTGACGCCGGTGATCGCGAGCCACGACGATCTGGCCGCGCTCGCCTCGGCGGCGAAGCGGCACGACCAGCCCGTCGATGCCCACCTCAAGGTCGATACCGGGATGGGCCGGCTCGGCGTCGCGGTCGAGGAAGCCGGCGAGGTCGCGCGCGATGCCGCCGCTGCCGGGGTCCGGGTGGTCGGCCTGATGACACACTTCGCGTGCGCCGACAGCGACGATCCCCGTGATCCCGATTCGATGACCCGTGCCCAGCTCGCGCGGTTCGCCGACGCGGATCGCATCGTCACGGCGAGCGGCGCCACCATCCAGGTGCGGCATGCCGCGAACTCGTCGGGCGCGCTGATGTTTCCCGAGGCGCGCTTCGATCTGGTGCGCACCGGCATCGCGATCTATGGCAACGGCAGGTGGCCCGCCGGTGCGCGGCCGACCCAGGCGATGCGGCTGGTCACCGAGGTCGCACAGATCCGCACGATTCCCGTCGGTGGCACCGTCGGATATGGTGCAACCTGGCGCGCCGCGCGGCCCACTCGAATTGCAGTGCTGCCACTCGGCTACGCAGATGGTCTCCCTCGCCGTGCCACCGGCCACGCCGAGGCCGCGATCCGCGGCGTGCGCGTGAAGCTGATCGGCGTGATCAGCATGGACATCGCGATCGCCGATATCACCGACGCACCTCAGATCGCCCTCGGTGATGCCGCCGTGCTGCTCGGCCGCGCGAGCGACGGCGCATCGATCACCACCGCCGAGTACGGCGGCTGGGCCGGGCTCACCGAGTACGAGGTAACCTGCGGGATGAGCAAGCGCGTGCCGCGCACCTACGTCGGAGATCCGCCGTGACGCCGGACGACGAACCGACGAACGTGAGCGAGCGGCCGCCGCCTCCGCAGCTCGACCCGCCTCCCGCCGAGGGCATCCAGCTCGCGGTCAAGTTCGAGGAGAAGAAGGTCGAGCAGGTCAGCGTCCCGCAGGCGGTGTGGATCGGGATCAAGGATGCCGGTTCGCCGCTCAATCGCTTCCTCGATACCGTCGGCGGCCACCTGATCCTGATGATGCGCGCGCTGTCGTGGCTGCCGCGCCGCCCGTTCCGGGTCAAGAACTTCCTCGACGCCGGCGAGTACATCGGCTTCCACAGCCTGCCGATCGTCCTCCTGGTCGCGTTCTTCACCGGCGCCGTGCTGTCGCTGCAGTCGGTGGCCGCGTTCCGCCAGTTCGGTCTCGAGTCGTTCGCCGGTGCCACCACCGGCAAGGCGCTGTCGATCGAGCTGGCGCCGGTGATGACCGCGCTGATGCTCGCCGGCCGGGCCAGCGCCGGGATCGCCACCGAGCTCGGCACGATGCGGATCAGCGAGCAGATCGACGCGCTCGAATCGATGGCCGTCAACCCGGTGCAGTACCTGGTGACGCCGCGCATCGTGATGTCGGCGATCGTCACGCCGATCCTGTCGCTGCTCGCGTTCGTCGTCGGCATGGGCGGCGCGTACATCGTCGCGGTGCTGCTCCTTCACGTCGACGAAGGGCAATGGGTGGCAAACTTCCGCGAGGTCGTCCTGCTCCAGGACGTCATCCAGGGGCTCATCAAGAGCGTGTTCTTCGGCTTCCTGGTGGTGCTGATCGGCTGCTACCAGGGGTTCAACGCCAAGGGCGGCGGCCGCGGCGTCGGCATGGGCACCACCCGCGCCGTGGTCACCTCCTCGGTGTCGGTGCTGGTCCTCGACTACTTCTTGACCGATATCCTTCTGTCGATCCTCGGAACCGGGAAGCAGATGTGATGGGGTATAACG
>JAEYYY010000530.1 GCA_023430775.1 Pseudomonadota bacterium
CTACACCGCCCCCGGCTTCGAGGACGTCGACCTTCCCCCCAACCCCGAGTCTCAGGAGTAACTCGTCATGACCATGCGAATGAATGAAGACGACGGCATGGCCGATCGCGATGGCGACGATCGTCGCGGCGGCAAGGGCCGCGGCGGCATGGGCGGCAAGCGCAAGCTGCTGTCCGACGAGATCGTGGCCAAGATCGATTACAAGAACCCGCAGATCCTGCGCTCGTTCGTCACCGACCGCGGCAAGATGATCCCGCGCCGCATCAGCGGTGCGAGCGCTCGCCAGCAGCGCGTCATCTCGACGGCGATCCGCCGCGCGCGCATGCTCGCGCTCCTGCCCTTCTCGGTGACTGGAGACTAGTCATGGCGATGCAAGTCATTCTGACCCAGGACGTCGAGCACCTCGGCAAGGCCGGCGAGCTCGTGTCCGTCAAGCCCGGCTACGGCCGCAACTACCTCGTGCCGCGTGGCTTCGCCGTGTCGGCGACGGTTCGCAACAAGAACCGCCTCGAGCACGAAAAAGCGTTGATCGAGAAGAAGGTGGCGAAGGAGCGCGCGGTCGCGACCGAGGTCGCCAACAAGATCAACGTCATGACGCTGCAGTTCGAGCGTCAGGTCGGCGAGGACGAGAAGCTGTTCGGCTCGGTCACCTCGCGCGACATCGCGGAGCAGCTCAAGAAGGCGGGCGTCGAGATCGACCACCGCTGGGTGGCGCTCGACAGCACCATCAAGGCGCTCGGCAAGTACGAAGTGCCGGTGCGGCTCGCCGCTGGCGTCGTCGCGACCCTGAAGTTCTGGGTCGTCGGCAAAGACAAGTAGTGCAGCCGCCGGAGCCACCGCCTCCGCGGTGGTCCGTCGAGCTGTCGAGCGATCCGACGGAGCGCGCCTTTCTGGAGGCGCTCCGTGCCAAGCCGGACGACGAGGCCACCCGCGTGGTCTACGCCGACTGGCTCGAGCAACGCGGGGATCCGCGGGCGGCGCTGGTCCGCGATCGCAAGGCCCCGCTGGCCGGCGATGCCGACTGGCGGAGGATCGCCGCGTGTGCGCGCGTCCAGTGCGGGCGATCGAACTGCTGGGGCGAGTGGCACACGTTCGAGGCGATCGAGAACGACGAGCAGCTGCGGCGGTGTCAGAACTGCGAGCTCGCGGTGCGTTACTGCGTGACCCGCACGGACATCGAGCTGGCGGCGTGGACGAGCGATCCCTACGTGATCGACGCAGGGATCGATCGCGACGAAGCTCGACGCTGGCACGACGCAGCGCAGCTCGAGCACGCACGCTCGCTGTAGGCGCGGGAGTGGCGATACCGCCACCCAGCCGTTGCGATGTCAGACGGGCTGATTAGCATCGTCAGCTCGCCATGGCTCGTCGCGTGCTGCCTCACAACCTCGATGCCGAGGCATCGGTCCTGGGCGGCATCATCCTGCGCAACGATGTGCTGACGCAGATCGATACGCTCGAGCCGGACGACTTCTACGATCACCGCCACAAGATCGTCTTCCAGGCGATCCGCAACCTCGAAGCGGCGGCCAAGCCGATCGACGTCGTCACGCTCGAGGTCGAGATCGAGAAGCAGGGCAAGCTCGAGGCGATCGGTGGCATCGCGTTCCTCGGCGAGCTCGCGCTACGCGTGCCCACCGCCGATAACGTCCTCGCGTACACCGAGATCGTCACCGACAAGCACCAGGCGCGGAAGCTGATGCTCGCCAGCGGCGAGATCATGGAGAAGGGCTACGAAGATGGCCTCGAGGTCCGCGATTACCTCGACGAGGCCGAGGCCAAGATCTTCGAGGTCACGCAGCGCCGCGACAAGGCCGGCCCCGAGCCGATCAAGAGCCTGGTCAAGAAGGTGTTCGGCTCGCTCGACGAGCGCTTCAAGTCCGCCGATGGCATCACCGGCGTCCCCACCGGCTTCGTCGATCTCGATACCCGCACCGCCGGCCTCCAGCCCACCGAGCTGATCATCCTCGCGGCGCGTCCCGCGATGGGCAAGACGTCGTTCGCGCTGTCGCTGGCGCAGAACGCGGCCACCTCGGGTGGCTGGCCGTGCCTGGTGTTCTCGCTCGAGATGTCGTCCACCCAGCTCGCCGAGCGCATGCTGTGCAGCGAGGCGCGCGTCGATTCATCCGCGCTGCGCCGCGGTCAGCTCCAGCGCCAGGACATGACCAACCTGACGTACGCCGCGGCCACGCTGTCGAAGGCGCCGATCCTGATCGACGACACGCCGGCGCTGTCGCTGCGCGAGCTGCGCGCGCGCGCTCGCCGCTGGCGCACCAACCCCGATCTGTTCCCCAAGACCGGCGGTCGCAAGACCGGCCTCCTCGTCGTCGATTACCTGCAGCTGATGCGCGGCTCTCCGCAGGCGGCGAAGGCATCTCGCGAGCAGGAGATCAGCGAGATCTCGCGTGGCCTCAAGGGGCTCGCGAAGGAGCTCGAGATCCCGGTGATGGCGCTGTCGCAGCTCAACCGCTCGCTCGAGAACCGCACCGACAAGCGCCCGCAGCTCTCGGATCTTCGCGAATCGGGCGCGATCGAACAGGATGCAGACGTCATCATGTTCATCTACCGGGACGTGGTCTACAACAAGGACGCCGAGAACCCGAACATCGCCGAGGTGATCATCGGCAAGAACCGCCACGGCGCCACCGGCACGGTCGAGACCCACTTCGAGGGTCGGTTCACGCGATTCGAGAATCTGTCGCAGCGGCCCGATAGCGAGCGGCCGCCGAGAGACTGATGGCGAAGGCGCGCCGAGCCGGCGGGCGACCAGCATCACCACGCTCGCGCGCCGCGAAGCCCGCCGCGAAGCAGTCTGCGAAGCCTGCAAAGCCCGCCGCGAAGCCGGCGAAGGTTCCGGACAAGCCGGGCGCGAAGCCTTCGAAGGCCGAGGTCGCCGCCGCCGTCGAGGCGATGAAGAACAAGAAGCGCGGCGTGCTGACGAAGGAGCAGCAGGCCGAGGCGCGCAAGAAGGCGAAGGAGCGGTGGAGAGAGCTCGAGCGCGAGATCGGCACCGCCGTGCGCGCCGACAAGATCGACGAGGCCGTCGCGCTGATCGAGCAGGCGGCGAAGCTCGCGACGACCAAGACGCTGCGGCGATCGCTACAGCTGTGGTGTCAGGGGCACGGCAATCGCGACCTGTGGGCGCAGAAGTGGGCGCAGGCGGCCGCGCTCTACGATGCCGGCATCGCCGTCGCGCGCGACACCGACGACAGCGACGTGACGGCGGCGATGCTCGCCGAGAGCGGCTTCGCGTGGCTCCAGATCCACGAGCTCGACGAGGCGGAGAAGCGGATCCAGCGGGCGCTCGAGCTGCACGACCTCGCGAAGCGCGACGAGGCCGCGGCGAACGCGGTCTATTACCTGTCGAGCGTGATCTTCGAGCGCGGCCAGATCGTCAAGGCCGTCGAGCTGGCGCGCGAAGCGGTGAAGCGCTCGGAGGATGCCGGCGATCCGCGCGGCGCCACGTTCCACGCCTACGCGCTGGCGCGCGGGCTCTACGAGCAGGGCCACACGCGCGAGGCCGAAGAGGTCAGCAAGAAGGCGATCGAGCGCGCGCAGGCGCTCGGGCTGACCGCCGTCGAGGGAAACCTCTTGAACATGATCGCGAACGTCGCGCTCGACGATCATCGCCTCGAGGAGGGCAAGCGCCACTACGAGCGCGCGCTCGAGCTGTTCTCGGCGGCCGGGCTCAAGAACCACCAGGCGATCACCACCTCGAACCTCGGCAACCTGGCGTGGGACGAGGACCGGCTCGAGGATGCGCTCCACCACTACGCCGACGCGATCGAGCTGCACGACACGGTCAAGGACAGCCGCTCGATCGCGATCGGCCTGACCGCGCGCGCCGGCGTGCTCACCGAGCTCGGCCGGTTCGCCGAGGCGGAGACGGATCTGCACACCGCGCTCGGCGTGATGATGCACAAGGGTCACGAGCGCCGCGTGTCGTTCGTGCGCGCGGCGTTCGCGCGGCTCGCCGAGGCGCGCGGCGCACTCGAAGAAGCGCGGGCGCACTACGCCGAGGCGGAGATCTCGCTCGAGGCGGCGGGCGACGATGTCGAGATCGGGCGCATGCTGTATGCCGCCGCCGGCGTCGAGGCCGAGCTCGGCGATCCGGAGAGTGCGGAGGCGTTGATCGTGCGCGCCGCGGCCCTCGATCCGGCGTCGCTGTCCGACAAGTCCGGCGTCGGCGAGAAGCGCGCCGGCATGCACGCGACCCGCGCGCTCAGCTCTCTCGCGCAGGCGCGGATCGAGGTCGCGCGCGCCAAGCAGCGCGGTGGCGACGAGGGCCGCGCGCTGCGGATGGCGGCGACCGCACGCCTGCAGGCGGTGGTGAGCGGCAAGGATTCGCTGATGGCGCGGTCGAGCGAGGTCCGCCGCGTGGTCGCGCGCCTCGCCGCGCAACTCGCCACCGACGCCGCCGTCGTCCCGGCGATGATGTTCGCCGGCTCCTCCGACAGCAGCTGGGGGACCGAGCTCACGGGCGAGCTCGTGATCTCGAGCGAGCGCGGCGAGCTGGTAGCCACCGGCAAGCTGACGTGGGGCGCGCAGACCGGTGGGTTCGTGCTGCGAGGTCCGGATGCCGGCGTTCCCCGCGTGCTGCGTGGCAAGCTCGTCACGACCGCGACCAGCGCGAACCCTGCGGAGCAGTGGGCCTTGCGCCTCGAGCTCGACCAGCTCGACCGGGTGCTGCGCGGCCGGCTGATCCACATGCTCGGCGACGGCGAGGACGAGGTCTGTCGCGTGGCCTGGCGCCGAACCGACGCCGCGGCGGCGATCCACGATCGCTTCGGCGTGTTTCGCGGCAAGGCCGGGGCCCTCGACGGCGAGCTCGACGTTCGCCTCGAGAACGACGAGATCGTGATCCGCGGCCGGCTCGACTCGAGCACGCACGACGGCTCCGTCTGGTTGCACGGTCCCGACACCGGCGAGCTGTGTCTCCTCGAAGGCACCCGGGTGACGCTGCCGTCGGGGCGCGACAACCAGCCCCCGCAGACGACCGCGATCCGGGCCGAGCTCTTGCTGCTCGGCAGCTCGCTGCAAGGGGATATCCACGAGGTCGTGTCGACCGGCGACGTCCCCCTCTGCACGCTCGACTTCCCCCGCGCGAAGTCGTGACCGCGGGTGTAGCCTCGGGGTCATGAAACACGTCGTCGTCGCCATCGTCGCCGCGATCGCGACGTCCCAGTCCGCCTGCACCGAGCACGGCAAGGGCGGCGGCATCGTCTGCCTGTTCATGGGCGACACCCACGTTCCCGGCGACTTCTTCTCCGCCGGCGACGGCTGCAACTTCTGCGAGTGCATCGCCGAAGGCAACGTCGGTCGCGTGTCGTGCTCGCAGGATCGCTGCGGCGATGGTGGCGTGCCCGTCGACACCATCGACCCCGACGATCGGCTGTGCGAGCCGAGCGGCGGGTGCGCCGGTCCGCTGTGCGGCGGTGCCTGCTGCGGTCAGGGGGAGCAGTGCCTCGACGGCGTGGTGTGCAGCTGCGGCGGCAATCAGAGCTGCGCGAATGGCGACATCTGCGCGTCCGGTGGTCCGATCGGCGGCGGGACCTGCGGAGATATCTGCTGCGGATCGATCAACAACCCCTGCCCGCTCTAAACGCCGGCGAAGAAATGCAACCCGGCGCGAGCGGCGATAAGATGCTGCCGTGCCAAATCCGCAACCGGGGACGATCCTCGACGCTTATCGCGTCGAAGGCACCCTCGGTGCGGGCTCGATGGGCGAGGTCTTCAAGGGCATCGACACCGGCCTCAATCGCCGGGTCGCGATCAAGATCCTGAGCGAGAAGCACCGCGACAGCCCCGAGCTCCGGCAGCGGTTCGTCCGCGAGGGTCGCGCGGTCGCCGCGATCCAGCACCCGAACGTCGTCCAGGTGTTCACCACCGGCAACTACGACGGCCGGCCGTACATCGCGATGGAGCTGCTCGAGGGCACCGACCTGGGCTCGACCGTCGAGAAGCGCGGGCCACTCGATAACGTCACCGCCGCGCACGCGATCCTCGATGCCGCGCAGGGCCTCAACGCCGCCGCCAAGGCCGGCCTGATCCATCGCGACGTCAAGCCGTCGAACCTGGTGCGCCTCGCCGACGGCAAGGTCAAGGTCACCGACTTCGGCCTCGCGAAGCCGATGGATCCGGGGAGCGAGCCGGCGCTGACGGCGATGGGCGTCGTCGTCGGCACGCCCGATTACATCGCGCCCGAGCAGGCGCGCGGTGAAGCGATCGACGAGCGCGTCGACATCTACGCGCTCGGCGGCACCATGTACTACGTCCTCACCGGGATGCCGCCGTTTCGCACCGGCAAGCCCGCCGAGGACAAGTACCTCAAGGTGGTCGCCCGCCACCTCCGCAACCCCGCGCCCGATGCGTCGGTGACGAACCCGGGCGTCGATCGCGAGCTCGCCGAGCTCGGCAAGACGATGATGAACAAGAAGCCGGGCGACCGCCCCGGCTACGAGGAGCTGATCGCGCGGCTCACCGAGATCCTCGCGCGCCTCGATCCGAACGCGGTGCCGTCGCTGATCTCGTCGCGCGAGCGCAGCCGGCCGATGGCGATCCCCGGCAGCATGCCCGACGTCGATCAGCTCGAGGGCGGCGCCTCGCTCGACATGCTGCCGCCGCGCGCGTTCCCGATCTGGCTCGTCATCCTGACGTTCCTCTCGATCGCGACGTTCGTCGCCGGGCTCGTGGTCTACCTGCGCCGGGTCGAACCGGGCGACGTCACCGGCTCGAATCCACCACCGGTCGATGCCGCGGTGGCCAGCGGCGGCTCCGATGCCAAGGCTCCGGCCCCCAAGCCCGAGGGCATGCTGCTGGTCAAGAAGAAGGACGGCACGCCGTTCTACGCCGATGCCAAGCCGGTGCGGCTCGACGCGTTTCGCCAGGTGTTCAAGAACCACGACCAGAAGGGAAATCCCGACGAGGCCGTGGTGATGGTCTCGTACAACGAGGCCCGCGGCTTCGCCGAGACCCGCGGCAACCGCCTGCTCACCGTCGAGGAATGGGACGCCGCCTCGAACACCGACGGCTTCGTCGCCGCCGGTGGCGAGCTGTTCGAGTGGGTGGCCTCGACCGACGAGAAGGAAAAGACGATCCACAGGCGCGGCACCACGACGACCCGGCCGGATACCAAGCACAAGGACGTCACGTTCCGCATGGGACGCGACGCGAAACCGTAGGCCCGGCTGAGCCCCGGACCGGGTTCTTCCCTTATAGTGGCGGCGATGTCGGACGTCGATCGGCTCGTCGAGCTCATCACCAAGCGCGTGCAGGAACGGCTCGGCTCTCAGCCCGCTGCCAAGCTCAACGTGCTGCCGCGCGATCGCGGCGATTGCACCGACGACTCGGCACCCGGTGAAGACTGCGCGTCGTGCGGTGCCTGCGTGGTCCGCCGCCCGTGGTCGGTGCGCGCCACCGAGCAAGCCGGCGCCACCCGCGTCGGTGCGATGCCCGGCGTCGGTGCGGTGCCCGCGGATCTCGCGAAGCTGATCGATCACACGCTCCTCAAGCCCGAGGCCACGCGCGACGAGGTCGTCAAGCTGTGCGAGGAGGCGAAGAAGCATCGCTTCGCCTCGGTGTGCGTCAACACCACCTGGGTGCCGCTGTGCAAGGCGCTGCTCTCCGGCACCGACGTCATGGTGTGCGCCGTCGTCGGCTTCCCGCTCGGCGCGATGACGCCCACCGCGAAGGCCTACGAGGCGCGCGAGGCGGTCCGTCAGGGCGCCCGCGAGATCGACATGGTGCTCAACATCGGCGCGCTCAAGTCGCGCGACTACGAGACTGTGTTCGAGGACATCTGCCGCGTCGTCAAGTCGAGCGCGCCCGCCGGCGTCAAGGTGATCCTCGAGACGTCCGCGCTCGACACCGAGCAGAAGATCATCGCCTGCTCGCTGTCCAAGCTCGCCGGCGCGGCATTCGTCAAGACGTCCACCGGCTTCGGCAAGGGCGGCGCCACCGTCGAGGATGTCGAGCTGATGCGCCGCGTGGTCGGCAGCGAGCTCGGCGTCAAGGCGTCCGGTGGCGTGCGCACCGCCGAGGATGCGATCAAGATGGCGCAGGCCGGCGCCAACCGGCTCGGTGCGTCGGCGTCGGTCGCGATCGTCACCGGCACCGCGGACGGCAAGTCCAAGGGCTACTGACGCTCGTGCGCCGCGATCCCAAGCCGGCAGATGCCTGGTGGGATCCGGCGGACAGCGAGTGGGTCCACGGCGACAAGGATGCCGCAGGCCGGCTCGTCGGCGAGGTTCGCTACTGGAACGCCGATGGCGTGTTGATCTCGACCGCCGAGCACGTGGCCGGCAAGCCGCATGGCATCGCGCGGCGCTACTACGCGAACGGCGAGATCGCGCAGGACTCGACCTACGTCGACGGTGTGATCGACGGCAAGCGCACGTTCCACCGCCCGCGTGATCCGGCGATCACCGCCGATGGTTACCTCGCGCGTTGCTCGTCGGAGATCGCCACCTACCACTGCATCTACGAGGACGGCGATCTGATCGGGATGCAGTACTTCGATCGCGACGGCAACGAGCTGACCGAGCACGGCCGGCCGATGAAGCCGCGACCGCCGGGGATTCCGCCGACGGCGTTTCATCTCGAGGGTCAGGGCTGGTACTGGATGCGTCGCAGCGGCGAAGCGGGCGCCGAACAGCTCGAAGCGCGGGAGTACTACGACAGCGGCGCGCTCCGGTTCGAGATCGATCGCCGAACCGGGAACGAGCGCCGATACCACGCGAACGGAGCCGTGTGGCACGAGGGCCGGCGCACCACCGAAGGCAATCGCCACACGCCGATCGGCGTCTGGAGCTATTTCGATGCCGACGGTGTGCTTCGCAAGCGGGTCGAGCTCGAGGCCGGCCTCGAGGTCCACCGGAGCTGGCACTTCGACGATGGTGTCGTGCACGAAGGCCCGGTCCAGTCGTTCCACGAGGTCGGGACGTGGGTCATCCGCGGTGCGCACGGCGCCGTGCTCGAGGAGGTCGATCTCGGCTCGCCCGCCTCCGAGGCCGACCTGCTCGCTCACGCGGTGGCCGCCGACGAGCTCGACGATAGCTATCGACCCGACGCCCGAGATCGCAGCGCGGTCGCGACGCTCGCGCGCGCTCGTCGCACCGGCATCTCCGGCGATCGATCGCAGCTCGGCCACGTCGTGCCGGGTACGGGATGGCGCCCGCTTCAAGCCGGCGGGTCACCGGCCTCGGCACCGCACTACTTCAACGACAAGCTGGTCGGTCTCCTGGCTTCGCTGCGCTGGAGCTCGCCGGACGCCGCGCTACTCGCTGCGCTCGCGGCGGCCCTGTTCCGCGCGAACCGTGCCGCCGCCGCGCTCGACGTCCTCGAGGCGGCGTTCGTGGTCGCCGAGGCGATGGGGACGGCGATCGACCCCGCGTGGCAGCGAGCGCGCGTGATCTACCTGCGCGTGCTCGGCCGCGTCGCGGAGGCCGAGCGGCTGGAGGTGCGCCCCGTGCGGCTCGACGAGCGCGGGCTCGCGCTACTCGCGGAGATTCGCGATGCGCCCGACGACGATGCGTGTCGACTCGTGTTCGCCGATCACATCGCTTCTCGCTTTCCCGAGCACGCCGCGCTGATCGTCGCGCAGTGCCAGGGACGGCACGCGCTGAAGCTGCGCCGAGCCTTCGTCGACACCCTGCCCGGCTGGCTCCAGGACTATCCCGACGAGCTCGTCCGCGGCTTCTTCGGGCTCGTTCGTCACGTCGACGCGCAGCACTTCGTCGAGACGGATCCGGACCTGCTGTATCGCGTCGCCCCCACCTCGACGACGCTCGAGCTCGACTACGCGACCGATCACATCGCCACCATCGTCACGCTGCCCGCGCTCCGCCGCTATCGCGAGCTGGCGTTCTCCGAGACCTGGATGGATCTCCGGCATGCCGAGCAGGTGGCGAGCTGCCCGCACCTCGAACAGCTCGAGCACCTCGGGCTCGTCGGCAACACCCTGGGCGACCCCGAGCTCGCCGTGATCGTCGGCTCGAGCGCCTATCCGCGCCTTCACAGCCTCGATCTCGACTCGATCCGCGACGACCGCAGATTCACCATCCGCGGACTCGAGGCGCTGCCGCGCGCGCCGTTCGCGGCGAGCTTGCAGGTGCTCGCGCTGACCAATCGCCGGCTCGGCGACGGCGTGGTCGACCTCGTCGCCGCGCTCCCGTCGCTGGTCGATGTCGACCTGGCCGGCAACCGCCTCACCGATCGCGCGGCGACGGTGCTCGCCGGCCTGCCCCACAGCTTCACGTCGCTGCAGCTGGCCAACAACGAGCTCTCGGAGTCGGCACGCCGCCTCCTCGCCGAGCGCTTCGGCGAGGTCGTCCACCTCTAGGGCATCTGCTTCTTGTCGCCCGCGGTGATCTTCACCAGGTTCTCGGGCTTGAAGTGCTTCTTGATGACCGTGTTGACCTGGTTGAGCGTCAGCGACCTGATGGTCGCGTAGTACTTGTCCCAGTAGTCCATCTTGCGGTCGAGGTAGAGCCCCTCGTTGAGCATGCCGAGGATCGCGGCGTCGCTCGACAGGTTGCGCTCGAAGCCCGACCAGATGCCCGACTTGGCACCGTCGAGCTCCTGCTGCGTGATGCCCGACTGCGCGAACTTGCCGAACTCCTCGAGCATCGCCGCCATCCCCTTCTTCGCGTTGTTCGGGTTCAAGAAGCCACCGGCGAAGAACGCACCGGCCTGATCGAACGCCGGCAGCTGGACGCCCGAGAACGCGCCGTACGACAGGCCGTCCTTCTGGCGGAGGCGGGTCAGCAGGCGCGACACGAAGCCGCCACCGCCGAACGTGTAGTTCGCGAGGCTGACCGCCGGCGCGTCGGCATCGTCATCCTTGAGCGCGAGCGCGTGGACGACCGCGATCGTGGCGTTCGCCTTGTCGGGGAAGTCGAGCACCTGCTCGCCCGCCTTGGTCGCGGTGTACGTCTTCTGCAGGCGCTTGAACGGGCGCGGCGACTTCCAGGTGCCCCAGGTCTTCTCGACCCAGCCCTTGATCGCGGCGCTGTCGACATCGCCGACGATCGCCATCGTCGCGTTGGACATGCCGAGCATGCTGTGGAACTTGCGGACGTCGGCGAGGCGCAGCGCCTTGAGGCCGGCGATCTGCTCGTCGGTGGTGGGCGCGTACAGCGGATGGTTCTTCGGATATTGCGCCATCACGCGCGACAGGTTGAGGAACGCCTGCGACTGCGGATCCTGCTTCTGCTCCTCGAGGCTCGACACCGACTCCTTGACCGCGATGTTGAACTGGTCCTGCGGGAACGACGGCTGGCGCAGCACCTCGTCGACGAGGGCGAGCACGGCCGGGAGGTTCTCGCGCGTGGTCTGGATGTTGATATCGAGCTGACCGGGCTGGGTGGCGAAGCTGACCTGCGCCTCGAGCTGGTCCCACTGATCCTTGAGCTGCTGGAAGTCGCGCTTGCGGGTGCCGCGCGACATCGCCTCGTCGAGCATCGACGCCGCGAGCCGCTGGTTCGTGAAGTCGCGCTCGCTGCCGTAGCGCATCGTCACCTTCGCGCGCACGACCTTGCCGCGCGTGCCCTTCTGCAGGATCGCGAGCTTCATGCCGTTGGCGAGCGTCGAGCGCACGGTGCGCTTCTCGATGTTGGCGAGCGTCGCCTCGAACTTCTCGCCCTCGGCCTCGGGCGGCTTGCCCTTGTAGCCGGCGACCAGCTTGTTGACGTCCGGCGTCTCCTTGAGCGGCGCGCGCTCCGGGTTCTTGGTCGGGTAGAACATGCCGAGCGTGCGGTTCGACGGCTTCAGGTAGGTCGCCCCTGCGCGCTGGACATCGGCCACGGTCAGCGCCTCGACGCGATCGCGGTTCCAGAACAGGAGGCGCCAGTCGCCGGCGCCGATGTACTCGGACAGCGCGGTCGCGATCGCACCCGAGTTGGCGAAGAACAGCTTGAACTGCTTCTTCGCCTTCGCCTTGACGCGCGCGACCTCGGCGTCGGTGATCTTGGCCTTGCCCATGCCCTCGACGATCTGGATCATCTTGTCGCGCACGGCGTCGACCGACTTGCCCAGCGGCACCGTCGCCGAGATCTCGAGGACGCCCGGATCGTGCAGGGTCAGCTGGTACGCGTTGACCGAGGTCGCCATGCCGGTCTTGACCAGCGCGGTGTAGAGGCGGCCGGACGGTTCGTCGGTGAGGATCTCGCCGATCGCGTCGACCGCCGCGTAGTCCTGATCGCCGGTCGCGGCGGTGTGATAGATGAGGCCCACCACCTGGACGTCGCCGTTGCGGCGCAGCGTGACGAGACGCTCGCCATCCTGGACGGGCTCCTGGGTGTAGGTCCGCTCGAGCGGCTCGCGCGGGTTCGGGATCTTGCCGAAGTGCTGATCGATCAGCTGCAGTGCCTGGCGCGGATCGAACTTGCCCGACAGCACGAGCACCGCGTTATCCGGGCGGTAGTACTTCTTGTAGAACCGCTTCAGCGTCGCCGCCGGCACCTTCTCGATGTCCGCGCGCGAGCCGATCGTCGACTTGCCGTAGTTGTGCCAGAGATACGCGGTCGACCACATGCGCTCGCTGAGGATCTGCGCCGGCTGGTTCTCGCCGATCTCGAACTCGTTGCGAACGACGGAGAACTCCTTCGACAGCTCCGACTGCGCGATGTTGGAGTTGACCATGCGGTCCGCTTCCATCTCGATCGCCCACGCGAGGTTGTTGCCCTTGTTGGGCAGCGTCTCGAAGTAGTTCGTGCGGTCGTACCAGGTCGACGCGTTGTTCGCGGCGCCCTTCGCCTTGAGCTCCTCCCACACCTTCGGATGCTTCGGCGAGCCCTTGAACAGCATGTGCTCGAGCAGGTGAGCCATGCCGGTCTCGCCGTAGCCCTCGTGGCGCGAGCCGACGAGGTACGTCACGTTGAGCGTGAAGTTCTCGGTCGACGCGTCGGGGAACAGCAGCACGCGCATCTTGTTATCGAGCACGTACTCGGTGATGCCTTCGACCTTGGTCACCTCGCGAGGTGCCGCCGGCGAAGGCGCGAACGAGGCAGCGACCAGCGCGGTCGCCACGAACAGCGAGCTGAGCGTTTTCACGGCCCCGTTATAGATGAGCGTGCGCCAGACGCCAGGGCCGCCGTGACTTTCGTTCGCTGACGCCCGCGACGCTGCCCGCGCCTGCGACACCGCACTGTCGCGTCGGTGAGGAAGTTTCAAACGAGGGCGATCGCGACCACGAGCGCATCGAGGAGCTCGATGCCGCCGACGTCTGTGCGCTCGCCGGGTCCGACTAGCGTTTCAGGCGGTTCGCGACCTTCAGCAGGATCTCGATATCCGCATCATCCAGCTCGAGAATGACCGCGGTCAGCTGGCGTGCGCTGCGACCGAAGGCCTCCTGACCTTCGGCCGCACGGACCGAGCGCTCGTCGGCGAGCAGCCGGTGAAGGGGAACTCCGAGAGAATCCGCAAGCTCCGCCAGCACGTCGAGCGTGGGGCGGCGCTGACCAACTTCGATACGCGCGACGTAGCTCGCGCCGATACCTGCACGCTCGGCCAACTGCTCCTGCGTGAGACCGGCACGAGTACGCATCCGCGCTATTCGCGCGCCGAGCGTCCGGTACCAAGAGGCGTCCATCCCCGCCACCATGCGGAAGGTGTCGCACTGACGCCATGGCCTCCGGGTCAGATGAATTGACTCTCACGTCAGTGGGTTACGTGCGGGTTATCGGGACCGCGGCGGTCTCCTATGGATGTGCATCGGTAACTCGTTTCGTGGGTCTCGAAGCGCGAGGTCTTCCCCGTTCGTCCGGTCAGGACGCGATGCATGGGAGCCCATGAAATGCAGGATTGTCGCGATTGTTGCGAACCGCGAAGCAGCGCGCCGGCGGTGGCGGGCTTCGAACGAGAGGGCAGCGGACCTTCCAACGATCTCGAAGCCTTGCGAAAATACTCCCGTGCTTTGGGTCCAGCTGGTTCGCAAGAAACGCGATGGCGGTGTGCTCTCCGACGAGGAGATCCGCGCGTTCATCGGCGGCGTCACCGACGGCTCGATCCCCGATTACCAGCAAGCCGCGATGTTGATGGCGGTGTTCTTCAAGGGCCTCGACGATCGCGAGCTCGCGACCTGGGCCGATGCGATGACCCGATCGGGCGACGTGCTCGACCTGTCCGCGATCGCGCGCGCGAAGATCGACAAGCACTCGACCGGCGGCGTCGGCGACAAGATCTCGATCCCGCTCGCACCGGCGGTGGCTGCGTGCGGGGTAGCGGTGCCGATGGTGTCGGGGCGTGGTCTCGGTCATACCGGCGGCACGCTCGACAAGCTCGAATCGATCCCCGGCTTCCGGGTCGACCTCGGCGTCGACCGCTTCACGCAGCTCGTCGATCAGCTCGGCGTGTGTCTGATCGGCCAGACCTCGCGGATCGCGCCGGCCGACAAGAAGCTCTACGCGCTGCGCGACGTCACGGCCACCGTCGAGTCGCTGCCGATGATCAGCTGCTCGATCATGTCGAAGAAGCTGGCCGAGGGCATCGACGGGCTGGTGATCGACTGCAAGGTCGGCCGCGGCGCGTTCATGAAGACGATCGAGAAGGCGCGCGAGCTGTGCGGGCTGATGCGCGCGATCGGCACGCGCGCCGGCAAGAAGATCACGTGCGTGCTGACCGACATGGAAGCACCGATCGGCCGCACGATCGGCAACGCGCTCGAGATCCGCGAATCGATCGAGGTGCTGCGCGGCGGCGGCCCGGTCGATACCAAGGAGCTGACCCACGTGCTCGGCGCCGAGATGCTCGTCCTCGGCGGCGTCGCGAAGGATCCGGAAGCCGGCCGCGCGCGGATCGAGAAGGCGCTGGCCGATGGCTCGGCGCTCGAGGTGTTCCGCAAGGTCGTCGAGGCGCAGGGCGGCGACCCGCGGGTCTGCGATTCACCGGGCAGCGTGCTGCCGAAGCCGAAGTCGCGCGACGAGCTGACGCTGCCGCCGGGCCGCATCGTCGCGATCGATTCCGAGGCGCTCGGCATCGCGGCCCTCGTGCTCGGCGCCGGGCGGCGCACCAAGGAAGATGCGATCGATCCGTCGGCCGGCCTCGTCGTCGACGCCTACCTCGGCGAGGTGATCGAGGCGGGCGGCCCGCCGAGCGTGATGCTCCACCATTCGCTTCCGCCACAAGATGGCCGCATCGGGGAAGCGCGTGCGATGATCGAACGCGCCTTCGTGATCGAGCCGGTTGATCGCCCTGCCCCGGAGCTTCGCAGCTCGCGGATCCTCGAGGTCATTCGATGAGCGATGACCTCTACGATCGCGTGCAGAGTGCCGCCGCGGCGATCCGCAAGGCCGGCGCCGCCACGCCGCAGGTCGGCCTGATCCTCGGCTCCGGCCTCGGTGGCTATGCCGACAAGCTCGGGGGCCCCGTGGCGATCGACTACGGCGACATCCCCGGCTTCCCGCGCTCGCACGTCGTCGGTCACAAGGGCCGGCTGGTGCTCGGCACCCGCAACGGCGTCGCGTGCGCCGCGCTCCAGGGTCGCGTCCACGTCTACGAAGGTCACAGCGCCGCGACCGCCGCGTTTCCGGCCCGCGTGCTGGTCGCGCTCGGCGCGAAGATCCTGATCATCACCAACGCCGCGGGCGGGCTCAACCCCGCGTGGCCGCCGGGCACGCTGATGCTGATCCGCGATCACATCGACATGCTCCGCGATCACGCGCTGCGCGGCCCCAACGACGATCGCCTCGGCCCGCGATTCCCCGACATGACGAAGGCGTACGCGCCCGAGCTCCGCGCGCTGGTCAAGGACGCGGCCGCCAGGGCGAGCATCCCGCTCGAGGAAGGCGTCTACGTCGCGATGCCCGGCCCGACGTACGAGACGCCCGCCGAGGTCAAGATGCTACAGACCGTCGGCGCACACGCCACCGGCATGTCGACCGTGCCCGAGGTCGTCGTCGCCCGTCACATGGGCGCGCGCGTGATCGGCATCTCGTGCATCACCAACCAGGCCGCCGGCATCACCGGTGCCGAGCTCTCGCACGACGAGGTCACCGAGACCGCGACGCGCGTGCGCGCCACGTTCGAGACGCTGCTCGATACCATCCTCGGCGCGCTCGTCACCTCGAAGGAGCTCGCGTGAGCAAGGAGCATGTGTGAGCAACGACCTCGACGCGCTCGCCGTCGCCGCGCAGCAGCTGGCGCACGCGCCGTACTCCAAGTTCTCCGTCGGTGCCGCCGTCGAGATGACCGATGGCAGCCGCCACCAGGGCGCGAACATCGAGAACGCGTCGTACGGCCTCGCGATCTGCGCCGAGCGCACCGCGATCTTTCGCGCCGTGCTGACGGGCTCGAAGCAGCTGAAGGAAGTCTCGGTCTGCACCGACGTGTCGCCGCCGTCGTCGCCGTGCGGCGCCTGCCGCCAGGTCCTCCTCGAGTTCTCGCCCGATCCCACCAAGGTCATCGTCACCGCGATCAATCCGCAGGGCGAGCGCCGCTCGTGGACCCTCGCGCAATTGCTGCCCGACGGCTTCACGGGAAAAGAGCTGCCCTAGTGAGCGAGCTGGTCCTCCGCGGCGGAACGATCCTGACGATCGATCCGCAACACCGGGTGCTGACCGGTGACGTCGTCGTGGTCGACGGCGTGATCACCAAGCTCGGTGGCACCCACACGCCCGACACCGCCGACTACCAGATCGTCGATTGCAGCGGCTGCCTGGTGATGCCCGGCCTCGTCCAGGCGCACGTCCACACCTGCCAGACGCTCGCGCGCGGCCGCGCCGACGATCTCGAGCTGATGGACTGGCTGCGCGGCGTGATCTGGCCGTACGAGGCGAAGCTCGATGCCGACGCCGCGACGGCCTCCGCCGAGCTCGCGATGGCGGAGCTGCTGCTCGGCGGCACCACCTCGATCCTCGACATGGCGACGGTGCATCACACCGAGTCGATCTTCCTCGCGGCGGAGCGCATTGGCATTCGCGCGACGATCGGCAAGGCGATGATGGACATGCCCGATCCGCAGATCCCCGACGGGCTGCGCGAGTCGACCAGGGCCTCGCTCGACGAGTCGGCGAAGCTGATCGAGCGCTGGCACGGCGCCGCCGATAACAGGATCCGCTACGCCTATGCACCGCGCTTCGTGCTGTCGTGCACCGACGAGCTGCTCCGCGAGGTCGGCACGCAAGCCAGGGCGAGGGGCGTTCGCATCCACACCCACGCGAGCGAGAACCGCGGCGAGATCGCGCTGGTCCGCGAGCGCTTCGGCAAGGACAACCTCGACGTCTTCGAGGATCTCGGTCTGCTCGGCGATCACGTGTGCATCGCGCACTGCGTGCATGTCTCGGACGCCGAGAAGGCGCTGCTCGCCCGCACCGGCACGCACGTCTGCCACTGCCCGTCGTCGAACCTCAAGCTCGCGTCGGGCGTGTGTCCGGTGCCGGAGCTGATCGCCGCCGGCGTCTCCGTCGCGATCGGCGCCGACGGCGCGCCGTGCAACAACAACCTCGACGGCTTCCTCGAGCTTCGGCTCGCCGCGCTCCTCCACAAGCACCGCACCGGCCCGCGCACGCTGCCGGCTCCCGAGGTCGTCCGGCTCGCCACGCTCGGTGGTGCAGCGGCCCTCGGCCTCGCCGACTCGATCGGCTCGCTCGAGATCGGCAAGCGCGGCGACGTCATCGCGATCGATCTGTCTCCGCTCCATCAGGTGCCGTCGTCCTCGCCGTGGTCGATCGTCGCGTACGCGGCCAAGGCCTGCGATGTCCGTCACGTCGCCGTCGATGGCAACCTCGTCGTCCGCGACAGGACGCTGCAGACCCTCGACATCAAGACGGTGCGGGATCGCGCAACTCGTGCCGCGGCGCGGCTGTTCTCGTAGGTCCGGACAACCGGTTCGATAAGTGGCCCCGAGGTCGCCGGCGTGCTAAGTCCTGGGTTCGTCGTCATTTCAGAGGGGACGCCGAAAAGGAGCCGCTTTGCCCGAGCCCAAGGTTCGTAACCGTCCCGAGCGCATCTTCATCAGCGTCGACGAAAGCACCGCGATTTCGGTGATGTCGTTCCATCCGGCCGATGCCGGCGACCCGTTCAAGTACGACGACGACAAGACCGGCAAGCGCGCCCTGGCAGGCGCCGCCGCGATCACTGCGAAGTATCCCGGCGTCACGATCAGCGGCCCGCACTTCCACGCTGCACGCCCGGCGAAGGCTCGCATCCGCCCGCGCAAGCCCGTCGGATCCACTGGTAGCTGACCCACGGCGCGGATACGTTCCGCGCGTGTCGAGGTTGTTTGCTCTCGCCCTGCTCGCGTCGTGCAGCATGCGGCGAGCACCGGAGCACCCGGTCGAGCGCGCGTTGTTTCGCGACCTCGAACGCCAGGTGACGATCGCCGCCACCACGGGATGGGGCATCGATCGCGTCGAGCTCGAGGACATGCTCGAGACCACGCTCGACTCGCTGTGCCGCGTGCATCCCCTCGCCCGCCGCGCGCTGGCGACCTGGCTCGACGATCAGATCGCCGACCACGGCGGCGATGTCGAGATCGCGTGGCGCGAGCGCGGCAAGGATCTGAAGAAGGTCGACGACCTGCTCGTGCTGACGCGCGTCCGCAAGCTGCTGCGCCGCGCCGAGGACTCCGCGCACGAGTGTCCGTTCTGGGTCGAGCCCGAGGACTCCTTCCGCGGCCGCCAGATCTCCGAGCGCCGGTTCCAGCTGACGATCGGCGGTGGTGGCAAGGGCATCGTGATCCAGGAAGGCAAGGAGGTCGACGTCTCCGCCGGCGGCGCCGGCCGCCTGCTGTTCGGACGCATGCTCGCCAACGGCGATGGCATCTACGCCGGCCTCGAGATCGGAGCGAGCGCGGCGTTCCCCAAGGACGACCTCGGTCAGCGCACGGCACTCCAGCTCGCGGCCGACGTCGTCGCGCCGGTGGTCTATCGCAAGACCTTTCTCAGCTCGTACCTCGAGGTCGAGGCCGGCTGGATCGGCCGCACCACGGAGCGCGACTGGAACCACTACGATCACGGCTTCCACGTCGGCTTCGCGTTCGGCGCTCGCGCCCTGCGCAAGAGGTTCGTGTTTCCCGGCGCGGCTTTCGGCATGTCGTACGAGCGCGTCTGGGGTGACGAGGACCTGACGATGTTCAAGGTCGGCGCCCGCGTGGCGCTCGACCTCGACCTGTGAAAACCCGGCTCGGATCGCCAGGTTTCACGCTATGTTCCCCCTGTGCTGCTGACTCGCGAAGAGATGACCTTCGACTTCGGAGGATCGAAGCTCGACCCGGTCAAGGACCGCGAGCTCCTCGAGTGGATGTTCAACCAGTTCCTCTACGGCGAGGTCACCGGCATCCAGGTCGGCCACTGGCTGTACGACGCCCCGGATCTCGATGCCGCCCGGTTCCTCGCGCGCCAGTCGCTCGAGGAGATGCAGCACGTCGATAACTTCCTCCGCATCATGACGATGCTGAACTGCCAGCCCAAGCCGGCCCACGCCGCGGTGCGCTTCCTCGCCACCGGCATGATGGGCAGCTCGTGGGCCGAGCACGTCGCGCTCGAGATGGCGCAGGGCGAAGGCTTCGTCCTGCAGGCGTTCTACGCGGTGATCGATACGCTCGATCACAAGCCTTCGGTCGATATCCTGCGCCGCGCGGTCAAGCAGGAGGAGCGCCACGTCGAGTTCGGCGAGCAGCAAACGGCGAAGGCGATCGAGGGCAAGCCGTGGCTGCGCCGGCGGCTGCTCGGGCTGTCGCTGGTGTCGATGTGGGGCGTCCGCCGGATCGCGAGCTACCTGAAGAAGAAGCTGCCGGCCGATCACATCGTGCTCAAGCACCTGCCCGCGTTCCTCGAGCACGCGAACAAGTGCGCCGAGCTGCGGCTGCGCCGGATCGGCGTGCTCGATCGGCCGCTCGCGGAGATCGGTGGCGCCAAGCGCGCGCTGCTCGTCGCCGAGGCGTACGGCGGCAAGGCGCTCGGTGGGCTCGGCTCGCTGATCACGTTCCCGCTGCGCATGCTGCCGCTGTGGCCGAAGAAGAAGCGGGTCACCGATACGTATCTGCGCGATCCGCACGTCACCGGCTACCAGCTGCCGTCGGGCACCACGCAGGCCGACGACGCCGAGCCCGCTCGCCCGCTCGCCGCGCAAGAACCTTAGTTCTGCGCCGCCTTCTTGGGCTTGCGCGAGCCGTCGTCGCAGCTGATCGCGAGCGGCTTCGGCGAGATCAGCGACGTGCCGAACACCGCCGACGCGAGCCCCTCGTCGTCGATCGGCTGGCTGACGTGGGCCTGGACGATCACCCACTCGTTGAGCCGCTTCTCGAACACGAACGTCGCGCGGAAGTAGCCCTTGCCCGCCGGGATGCCCGGCCGCGCCGGCAGGTCCGCGGTCAGGTTGCCGACCCAGTATGCGAGGTTCGCGGCGCGCGGGTTGCGCGCGACCACGCCGACACGGCGATCCTCGAGGCGCATCGGCTCGGTGCCGGGCATCAGCCGCGCGTTCAGCACCTCGCTGCCATGCCACTCCGCCGAGATGCCGGGGCCGAGCACCATGACGTCGTTGCCGGTCGCGATCACCTTCGGCGACTTGTCGAGCGCGCGCCGCAGCAGCGGCGACAGCACGCGCGACAGCTCGTCCGCGAGATCGCGATCGCTCACCGCCGTCTGGAAGCCGCGCGGCAGCTTCTCGCCCTCGCGCGTCGCCCGCGCCAGCTGTGCGAACGACAGATGTTCGAACACCGGCACCCAGCGATCGCCGTCGCGCGCGAACAGTGCCGTCATCCGCAGCGGGATCACGGCGATCCGGCCACACATCGTGATCCGCCACGAGATCTCGTCGCTGGTCCACGCGGCCTGGCGATCCTGTGACAGGTGGATCTCGAGGCGCTTGCTGCGCGGCTCGCGAGGGATCTCTGCCTCGACGTCGAGCGGCCACCGGCTCGGGGCACGCGCCTGCTCGGCGCCGACGAGCACGTCGCCCGGACCGACGCCGATCCGCACCGTCCCGATCTCGGGTGGCACCATCGCGTTGTCGAACTCGGGTGGCTCGTCGCGCTCGTACGACTTCAGGATGTCGTCCTGGAGCTCCATGATCCGGCGCCACACCAGATCGCCGCCGGTATCGCGATCACCCGCCGGATCCGCGAGCGGTGCGGGCGGCTTCTTCGGCGGGCTCGGACACGCGGCGAGCACGATGAGCAGCGGCCACGCCTTCACGTCAGGGCCTGCCGATCCTCGGGCGTGTCCACGTCGCGCACGACACCCGGATCATCCACCACGACGTCGACCACGTCGAGCTTGCTGATCACCGCTCGTGCGCCGCCCTCGATCTGATCGCAGCTCGCCAGGTCTTGCCAGCGGGCGCGACGGATCAGTGGCGGGTGCCCGCCGCGGCCCTGATAGTGGGGGCGGGCGACGTCGTGAACGCCGAGCTCGCGCTCGAGGGCCTCGAGGGTGTGGCGGGTGACGAAGGGATGATCGACGGGCCACAGCCACGCGTGGTCGGCGGTCGAGGACGCCAGCGCCGCGAAGCCGAGCGCGATCGAGCTGGCCATGCCGCGTGACGGATCGGGATTGCCGACGATCTGCGCGCCGAGCGATCTTGCGTGCTCGGCAACGGCATCACCGAACGGTGGGCCGACGACGACGATGATCGGATCGTCGCCGCGAGCTCGATCGACGATGTGCTCGAGGAACGTGCGGTCGTTCGACCGCAGCAGCGCCTTGGCCACGCCGCCGAGTCGCGTTCCGGCACCGGCGGCCAGTACCACCGCAGCGCTCACGACCACACCGCGCGCGCTTGTCGACGGCAGGACGTGTGCTCCAGAGGATCGAACGCAAAACCGCAGAACAAAGCAGAGGAGAGATCCGGATCGAGACCGGATCCGAACGGATTCCGCGCCTGTTCTCGGCGCTGACGCCTCGCGACCATCACTCCGTCTCGCGGTGGTGCTTCG
>JAEYYY010000561.1 GCA_023430775.1 Pseudomonadota bacterium
CGCGCCGCCAGCCCGACAACACGCCGCAGATCAAGCAGCGCGAGGACATCCGCACCGCCCACTACATCGTCAACCACCACACGTGGCGGACGTCGTGGTCGGCGCAGCTCCGCAACGAGGGCGCGACGACCCCGGCCAACGGCGGCACCCAGACCTCCGATCTCGAGACCTCCGGTGCCCCGGTCGCCGGCGTGCCGTCGGATCCGATGACCTATCCGGGCAATCGCTGGTTCGTGCCGCCGATCCGCGATCAGGTCGCGGCCAAGGTGGCCGAGACCGTCGACGCCGCGCTGCAACGCCGCGCCAGCGAGCTCGCCGTCAAGTGCCCGGCGCCGCTGCAGTGGAGCAACGACTGGCTCGATTGCTGGGCGCGGGTCCGGCTGTGGGCGGCGGGCAAGCGCGATCAGGATCCGCTGCTGCGCCTCGTCGGCATGATCAAGGATCAGCGCCGCGGCCCGCTGTGGGAACAGGTTCGCTGCGTGCAGTGACGGGCTGACGCGCGTCGCTGCCAGGTTGGCGCGCGCGCGAAGACGAGACCTCGCGATCTCGCGGAGCTGGCGCTGGTTCGCCGCGTGCACCTGCACCGTGCGTGACGGATCGAGCACTCGGTGCCTGGCTCGGCGTGATCGCCGCGGTGATCATCTCGGCCGCGCTGACGCTGCTGGCGGCGATCGATCCGGACGGGTTGGCGCTGGTCTTTCACTGGCGGTGGCGCGTGCAAGACGTTGCCGATCCGTTGCTCATCCTGGTGCTCTGCGGCGTCCCGCTCGGGGTGCTGTTCGGATCGCTGCTCGGCTCGCTACCGAAGCTGCACCTGCTGTCGCGCGACGGTCGCGTGCTGGTGCTGTTCGTCGGTTCGTTCACGGCGCTCGCGATCGCGCTGCCGCAGTGGGCGACCCTCGGGCTGTTCGCGATCCCGGTCACGCTGTTTCACGCCGCGTACATCCATCGGCAGATCGATCCACCACCGCCGTTGCCGGTCGCGACGGTCAAGAAGTGGTCGCCGAGAACCGCAGGCCCATCGCGTCCTTGACCTCGGCGAGCGTGGCATCGGCGACCTCGCGCGCCCGCCGCGTGTGCTCGGCGAGCAGCTCGAGGATCTGCGCCTCGCCTTGCGCGCCGGCGTAGCGCGCCCGCCGCTCGCGCATCGGGGCCACCAGCTCGTCGATCGCGGTCGCGACCTCGGCCTTGATCTCGCCGTCGCCGATGTCATCGCCGCGCGCGTAGCGATCGGTCAGCTCGGCGATCCGCCCGGGGTCGCGGAGGAACGTCCGGACGTACTGGAACAGCGCGCCGTCGGTGTTCCCCGGATCGGTGCGCGATTGCCGCCCGGTGTAGAGCCGGCCGACCTTCGAGCGGATCGTCTTCGCGTCGTCGGAGAGATAGATCGCGTTATCGAGGCTCTTCGACATCTTCTTCGCACCGTCGATGCCGGCGAGCCGTGCGACGCGACCGATCAGCGTCTCCGGAACCGGGAACACCTCGCGATAGACGCGGTTGAACCGGCGCGCGACCTCGCGACACATCTCGACGTGCGCTTCCTGATCCTCGCCGACGGGCACGAGGTGGGCGCGAAACGCGAGGATGTCGGCGCACTGACCCACCGCGTAGAGCGGGAAGCCGAACGAGTGGTGCTCGGCGAGGCCCTTGACCTCGAGCTCGTCCTTGAGCGTCGGGTTGCGCATCACGCGCTGGAACGGCAGCAGCATCGCGAGCAACACGGTGAGCTCCGCGATCGCACCGATCTCGGATTGCACGACGAACGTCGAGCGTTCGGGATCGATGCCGACCGCCAGGTAGTCGCGGATGACCTCGAAGGTCGACGCGCGGATCTCGGCGGGTTGCTCCGCGCGCGTGGTGAACGCGTGGATGTTCGCGATCAGGAAGAAGCACTCGTGCGAGCTCTGGAGCTGGACGCGATTCTCCAGCGAGCCGACGAGGTGGCCGAGGTGAAGACGTCCGGTGGGCGTGTCTCCGGTGAGGATTCTGGTCATGACAGTTGCTCCGTGGGTGCCGAGGCTCCGGAGCAAACGTCTGACCGCTCGAGAGACCTCGGCGGCTGAGTCTGGATACAAGATTCGCTGCTAGCCGCCTCTTCAGGAGCGGCGCCACCAACGACGAGCGGGTGACGAAAGCGCGAACATGAAGTGACGCTAGCACGCGACACGGGAGACGCGACCAAGAAGTTTGGGTGCGGGTGGGGGCTGTCATCTCGCGCTCCTGACGACGCGGCGATGTCGGCCAGAAGGATCGATCCCGCGCGCGGTGGTGACTAGCCCGAGCGGCCGACGGCGAAGTACTTCGCGTCCGGGTGCGCGAAGTAGAGGCCCGAGACCGACGCCGTCGGATACATCGCGAACGACTCGGTGAGCGTCACCTGGTGGTGCGACGCGTTGTCGAGCAGCTGGAACAGCGTGCCCTTCGGCTCGTGGGCGGGGCAGGCCGGGTAGCCGAACGCCGGGCGAATGCCGCGATACTTCTCGGCGAGGATGTCGCTCGACGACAGCCGCTCCGCCGGTGCGTAGCCCCAGTCCAGCGTGCGCACGCGATGGTGCAGCCACTCGGCGGCGGCCTCGGCGAGCCGATCGGCGAGCGCCTTGGCCATGATCGCCGAGTAGTCGTCGTGATCCTTCTCGAACGACGCGGCGAGCGCATCGGTGCCGATGCCGGCGGTGACGATGAACGCGCCGAGGTAGTCGCGCGCGATCAGCGCGTTCGCCGGGAGGTTATCCGGATGCGATAGCGGCGCGATGAAGTCGGCGAGCGAGTAGCAGACTTCCTTGTCCTCGAGCTGGCGCGGCAGCGGGAACCGCGCGATCTCGTGATCGGTCTTCGGATCGAAGACCAGCACCTGCTCGTCGGTCGTCGCGCCGGCGCGGAAGAAGCCGTAGGTCGCGCGCGCGTGGAGCAGCTTGCCCTCGACGATCTTCGCGAGCAGCGCCTTGCCGTCGGCGAACACCTTCCGCGCCGCATCGCCCTTCTTCGGATCGTCGAGGATCGCGGGATAGCGTCCCGACAGCTCCCAGGTGTGGAAGAACGGCGACCAGTCGATCCAGCCGGCGAGCTCCGCGAGGTCGAGCTCGAGGTTGCGCGTCCCGAGGAAGTTCGGCGGAACGATCGTCGAGTCGTCGAACACCAGCTTCGGCTTGCGCGCCCGCGCGGCATCGATCGACAGCAGCGGCCGCTTCTGCGACGACACGTGGGCCTCGCGGATCGACGCCTGCTTGGTCTGGACCTCGCCGATGTACGTGGCGCGGTCGGCCGATAACAGCTTGCCCATCACGCCGACGGCGAGCGACGCATCCGGCACGTGCACGGTGGGGCCCGCGTAGGCCGGCGCGACCTTGACCGCGGTGTGCTTGCCCGACGTGGTGGCGCCACCGATCAACAGCGGCTGCGTCATCCCGCGCCGGGTCATCTCGGTGGCGACGCTGATCATGTCGTCGAGCGACGGCGTGATCAGCCCGGAGAGCCCGACGAGGTCGGCGTTGATCTCCTGCGCCTTGTCGAGGATCGTGTGCTGCGGGACCATCACGCCGAGGTCGGTGACCTCGTAGCCGTTGCAGCGCAGCACGACGGCGACGATGTTCTTGCCGATGTCGTGGACGTCGCCCTTGACGGTGGCGATCACCAGCTTGCCCTTCGCCGCGGTGATGCCCGACGCCTTCTTCTCGGCGTCCATCAGCGGCTCGAGGATGGCGACCGCCTTCTTCATCACGCGGGCGGACTTCACCACCTGCGGCAGGAACATCTTGCCGGACCCGAACAGCTCGCCGACGATGTTCATGCCGTCCATCAGCGGCCCCTCGATGATCGCGAGCGGCTTGGGATAGACGGTCAGCGCCTCGGCGACATCGGTGTCGATGAAGTCGGTGATGCCGTTGACCAGCGCGTGGGCGAGCCGCTTCTGCAGCGGTTCGCTCCGCCATGCGAGCTCGTCTTCCTTCTTCACCGATTCGCCGGAGAACGTCGCCGCGAGGGCGAGCAACCGCTCCGTCGCGTCGGGCCGGCGGTTCAGCACCAGATCCTCGACGTGCTCGCGCAGCACCGGATCGAGCTGCTCGTAGACCGCGAGCTGACCGGCGTTGACGATCGCCATGTCGAGGCCGGCCTTGATCGCGTGATAGAGGAACACCGCGTGCATCGCCTCGCGCACCCGCGGGTTGGTGCGGAACGAGAACGACAGGTTCGAGACGCCGCCCGAGATCTTGGTGCCCGGGCACTCCTGCTTGATCAGCCTGATCGCCTCGATGAAGTTGACCGCGTACGGGTCGTGCTCCTCGATGCCGGTGCCGATCGTCAGGATGTTCGGATCGAAGATGATGTCTTCCGGCGGGAACCCGACCTGCTCGGTCAGGATCTTGTAGGCGCGCTTCGCGATCGACACGCGATGCTCGACGCTGGTGGCCTGGCCGGTCTCGTCGAACGCCATCACCACCACGGCCGCACCGAAGCGGCGGACGATCTTCGCCTGGCGGATGAACGGCTCCTCGCCCTCCTTGAGCGAGATCGAGTTGACGACGCCCTTGCCCTGCAGGCACTCGAGACCCGCCTCGATCACCGACCACTTCGACGAATCGACCATCACCGGGATGCGCGCGATGTCGGGCTCGGCGGCGATCAGGTTCAAGAACCGCTTCATCGCCGCGACGCCGTCGAGCATGCCCTCGTCCATGCAGACGTCGAGGATGTTCGCGCCACCCTCGACCTGCTGGCGCGCGACCGCGACCGCCTCGTCGTACTTGTCCTCCTTGATCAGCCGCCGGAACGCCGCACTGCCGGTGACATTGGTGCGCTCGCCGACGACGACGAAGTTGGTCTCCGGCGTGATCGTCAGCGGCTCGAGCCCGGCGAGGCGCATGTGCTTCGCCGGCTTGGCGACCACGCGTGGTGGGACGCGATCGACGGCCTCGCGGATCGCCTTGATGTGCTCCGGCCGGGTCCCGCAGCAACCGCCGACGAAGTTGAGCATGCCCTCGCGCGCGAACCCGCCGAGGATCTTCGCCATGTGCTCGGGGGTGTCGTCGTAGCCGCCGAACTCGTTCGGCAGGCCGGCGTTCGGATAACAGGCGACCGGGATGCCGGCGATCCGCGCGAGCTCTGCGACGTGCGGCCGCATGTCGTCGGCGCCGAGCGCGCAGTTGATCGACACCGCCATCAGGTTGGCGTGCGAGATCGAGTTGAAGAACGCCTCGACCGTCTGGCCCGACAGCGTACGACCCGAGCGATCCGGAATCGTCACCGACGCGATCACCGGTACCCGGCGTACGCCCCGTGCGAACAGCTCCTCGAACGCGAACAGCGCCGCCTTGCAGTTGAGCGTGTCGATGTGGGTCTCGGTCAGCAGCAGATCGACGCCGCCCTCGATCAGCGCCTTCGCCTGCTCGCCGAACGCATCCACCAGCTGGCGGAACGTCACCGCGCGGGCGCCGGGATCGTTGACGTCCGGCGACAGCGACGCGGTCTTGGTGGTGGGCCCGATCGAGCCGGCCACCCAGCGCGGCTTGCCGTCTTCCTTCTCGGCTCGCTGCGCCGCACGCCGCGCGACCTGTGCCGCCGCGACGTTGAGATCGTGCACCACGCTCTCGAGCGCGTAATCGGCGAGCGCGATCGAGGTGGCGGTGAAGGTATCGGTCTCGACGATGTCGGCCCCGGCGCGCAGGAACTGGAGGTGGATGTCCTCGATCTCGTCGGGCTTGGTGAGGACGAGCAGGTCGTTGCACCCCTTCAGCGGGTGCGAATGATCACGGAACCGGTCCCCGCGCCACACCGCCTCGTCTGCGAGACCGAGACCTTGCACCATGGTTCCCATCGCACCGTCGAGCACGACGATGCGCTCCTGTGCCACATCGAGGAGGCGGGCGATCGACATCGGATGGGGTGATTACCACGAGAACTCCCGGAGCGTGGCGAAGCTTTGGTATCGTCGATCTCGTGCGCTGCCTCGCTGCACTGATGCTGACGGCGTGCTTCTCGCCGAGCGCCCCCGTGGGCTTGCCCTGCGGTGACGGGCAGTCCTGTCCGGAAGGGCAGACCTGCGACATCGTGTCCAACGAGTGCGGGCCGCCGAGCGAGGCGCTGATCTGGCTCGAGGATTCCGCCGCCGACTTCACCGGCACGGGTGACGTCACGGTCGAGCCGCAGGGCTTCTTGAGCTCCGCGGCGTACCTCACCGGCGGCGTCGAGATCACCGCCTACAACGGGCTGTTGATCCCCGACCTCGCCGCCGCGTCGTTCGACGATGTGGTCGCCAGCAACACGCCGAGCGGCACGGCGCTCCGCCACGGCCTGCACATCGACTTCCAGCAGCGAACCCCGCCCGGGCTGGGCGTCGTCGACGGCGACAACGTGACGATCCTCGTCGAGGGCGAGATCGAGCTCGAGGTCGAGGGTGCGTGGCGCTTCGAGCTGACCGCGAACGATCAGGGCTTCTTCGAGATCGCCGCGCCTGGCAGCGACACGTTCGAGCGCCAGATCGACGACGCCGATGTCACCACCATCGAGACCTACATGGTGACCACGCCGGGGTGGCACAGGTTCCGGGCCGCGTTCCAGGACGCCAACCAGTTCTTCGACTTCCGCCTGCGCTACGACCCGCCGAACGTGCAGGGCAGCGGCTTTCGCGATCCACCGTCCGATCGGGTGCGCGTCCGGCTTCCAAAGATCGGCGGCCTGCTCGTCGACGGCTTCGACCACCAGAACCTGATCGACATCACCGACTCGATCCTGATCAGCGATCTGAAGGACGTCGCGCTCGCCACCGATCCGTACGATCTGCCGCTCGGCACCAGCTACTCGATGCGGTGGAACGGGCAGTTCCTCGTCGATACCGGCGGCGATTACACGTTCTCGCTGACCTCGCCGAACGGCCACCGGCTGTGGATCGATGGCGTGTCCGTGGCCGACGCGTTCGACGACGGCGACACCACGGTGACCGCACCGCTGGCGCTCGCCGCCGGCTGGCACGACCTCGTGCTCGATATCAACAAGGCAGGCAGCGCCAGCGGCACGATGTCGTTCCTCGTCGACAGCGGTCCGCAATTCGCCGGCGACACGTTCCCCGCCGATCACCTGCGCCCGGTGCTCGGTCGCGGCGCGCGGATGTACTCCGACATCAACACCAGCGCGCTCGCCTTGCCCGATGGCACCGGGGCGACCGCGACCCGCACGCTGACGTTCGAACGGCCGGCGAGCGTGGTGCGCTCCGTCGATCTGCGCGCCGCCGTCGAGGTCACGGCGGATAGCCTCGATACGATCTCGGTCGTCCTCGATCCTCCGGCGGGCAGCAACATCACGATCGCGGCGGTCGGCGACATGACCGGGATGGGCACCGAGTTCTTCCACGTGCCGCTCGCGACCACCAACGCCGGCACGACGTGGGGCTTCATCGGCAACGACACGGTCGCCGATGCGCTGGTCGGCGAGATCACCCGCTGCTACGTCACCGAGGTCTTCGACGGCGGCATCGCGCCGTTCGCACCGACCTCGTTCTACGAGTCGGCTGTCCGCGAGCTCGGCGAGGTCGTCGCGTTCGAGCGGGTCGCCTTCACCGTTCGGCAGGCCGACGATCCGGGGGCGGTCGTCGTGCGCGTCCGGACGTGCGACACGGCGGACGGCTGCGCCAGCGAGCCGTACATCGACGTCACCAGCAACACCGTGCCGGATCTCCCGCTGCGCCGGTTCGCGCAGTATCGCGTCGAGCTGACCAGCGATGGCGATACGCCGCCGGCGCTCGATGCGTTCGAGCTGCGCTACTTCGTGCGCGGCATGCAGTGACCTCCCCGGGTGTCGTCGACGCCCTGATCGAGTAGAGTCCGGGCGCTATGCCCGAAACGATCCTGAGCTCGATCCTCGACGCGGTTGGCAAGACTCCGATGGTGCGCCTCAACAGCGTGACCAAGGGATACGACTGCGAGCTGCTCGCGAAGTGCGAGTACTTGAACCCCGGCGGCAGCGTCAAGGATCGCATCGGCGTCAAGATGTTGCTCGACGCCGAGAAGTCCGGCCGCATCAAGCCGGGCGACACGCTGATCGAGCCGACGTCGGGCAACACCGGCATCGGGATCGCGATGGCGGCGGCGGCGCGCGGCTACCGCGTGATCATCACGCTGCCCGAGAAGATGTCGCAGGAGAAGCAGGTGGTGCTCGAGGCGCTCGGCGCCGAGATCATCCGCACGCCCACCGAGGCGGCGTGGGATTCGCCCGAGTCGCACATCGGCGTGGCCAAGCGGCTCAAGGAAGTGATCCCCAACTCGCACATCCTCGACCAGTACTCGAACCCGAGTAACCCCGACGCGCACGACGCGGGCACCGGCACCGAGATCGTCGAGCAGTGCGGCGGCCGGCTCGACGCGATCGTGATGACCGCGGGGACCGGCGGCACGATCACCGGCGTCGCCCGCGCGATCAAGCGGCTGGTCCCGAAGTGCCTGGTGGTCGGCGTCGATCCCGAGGGCTCGATCCTCGCCGGTCCGAGCGAGATCAAGAGCTACAAGGTCGAGGGCATCGGCTACGACTTCATCCCCGACGTGCTCGATCGCCGGCTCGTCGATCGCTGGATCAAGTCCAACGATCGCGACTCGTTCCTGGTCGCGCGCCAGCTGATCCGCCAGGAGGGCCTGCTGGTCGGCGGCTCGTCGGGATCGGCGGTGTGGGCCGCACTGCAGATCTGCAAGGAGCTCGGCGCGGGCAAGCGCGTGGTCACGATCTTGCCGGACTCGATCCGGAACTACCTGACCAAGTTCGTCGACGACCGGTGGATGCGCCAGCAGGGCTTCGTCAAGGGCGACTGGGAGGTCGGCACGGTCGGCGATGTCGTGCGCGCGCTGCCGCGCCGCGACGTGATCTCGCTCGATCTCAACGACAAGCTCGGGCGCGCGACGGAGCTGTTCAAGGAGCACGGCATCTCGCAGATGCCCTGCCTCGATCAGGGCAAGCTCGCCGGGATCCTCACCGAGAGCGATCTGTTGCACCACCTGGTGTCGGGGCGCGTCACCAAGGACACCATCGTCGCCGAGGTGATGGAGCGCAAGGTGTCGACCGTCGGCATGCATGCGTCGTCGAGCGAGTTGCCGCGGATCTTCGAGCGCGGTGAGGTCGCGATCGTCGTCGACGATTCGCGCGCGGTCACGGGCATCGTCACCAAGATGGACCTGATCGAGATGCTCGCGGCACGCAAGAACCAGATGCCGTAGATGACGCCGGACCGGCTCGGCGGCGTACAGAGTGGGACGCCGCAGATGCGTGCGGTGTTCGACCTGCTGCGCGCGATCGCGCCGCTGCACGAGGGCGTGTTGCTGCGCGGCGAGCTCGGGAGCGGTCGCCAGACGCTCGCACGCGCGCTGCACGACCTCGCGCGACCCAACCAGCCGTTCGTGGTCGTCGACGTCGCCTCGATCGCGAGCCAGCTCCTCGAGTCGGTGCTGTTCGGTCACGAGTACTCGACGTTCACCGGTGCGCAGGTAGTCAAGCGCGGGGTGTTCGAGACCGCGGCGTCGGGAACCGTGCTGCTCCACGAAGTCGCCGCGATCCCGTACGACCTGCAACCGAAGCTGCTGCGCGTGATCGAGCGTCGCGAGTTCCGGCGCGTCGCGTCCTCTCCGATGCGACCGTTCACCGGCCGGATCGTGTCGACGACCCACTGCGAGCTCGACGAGCTGGTCGCGGCGCACTCGTTCGATGGCGCGCTGCGCGCCGCGCTCGCCCGCGATGCGGAGGTCGCGATTCCACCGCTGCGCGCGCGGGTCGCGGATCTGCCGTCGTTGCTCGCCGGCCTCGCGCTCGACGCGACGTCGATCGCGCGGCTGTCGCGACTGTCGTGGCCCGGCAATCTCCGTCAGCTCGAGGCGTTCGTGCGGACGATCGGCCACGGCGTACCGCCGGTCGATGCGGTGACGGAGCTCGAGCTGCTCGAGGCGATCGAGGAGTCGCCCGACGACGACAGCTCGCGGCTCGTGCTCGGAGACCTGCTCGCGCGGCGCGGCGATCCGCGAGGCGAGCTGATCCAGGTGCAGTGCCGGCTCGCGCAGAACCGCGACGATCGCAAGATCCGCGCGGCGGAGCGCAAGCTCCTCGAGGGTCATCACAAGACCTGGGAGCGCTCGGTGCTCGATGTCGCCAGCACGCCGGCGCTCGCGTCGCAGGTCACGTTCGAGCGCGGGTTCGCCGACGCCATCACGATCGAGGCGGATGCGCTGCGCCGGTTCGATGCGGTGGTCCGGGTCGCGCCGCTGGTGACCGAGGTCCACGTGCGCGGAGAGCTCGGCAGCAACACCTGGATCTCGCCGCTGCTGCGCAGATTGCGCACGCTCGATGTCCAGGTCCCGACGCTCGGTGCCCCGGCGGTCGGCGACCTCGCACGCTGCCGGTACCTGACCGGGGTTCGCTCGCTCGGCTTGACCTCTGGTCATGTGGTCGCGGCCCACGACGATCCCGAGCTCCGCGCGGTCGGCATCGAGGCGCTCGCGACGTCTCCTCATCTCGCGGGCGTGACCACGCTCGCGCTGCGCCAGTACGAGCTGTCCGCCGACAACCTCGCGACGCTGCTCGGGGATCGCGCGCTCTGGCACCTGTCAGAGCTCGTGCTGATCGGTGCCGCGCTCGGCCCGGCGGAGATCACCGCGCTGGTCGCTGCTCCCAGAGCCGGGCAGCTGCAAACGCTCCGGCTCGACCCGCTCGACGACGCCGCGCGGACGATCTTGCTGGCGTCACCGGAGCTCCGCGGCGTGACCTTGTTGGACGAAAGTCAGCAGATGATCCGGCCCGGCGGCTAGGCAATGCCGGGGGCTGTCGGGTAGGAAGGCTCGGTATGGAACGGCTCGGCGTCGGTGACAGGCTGGGTAACTACAAGCTCGAGGGCGTGCTCGCACACGATGCGAAGGTGGTGACCTACGCGGCGCAGCACCTGGTGCTGCCGCGGCGCGCGGTGATCCGGCTGATGCCGTACGCCGAGCAGACCTCCGCGGTCAGCATGCTCCGCGAGGCCTGCCTGCTCGACGCGCTCAACCATCCCGGCATCGTTCGTGTCTACGAGTCAGGAACCGCCGGCAAGAGTCCGTGGTTCGCGACCGAGAAGATCGAGGGCCCGACGCTGCGCACGGTGATGTCGCCGGGCGCGGTCGATCGGATCGACGCGATCGCGCTGCTTCGCGATCTGACCGACATCGTCGAGCACGCCTACCATCGCGGCATCGTCCACTGCGGGATCCGTCCCGAGCGCGTGATCCTCACCGGTCGCCGTCGCAGCTTCCCGCTGTGCATCGCGGACTGGAGCGATGCGCGCGTCCACGACTCGCGGCTCCAGCAGTTCTTCCCCGACCAGGCGGCGTGGCACTACACGTCGCCCGAGCTCGCGGCCGGCGATCCGATCGACGACCGCACGGACGTGTTCGCGATCGGGGTGATCGCGTACCAGTTGCTCACCGGTCGGCTGCCGTTCGATCAGGGCATCCTCGCGATCGTCGACGACGGTACCCGGCAGCACGTGCCCACGATCGTGCTGTGCCCCGACATCCCGCCCGAGCTCGGCAACCTCGTCGACTCGATGCTCGCCTACGATCGCTGGGATCGTCCGAGCGCCGCCGAGGTGCTCGCCGACCTGGCGTGGATCGCGGATGCGCTGGCCACGCCGATCCATTCGCGGCCGCCGGCCGCCGGCCAGCTGCGCATCCGCCGCCCGAAGTGGACCCCGACGCTCGAGTTCGAGGAGCGTGCGAAGACCGGGGTGTTCAGAAACGGCCTGACCCAGCTCGCCGACGACGACTGATCGCGTTTCGCGGTACGGTGGTGCCCTGGATGCGGGCCCTGCTGCTGACTCTCCTCGCGGGATGTGGCCGGATCGCGTTCGACGTCGTCGATCAGGCTAGCGATGCTCCCGCCGGCGACGGCCCCGACACCGACGGTGCGCCGAGCGATGCACCGAGCGACGGGCCGACCGTCCGCGCGTGCCACACCGACAGTCGCTATCAGTCGGCGGCGGGACTCGCGAACACCTACCGCGAGGGCGTGCCGCTGGTGACGTTCGCCCAGGCGCGTGCCGACTGCATGCTCGACGGCGCGGACCTGTGGGTGGTCGAGAGCTTCGTCGAGCAGATCGCGTTCACCGGTGACTGGACCGGGATCACCGACGAGGCCACCGAGGACACGTGGCTGAAGCTCGACGGTACGCCGGCGACGTACCTGCCGTTCCTCGCGCTCGAGCCGGATGGCGGCACCGAGGAGAACTGCATCCGCACCGATACCTCGGGCTTCGAGGATCGCGAGTGCACCGACCTGCGCGACTACGTCTGCGAGTGCCCGGCGCCGTGACGTGGTAAGAGCGCAGCCATGCGCATCCTCGTGACGACGACGAGCTTCCAGGACACCAAGGGGCCGCACCACGACGTGCTGAAGGCGAGCGGGTTCGAGATCGTCAACGCGCGCGGACCGCTGACCGAGGCACAGCTCCTCGAGCTGTTCGCCGGGGAAGGCTTCGACGGCATCCTGAACGGCGACGATCTGATCACGCCGAAGGTGATCGACGCCGCGATGCCGCGACTCAAGGTGATCGCGAAGTACGGCATCGGCCTCGATTCGATCGACGTCGAGTACGCGACCTCGAAGGGGCTGCCCGTGCTGTTCACGCCGGGCGTCAACCACACCACGGTCGCCGAGCACGCGTTCGGCCTGATGGTCGCGCTCGCGAAGCACTTCTGGTTGCACATCTCGTCGACCAAGGCCGGTCAATGGAAGCGGATCACCGGCGGCGAGCTCGCGGGCAAGCGATTGGCGCTGCTCGGGCTCGGCCGCATCGGCAAGGAGATCGCGAGGCGCGCGGTGGCGTTCGACATGACGTGCGTCGGCTACGACATCGCGTGGGACGACGCGTTCGCGAGCAAGTACGGCATCGAGCGCGCGGCGTCGCTCGACGAGGCCGCGCTGGGCGCCGACATCCTGTCGCTGGCGATGAACCTGACGGCCGCGAACAAGAAGTGGCTCGATCGCGACCGCATCGCGAAGCTCAAGCGAGGCGCGCTGGTGATCAACACGTCGCGCGGTGGCCTGGTCGACGAGGTCGCGGTCGCCGAGGCGTGTCGCGAGAAGCAGCTCGGCGGCTACGCCACCGACGTGCTCGAGAAGGAGCCGCAGGTCGCGGACCATCCGTTTCTCGGCATCGACAACATCATCGTCACACCGCACGTCGGCAGCCGGACGTCCGAGTCGGTCGAGCGGCAGGGCGTGCGCGCGGCGAAGAACATCGTCAACTTCCTGCAGGGCGGCCACGACTTTATTCGCGCGAACTGAAGCTCCCGCACGTGCGCCCATGCTCCTCGGGCTTCGGCGCACGTGAATCTCTCGCCGTGTCGCGCCTCGCGCGTGCTCGCTGTCCCTTGGAGGAACGGTGTGCGGACATGCCGGCACATGGTCTGCATCCTTGTCGCGGAATCAACAGCATCGCGCGGGGCGATGCCGCACAAGGAGATTGGCCATGGCGAACGAGAACCAGAATCAGAAGGGCAACCAGCAGCAGGGCGGCGATCAGGGCAAGCAAGGTGTCCAGCAGCCCGGCCAGGGCAACCAGGGCAACCAGCGCGAGCAGCAGGAAGGCGGTCGCCAGCAGCAAGGCAACCAGGGTCGCGACATGGACAAGGACATCGGCCGCGAGCAGCAGGGCAACCAGCGCGAGCAGCAACAAGGCGGCGGTCGCCAGGGCATGGACCAGCAGCAGGGCGGTCAGCGCCAGCAGCAGGGCAACCAGGGCAACCAGGGCAACCAGGGACAGCAGGGCGATCAGGGCGGCGGCAACGAACGTCGCCGTTAGCCGAACGCCTTCACGATCGCGTCGCGTTGCGCGATCGTCGGCACCGCACCGCGGAGCGCGCCGAGGTTGTCCTCGACGTGCTTCACCTTCGACGTCGCCGGAATCGGGCACGTCACCGCCGGGTGCGCGAGCAGGAACTTGAGGAACAGCTGAGCCCAGCTGGTGCACGCGAGCTCGCTCGCGACGCCCGGTAGCGGCCTGTTCTTCACCTTCGCGAACAGCGAACCCTTCGCGAACGGCTCCATCACGAGCACGGCGCAGCCCTTGTCGGCGCACGCGGGAAGCAAGCGCTTCTCGGCCTGGCGCTCGACGATGGAGTAGGGCAGCTGCACGAAGTCGAGCTTCTCGGCTTTGACCACGGCCTCGAGTTGATCGAGCGAGCCGTAGTGCGTGATGCCGATGTACTTGATGGTGCCGGCGGCCTTCCACTCGCGCAGCGTGGCGAGCTGCGTCTTCCAGTCGACGAGGTTGTGGATCTGCATCAGATCGACCGTGCTCTTCAGCCGCGCGATCGACTGCTTCATCTGCGCGATGCCCTCCGACTTGCCCCGCGTCCACACCTTGGTGGCGATGAACGGATCGGGGAGCGCGGGATCGAGCTTCTTCAGCTCGCCGAGCATCTCGCCGATCGCGGTCTCGGCGCGGCCGTACATCGGCGAGCTATCGATCACGCGGCCGCCGAGCGCGAGGAACTTCGCGAGCACGGGGCGCACGCCGCCGACGTCCTTGACGTCGAACGTCTGATACGAGCCGATGCCGATCGCGGGCAGCTGCTGTCCGGTCGACGGGATCGGTCGCGTGATGATCGAGCTCACCGGATCCTTGGCGTGGGCGCGACGCCCGAGAACGGACGCGGCGATCGCCGCGCCACCGAGCTGGAGGACGGAGCGTCGCGTCCACATGGGCGCAGCATGCCAGATCAGCCGGGCTTGACCAGGGCGAGCAGCTCGTCGAGCAGCTCGTTGGCCGCGGCCGGGGTGCCGGCGAGCCCGGAGCCACATGCGGTGATCGCCGAGCGAGGAGCTTGTCCGGAGCCTTCGAGGATCGTCAGCACGCAACCGCCGAGGGGATCGTCGGGAGTCGCCAGCCGCGCCGGCGACGACACCGCACAACTCGCAGGCAGCGGAGCATCGACGGTGATCTTCGACAGACACGCGCGACCGCCGATCACCTCGGCGAATCGATCGAGCCAGCGCGCACGGGTGGCGCCGATGCTCTTGCGCTTCCACGCGAGCGGCGCGGGGGCGGCGCGCGCGGCGGCGAGCAGGCGCGTGGTCAAGCCCTCACCGGCGGCCTCGCGCGCCAGGATCTCGCGGGCGCGCGCCTCGAAGATCTCGTATGGCTCCGGCGTCCCGGCCGAGAACCGCACGCTCAGGATGCCGGCGACGACGCGGCGGCGGATGCGCAGCGGATCATCGCGATCGCCGGGAGCGATCGGGATCTGGAACGTCGGCGAGAACGGCGCGTCGCGGCGGCCGGCGAGCCGGTGGAGCACGCGGCCGAGTGCGTAGCCGAGTGGCAACGCGCGCGGCGCCGGATGCGCGAGCTCGCGCCAGACCACACCGAGCGGGATGCCGCCATCGACAACACGCAGCGCGGGTAGCGGATGGGTGTGCTGCGAGCTCGGCGTGTGCCACGCCATCAGCTCGGCGATCCGTCCCGTGATCCGCGCGTGGCCGTAGCCATCGACCACGAGGTGACAGGTCGACACCGTCGCGAGATCGCCGGTGCGACCGAGTCCGAGCCACGGGCCGGCGCCGTGCCGCCATGCGCGGCGATGACCGTGGCGAGCGAGTGCGATCGGATCCTCGCCGAGCGACACGCACACGAAGGGCGTCGCGCCGTGCCACGGCAGCGGCGTGGCGCCATCGAGCGTGGCGGCGAGCTGGTCGCGGAGGCGCGGATCGTCGAGCTCGCCGATCACGCAGCGATCGCCGATCGCGAACGCCGCCACCGCGAGCGGGCTCGGCACCACCGCCGCTGCGAGCGCGCTGGTGCCGCTGCTGTCGCCGTTCTTGATCGAGGGATCGCGGAGCGTCACCGCGAGCGGCTGATCCGGCAGCTCGCCGTCGAGCTCGGTCAGCGCGGTGCGAGCGGCGCGCGCGCGTGCGATCGCATCGTCGATCGCATCGCTCGGTGGCTCGGCGCGATAGCCGATGAAGGTGTCGCCGGTCGGCGTCGCATCGGAGACCACGTAATCGCCGTCGACGCCCCACGGCTCGACCGCCGCGGCGCCGCCGGCGAGCAGCCACCACCGCAGATCGGTGGTCGCGATCGCGGACAGCTCGCCGTGGAGCTCGGCGGTGCGGCGCGCCCAGGAACGCTTCACGCCAGCTCCAGGATGTAGACCGGCTGCACCGGATCGGTGGCGCGCGCGGTCTCGGTGAAGCCGGCCTCGGTCGCGATCGCGGCGATCGCATCGGCGGGCGGTGCGGTGCGCAGCACCAGCGGACCGAAGGCGCGGCGCAACAGGGCCGACCGCAGGTGATCGGCGTGCGCGTGAAGCCGCTCGGCAGACGCGTCGGGATCGAGCTCCACGATCATCAGCTTGCCGCGCACCACGCGACGAAGCTCGGCAAACGTGCGCGCGCGGTCGCGAACGTGACGGATCGACGATAGACAGATCGCGACATCGATCGACCGATCCGCGAGCGGCAAGGCTTCCCCGGCACCGCGCAGCGTCCACACCTTGCCATCGTGATCTGGACGAGCGAAGTCGCGGCTCGGATCGATCGCGATCACGGTCAGCTCGGGATGGCGCACCGCGGCGCAGCGGGCGAACACGCCGGGCCCGCAGCCGAGATCGAGCAGCCGCTCGCGACCGCCGAGGGCGAGCCGATCGAGCAAGCGGTGATCGAGATCGCCGAACGCCGGCCGCTCGTCACGCTCGTAACGCCGCGCACTCCCACCCTCGAAGGGATGGCGGTACAGCAGGCGGTCCAGGATCGGCACGTACACGAGGGCGCGTAGATTCCAGCAAACGGGCACCTTCCACAAGCTCCGGCGACCTCGTGGGAGCCGTATACGAGGTGGCAGCCGGATAGGATGTTAGCTGCGCCACATAGGCTTGCCGCAGGACCCACCGTCAGGGCGGCCTCGGGCTGGAAGTATCGCCTCACGGGCCGGTCGACGAAGGTGATACGGTCGCGTCGATGAGGAACTGGGGACTCGTATCGCTTCTGTGCGTGATCGCGGCCTGCGGTGACAACGACGCCGAGGGCAACCTCGGGGGCATCCCCGACGAGTGCAACCCGCTCGGCGGCCAGGCCTGCATGATGCCGTTCCCGTCGATGATCTACACGACGGAGGACTCGACGAGCCCGACCGGCTTCCGGCTCGCCATCCCCGCCGAGGCGATGCCCGTCAACATCGACGGCGACGGCGTCGATCCGACGCCGTTCAACCGCCGCGACGGCTTCTCGACGCTCGGTCCGATCCTCGCCGCGTTCCCGACCGGCGTGTCGCCCGACGGGCTGCCGTCGTTCAAGAACCCCGACGAGTCGCTCGCCGCCGATTCACCGATCGTGCTGATCGACATGGAGTCCGGAGAGCGCGTGCCGTTCTTCGCCGAGATCGATCAGAACGTCAGCGTTCCCGAGGCGCGCAACCTGATGATCCGGCCGCTCGCGCGCATGAAGCCGGGCACCCGCCACGCGGTCGGCATTCGCACCGGCGTCAAGGCGCTCGGCGGCGGCGAGCTGCCGGTGCCCGAGGCGTTCGACATCCTCCGCCGCGGCGGCTCGTTCACGCACCCCAAGGCAGCCGAGCTGAAGACGCGCACCGGCGAGGTGATCGCCGCGCTCGAGACCGCCGGCGTCCCGGCCGACGATCTGGTGCTCGCGTGGGACTTCGTCACCGTCTCCGACAGCTTCATCCGCAGCGACCTGACGACGATGCGCGAGGCCGCGCTGCCGGCGATCGGCGACAAGGGCGCGAACCTGACGTTCACGACCGAGCTGAAGCCGAACACCGCGACCAGCTTCAGGCGCTACACCGGCACGTTCACGGCGCCGGACTTCCTCACCAACGGCGAGGCCGACAACTCGGTGATGCGCCGCGATGCCAGCGGCCTGCCGGTCATGGACGGCATGCGCGACGCGCGGTTCGCCGCGATCATCCCGAACTGCGTGCAGACGGCGCAGCTGCCGCGCCCGACGGTGATCTTCGGGCACGGCCTGTTCGGCTCGGCCGAGGAGTATCTCGACGATGACTTCGTCGCCGACCTCGCAGAGGAGCACTGCTTCATCATCATCGCCGGTGACTTCATCGGCCTGACGTCGCGCCAGCTGCACCTCGCGCCGCTCGCGGTCAACGATCTCAACAAGGGCGCGCAGGTCACCGAGAAGCTCGCGCAGTCGATCATCGACTTCATCGCACTCGAGAACGTCGCGCGCGGCCCGATGGCGGAGTCGACCGACTTCCAGTTCAACGGCCAGCCGGTGATCGACCCGAACAACACCTTCTACATCGGCGGCTCGCTGGGCGGAAACATGGGCAACACGTTCATGGCGTACGACCCGAACATCACCAAGGGCGTGCTCGCCGTGCCGGGCGGCAACTGGTGGTTGATGATCGAGCGCTCCACCGCGTGGGCGCTGCTCGTCGGTGCCGCCCAGGGCGCGTACGACGATCCCGAAGAGTATCAGCTCGCGCTGTCGATGAGCTTCGGCATGGGCTTCGAGCCGATCGATCCGATGACCACCGCGGCCAACGTGATCAAGGACCCGCTCTTCGATCAGCCCGCGAAGAAGATCCTGATGTGGTACTCGATCGGCGACTGCCTGGTGAACAACATCTCGAGCGAGCTGGTCGCGCGCGAGATGGGGCTGCCGATGGTCGCGCCGTCGGTCAAGGCGCCGTGGGGCCTGACCCCGATCACCGGGCCGATGGAGAGTGGCGTCACGAGCTACGACGAGCATCCGACGCCGCTGCCGTTCGATACCAACATCCCGCCGATCGACGACAACGGCACCCACTCGGGCATCAACAAGAAGCCGGCGCCGATGCGGCAGGTCGAGCAGTTCCTGATCTCGTCGAAGATGGTGGTCGACGAGTGCAAGGTCGGCGGCGTCGAAGCGCCGTGCGATTGCGCGACCGGCGCCTGCGACTGAGTCCGAAGCAGGCCCCCCATCCGCCGCGAAGCGCTTCGCGATCTACGACGCGGCGCCGATTCGGCACGTCGAGCAGTTCCTGATCTCGTCGAAGATGGTGGTCGACGAGTGCAAGGTCGGCGGCGTCGAAGCGCCGTGCGATTGCGCGAACGGCGCCTGCGACTGAGTCCGAAGCAGGGCCTGCCCCCATCCGCCGCGAAGCGCTTCGCGATCTACGACGCGGCGCCGATGCGGCAGGTCGAGCAGTTCCTGATCTCGTCGAAGATGGTGGTCGACGAGTGCAAGGTCGGCGGCGTCGAGGCGCCGTGCGATTGCGCGTCCGGCGCCTGCGACTGAGTCCCATCCGCCGCGAGGCGTACGTTCACGCAGTTCAGCCGCGGTCGTAAAGGGGCTCGAGCACGAGCACGAGCACGTGACACGTGCACGAGCACGTCCACGTGCACGACGAGTCAGCGATGGGGCGCTGATCGGGACGCTTTATTCGCAGGCGGCGCCGTCGGTGTAGCCGCTCGAGTAGCCGCTCTCGAAGCCCGACGAGAAACCCGGGTCGTAGCCACTCGTCGCTGCGCTGTCGTAGCCCGCGTCGTAGGCATCGGAGTAGCAGGCGTCGTACGCGATGCCGTAGCTGGTGTCGTAACCGTCGGCGTAGCCATCGTCGAAGCCGTCGAGCGCACCGGCGTCGTAGCCGTCGCGCTCGCCCTGCGAGAACGCGGCGGGGTAGGTCGCCTGGTAGCCGGCCTGGTAGTCGGGGTTGAGCCGCTTGCCCTCGGCGAGACCGGCGAAGTAGGCGTCGGGATCGAGCTGATCGTCGTAGCCGCGCGACCGGCAGACGCGCTCTTCCTCCGTGTCGGGCTCCGGCTTTGCCGCGGCGGCGGGCTTCTGGAAGTTGCCACCGCAGGTCGACGCGCCGTCCGCGTAGCCGGTCTCGTAGCCGGCGACGTTGCCATCGGCGAACCCGGCATCGTAGGAGTCGGCGTAGCCGTCGTCCTCTCCCGCCGTGCGCCCATCCGAGGCACCGGCGGCGCAGGCACCGGGATCGGCCGCGCCGTCGATGCTGCCGGTCGACAGGCCGTCGCTGTAGCCGTCGACGTAGCCGTCGTCGTAGCCGGTGATGAAGCCGTCGTCGTAGCCCTCGATCCGGCCATCGGCCTCGCCGTCGGCGCGGGTCAGCGCGAGGCCGTCGGCCTTGCCGCGGTCGAAGTTTGCCGCATTCTCGCGCCGGGCCGAGTCCTGGCCCTCGCGATAGGCCGCCTCGTTCGGGCCGTCGTCGAAACAGTCGACGCGATCGCACGCCGCACCCGCGAGGGAGATCGAGATGGCGAGCAGCAGCGATCGCATCACCCCATTGTCGTAGCAAACCCGGGTCCGTGGAACGACCGGCTAACGCCGCGACAGGGCGAACGAGGCCTTTCCGAGGGCGTGGTCCGGGCGCGACACCGACCTGCGGGAACCGCAGCGGGGGGCCGGAGCAGCGTGCTGTGATGCACGGTCAGCCGAAACAGGCGAGGAGATGGGATATCGGCCGTGTTAGCGTCCGCGCCGAGCGGAGGGACTCATGCGTTTCGTTCTCTTGATCGGCCTGGTGGCAGCCTGTGGACCGTCGAATCGCAACGGCGATGACACGGCGGATGCTCCACCGATCGTCTGCAATGACGGCGAGCACCAGTGCGCCGGCTCGGTCTATCAGGTCTGCGTCGGCGGCCAGTGGTCGATCCAGGAGGAGTGTCAGGTCGCCTGCGCCGCCGACCTCGGTTGCGTCAACTGCGCGCCGAACGAGCCGGTCTGCCAGGACGGCAACGTCCACACCTGCGATGCCACCGGCAACATCGGCGCCGAGACCGAGGCGTGCACGGGCGCGAACATCTGTGACAACGGCATGTGCGTCGACGCGTGCGCGAACGCCGCCGAGAAGCGCAGCTACATCGGCTGCGAGTACATGGCGGCGGATCTCGATAACGCCGTCGAGGTGATGGACGTCCAGGGCGGCCTCAACTGCGGCGTACCCGGCGCGAAGAACGTGACGATGCAGGCGTGCGGCAACGCGAACAACACCGCGGTGCAGGGGCTCTGCGATCCACCCGGCAACACCTGCCCGGCGGGCACCACGTGCAAGTCGATGAACATCTGCATCCTCGACGCGCAGAGCTCGCCGTTCGCGATCGTGGTCTCGAATCCGCAGGCGCGCGAGGTCAACGTCACCGTGACCGGCCCGAACGGCGAGACGATCATGAAGACGATCGCCGCCGGCACCGTCGAGGCGATCAAGCCGAACGTCGCGCCCAACACGATCCCCGACCAGTCGAACGACGGCAGCGGCGTCGCCAAGAAGGCCTACAAGATCACCTCCGACCTGCCGATCGTCGCCTACCAGTTCAACCCGCTCGAGAACGTCAACGTGTTCAGCAACGACGCGTCGCTGCTGATCCCGACCACGGTCTACGACGTCGAGTACTTCACGTTCAGCTGGCCGACCGAGGATCGCCGGCCGCAGAACCACGCCTATCACGGCTACCTCAGCGTGGTCGCCAACGCCGACAACACCGTCGTCGAGGTGACGCCCACCGCCGCCGTGCGGGCGAGCGCCACCCAGCCGGCGATCGCGGCGAACACGCCGACGATGTTCACGCTCAACGCCCACGACGTCCTGACGCTACAGGCGGTCGCCGGCGGCGATCTCACCGGCTCGAAGATCCGCTCGGTCGACGGCACCACGACGTTCGGTGCGTTCGGCGGCCACGAGGCGATGGGCTTCGGCGAGAGCACGCCGCCCGATGGCACGCACACGCTCGGTCCGTGCTGCGCCGATCACATCGAGGAGATGCTGTTCCCGACGTCGACCTGGGGCAAGACCTTCGCGATCACGCGCAGCAAGCAGCGCCTCAACGAGCCCGACCTGCTGCGCATCATGGCGCAGAAGCCGAACACCACGATCAGCTTCGATCCGGCGCCGTCCGCGGGGACGTGCAACACGCTCCAGCCCGGCCAGTTCTGCGAGGTCAAGATCCAGGGCGACACCGGCATCACGGCGAGCGAGCCGGTGCTGGTCGCGCACTATCTCGAGTCGGCGATCTGGCAGGACTTCCTGTTCGGCGGCTCGGTCGGCGAGGGCGATCCGTCGTTCTCGATCGCGGTGCCGGTCGAGCAGTTCCGCACCGAGTACACGGTGCTGGTGCCGTCGCAGTACTCGAAGAACTTCCTGTCGATCGCGGCGCCCGGTGCCGGTGCGGTGATCGTCGACGGCCTCGTCGTCGCGCTGACCCCGTACGCCGGCGGCCTGTATCGCGCGGCGCGCATGCAGGTCAACGCCGGCCAGCACGTCATCAAGTGCCCGAACGGCTGCGGCGTCGAGGTGATGGGCTACTCCGACGCGGTCTCGTACATGTTCGCCGGCGGGCTCGATCTCAAGCAGATCGTGCTCGAGTAACCCTAGTCTGGGGTCGGGTCCGCGTAGGTCGCGCGGACCATCCCTTCCACGACGGAGAACGTCACGCGGGTCTCCGATGGGTTGCCATCGCAATCGAGATCGCAACGCGCGATCGCGGTGGCGCTCTGGCCCTCGTTGACGAGCTCGTACGAGCAGAACGACGGGAAGTCGAGCGTGAAGTCGAGCTTCTGCCAGCCGCCGGTCCACGCGCTCTGCGGTGCGACCGGGAACTTCATGTCCGGGTTGTTGCAGACGTCGGCGATCTTGCCGGGCATCTCGGGGGCCGACGGCGGCATGGTCGACTTCTCGATGTGGTAGGCCTTGACGCGCGTCTCGATCGCGCGCAGGTGCAGCCGGCTCTCGCTCGCGCGGCTCTTCTCGACGTACGCCTCGAAGCTCTTCGCGGCGGAGAACACGAGGAAGAACAGCGCCACCCCGACGAGCAGACCCATGATGCCGCACACCAGGCCGGCGATCGCCATGCCCTTGCCTCGACCACCGAGCTTGTTCGCCTTGCCCATGCCGAGGCCGGACAGGATCACGCCGACGAGCGCGCACGCCCAGCCGACGAACGGCAGCCAGCACAGCGCGAGGCCGATGATGCCGAGCACCATGCCCGCGATCGCGAGCCCGTTGCCCGATTGTGGTTGGTGATGCGGAGGAGCGGGGTAGGGAGCAGCCATCCGCGAACACTAACTCAGTCGTCCGTGGGCGGGTGCTTCGTCACCTCGAGGTCGCCCTGCCTGAGCGTGAAGTCCCAGCGCTCGACGGCCGGTGTGGTGTCGCAATCGAGATCCGTGCGTGCCTCGAGGAAGCCGCGCGTCGCGGTCTCCTTGGTCCACTTGAAGGAGTAGGAGGTCGGCTGGTCGATCCACAGATCGAGGTTGGCCCAGCCCGCCTGTTGCCAGTCGGCGATCGTGCGCACCGGGTGCTTGCGATCGCGCTGGTCGCAGACGGTCTCGGCGGAACCGGGCATCTCCTGCGTGCTGTCGGGCAGCTCGGCGCGCTCGTAGTAGTAGGCCTTGATCGAGCGCTCGATCTTGCGCAGGTGCAGCGCCGACTCCGGCCTCTTGGACTTCTTCATGTACTCCATGAACGCGGGGATCGCGATCGCCGCCATGATCGGCAGCAGCAGGAACGAGATGATGCCGCAGACCAGACCGGTGATGCCGGCGCCGCGGCCGAGCCCGCCGAGTCGGCCCGCGCGCGACATGCCGATCGCGCCGAAGATGATGCCGAGCAGACCGGCGATCAGCCCGACGAACGGGAACCAGCACAGGACGATGCCGACGATGCCGCAGATCATGCCGGCCGTCGCCATGCCGTTCTTCACACCCGGGGGCCGCATCGTCGTCGCCATGGGCGAGGACGCTATCACCGATCAGGCGAGCTTCAAGGCGGCGTGCTCGAGGGCGGCGGCCATCTCGTCGGCGGTGGTGAACCGGTCGTCCTGCTGCTTTCTGAGAGCCCGCCGGATCACGCCATCGAGCTCCGCGGGGAGGGCCGGATCGAGCGGCGGCGGCTCGGCATCCAGCTGCTGCTCGACGAGCTCGAAGTCGTCGGCGCCCCGGAACGGCGCGACGCCCATCAACATCTCGTAGAGGATGATGCCGATCGAGTAGAGGTCGCTGCGCTGGTCGATGTCCTCGCCGCGCAGCCGCTCGGGCGCGATGTACGACAGGCTGCCGACGATCGCACCGACGGCCGTCAGCCGCGCACTGCCCTCGAACGTGGCGAAGCCGAAGTCGATCAGCACCACGCGATCCACCAAGCCCGTGCTCGACGGTTCGAGCATGATGTTCGCGGGCTTGAGATCGCGATGCAG
>JAEYYY010000643.1 GCA_023430775.1 Pseudomonadota bacterium
GGCGGCGATCGAGCGCGGCGACCTCGCGGCGCCCGAGCTCGCGCCCGCCTGGGAGCGCGCCACGCTACTGGCGTGGGCGGACGCCGAGCTCGCCGATAGCCAGGTCGCCGACGGTGCGGCGCACCACGCGCACGTCTCGGCGTTCGCCGATCTCGATCGGGCAGCGCTCGCGATGGTGCGCAGCCGTGCCCTGGTGCGGTTCGCCGAGCGGGTCCCCGCGTTGCCAGCGGGGAAGCTCGATCCCGATACCGAGCTCGGTGGTCTGATCAGCGAGCTGCGCGCCAACAAGCCGACGCCGCTGCGCGCGATGCTCTCGAACATCCCGCTGGTGTTGCCGCGCATCGCGCCGTGCATCGCGGTGACGCCAGCGGCGCTCGCGGCGCATCTCGATCCGCAGCTGACGTTCGATGTCGTGGTGTTCGATCGCGCCTCGCAGCTGCCCACCGCGGCGGCGATCGGAGCGCTGTCGCGTGCGGCGTCGGCGGTGATCGTCGGCGATTCGCAGCTGCTGCCGCCGCTCGCGCGGGTGCGCGGTGACAGATCGGTGGAGGTCGAAGGTCTGCTCGCCGATGCGATCGCCTCGCGGCTGCCGGAGCTCCGGCTCGGCTGGCACTACCGCGCGCGTCACGAGGACGTGATCGCGTACGCCAACGAGAAGTTCTATGGCGATCATCTCCAGCTGTTCCCGGCGATGGCCGCATCGGCGGACCTCGGGCTGGCGGTCAAGTCGATCGGGCGCGCGCCCGAGCTGGTCGCCGAGCTGCTCGGCAGGCTTCGCGATCCGGCGCAGCAAGGTCGGTCGCTCGGGCTGGTGACGTTCTCGCGCACCCTCCGCGATCAGATCCTCGATCTGCTCGACGACGCGCGGCGGGACGAGCCGCTTCTCGATGCACTTACGGAACCGGTCGTCGTCGATCACGTCGACGATGCGCAGGGGCTGGTGCGCGACGTCGTGCTGGTCGTCCTCGACGACAGTGCGCTCGAGCCCCGCCGGCTTTGCGTCGCCCTGACGCGCGCGCGCGAGCAGCTCGTGCTGTGCACGGGCGGCTTGCCGGATCGGCTGGGCGATTTCGCGGCGCTGCTCGCGCGGGCCAACGCGTCGTCGGCGGTCGTCGACCAGCCGCCGGCCAGCCCGATCACCGATGCGATCGCGCGTGCGCTCGCCGATCGTGGCTGGGCGGTCCGCCATCAGGTGGGCAGCGGAGGCTACAAGATCGATCTGGCGGTGCTCGATCCGGCGGATCCGGATCGCTACGTGCTCGCGATCGAGACCGACGGTGCCGCTTATGCGAGCGCGCCGATCGCGCGCGATCGCGATCGCCTGCGCGCCCAGGTGCTCGCGCAGCTCGGCTGGCGCTTGCACCGGATCTGGTCGCTCGACTGGTGGGCGAACCCCGAGGGCGAGATCCAGCGCGCGCACGCGGCGATCGTCACCGCGATCGCGGCGACCCGCCGGCGAACCGTGGCCCCGGCGATCCGGGCACCGCGGGTGGCACGCGGGACGTCGCGCGCCGTCGTCGGGATCGGCCATGCCGATACCCAGCCGCAGATCTCGGCGCCGATCGCCGCACCGCTCGCCGAGTCAGGACCGAGCGTGGCCTCGGGGCCGGTGCCGCGCGGCGTGGTCATGCGCGAGTCGAGTGCGCCGATCGGCGATATCCCCGAGACGCTGAAGACGATGCCGAACCTCGCGGCCGGCAGTGCACCGATCAAGATCGCGAAGAACCAGATCCCGATCGGTCCGTACGTCGCCGCCGCGATCCCGCCGGGCCGGCGCACGCCCGACGATCTGTTCGCGCCGCGTCACCTGCCGGAGTTGAAAAAGGTGATCGAGCAGGTGCTCGCCGCCGAGGCACCGATGCACGTCGATCTGCTCGCGCGGCGCGTCGGTGCGTACTTCGGCATCGGCCGCGTCACGCCGCGAGTCACCGATCAGATCCGCACCGTGCTCGAGGGTCGCGGCAAGCTCGGCGACGAGCACGACATCGTGTGGCGGCTCGATCAGGATCCGGCGGGTGTGCCGGCGGTCCGCGTCGCAGGCACGTCGGGTACGGCGACGACGCGGCGCGAGATCGCCGAGATTCCGCTATCGGAGCTCGCGGCCGCAGCGCGGATCGTGGTCGAGCGGTCGAGCACGATCGCGACGACGGATCTGGTGCGCGATGCGGCGCGGTTGATCGGCTTCGCGCGGATCACGCCGCAGGTCAGCGAGCGGGTTGCCGAGGGTGTGCGGCTCGCGCAGCTCCGAGAGTTGATCCGGATCGATGCGGGGAAAGCGCGAATGCCTGACTGACGCGGTGGGGGTGCGTTCAGCGCTACGGCGCCATGTCGAGCAACTGCCGGACGCGCGCACGCGCGGTACGGATGGCCGGAAGGTCCTTGTTCTTCACCGCCGCCTGCAGCGTCTCCAGCGCGGCGGCCATGTCGTCGCTGATGTCCTCGGGCGACAGCTTGTTCCACACCGTGGCGCCTCGCACCGCGTCCTGCGCGCACTTCTCGCGATCGCTGGCGAACGCCTTGTTGCTGTCGAGCACGGTGACACCGGTGTTGGTCGTTTCGAACCAGTCATCCGCCCACGCCTTGCAGTCGGAGTCGCGACCGTACGAGTAGCAGCTCTCGACGATCCGCCAGCCGATCTCCCAGCAGTGGTAGAGGTCGCGCATCTTCGTGCTCTCGCCCTTCTTTCCGCAGCCGGCGAGGGCGGCGATGGTCAACAGCGAGATGGTGAACGAACGCATGGTGGCCACGCTAGTACCGGACGGACGCCGGGGGCGCAAGTCGCAGTTTCGTGACGGCGACCGGGAGCGCGGCAGCGCCCGCGCGGCGAGTGGGTTCGCTGCGTTACGATGAAGCGTGGACCCGGGTACCGTCATCGGTGGGCGGTTCGAGATCGAGCGACTGGCGGGTCGCGGCGGGATGGGCGCGGTGTATCGGGCGATCGATCGAGGCGGTAAACCGGCGGCGCTGAAGATCCTGCATGCCGAGGCGCCGCCCGATCACCGCGAGCGGCTGGAGCGCGAGGCGCGGCTGCTCAGCGACCTGACGCACCCGGCGATCGTGCGGTACCTCGGGTTCGGGCACACGCCCGATGGCCGGCCGTACCTCGCGATGGAGTGGCTCGAGGGCGAGGACCTGGCGACCCGGATCCGCGGCGACGGGATCGTGGCCGGCGATGCGGTGCGACTCGCGAACCGCGTGGCATCGGCGCTGGCCTCGGCGCACGCGCGCGGCGTCATCCATCGCGACATCAAGCCGAGCAACCTGTTCCTCGTCGAGCGCGATGTCGATCGCGTGAAGGTGCTCGACTTCGGCATCCCGCGGATCGAGGACACGCAGATGACGCGCACCGGCGCCGCGATCGGCACGCCACGCTACATGGCGCCGGAGCAGGCGCGCGGCGCGCGCGACCTCGATGCGCGCGCCGACGTGTTCTCGCTCGGCTGCGTGCTGTTCGAGTGTCTCGCCGGGCGGCCGGCGTTCGTCGGCTCGAGCGCGGGCGCGATCCTCGCGAAGATCGTGCTCGAGGAGGCGCCGCGGCTGGCGACCGTGCGCGACGGGCTACCGGCGGAGCTGACAGACCTCGTCGATCGCATGCTGGCGAAGGATCCGGCGAAGCGGCCGGCGGATGGCGCGGTCGTCGCGGCGGCGCTCGGCGAGATCATCACCCAGCATCGCGTGCTGTCGACGGTGGCGGCCGAGGCGGCGCGACGGCCGAGCGTCAAGGATGCGGTCACCACGGGCGAGCAGCGGCTGCTGTGCGTGGTGTTCGCCGAGGGTGCGATCGCCGACGGCGCCCCGGGCGATCGCACCGAGGCGAGTCACGACTCGTGGAGCGGGGCGTCGGTCGAGCGCTCCGGCGACCACGCCGACGGCACGATTCCGCCGCCCGGCCCGACGGTCACCGTGTCGCCGCTTGTCGGCACGGCAACCATCGCGATCCCGGCGCTCGAGGCCCCGAGCAGGGAGCCGACCGCGAGCCTGCACTCGATCGATCGCGTGACCGGGTCCGTGGTGCGGCCGACCGGCATCCAGATCCCGCGCGGCCTCGCCGCGGTGGTCGCGAGCCATCGCGGCAAGTGCGACGTGCTCGCCGATGGCTCGATCGTGGTGACGCTGCTCGGCGAGGGCGCCGCCACCGATCAGGCGGCGAGGGCGGCGCGCTGTGCGCTCGCGATCCGCGATCTGGTGCCGGCGGCGCGGTGCGCGCTCGCGATCGGCCGCGGCGTCGTCGGCGATCCGATGGGCGAGATCATCGATCGCGCGACCGGGCTCGTACTCGGCCCGGGCGAGATTCGCGTCGACGAGGTGACGGCGGGCTTGCTCGACGTTCGGTTCACGCTCGAGGGCGACGACCACGGGCTCGTGCTCGCGGGCGAGCGCGACGTCGCGACGCCGGTGCGCACGCTGCTCGGCAAGCCAATCCCGTGCATCGGTCGCGAGCGCGAGCTGGCCGCACTCGGTGCGCTGTACGAGGAGTGTGTCGGCGAGCCGATGGCGCACCTGGTGCTCGTGATCGGCGTGCCCGGCATCGGCAAGTCGCGACTTCGCCACGAGCTGGTGCAGCGGCTCGGCCAGCAAGGTGCCGAGGTCTGGATCGGTCGCGGCGATCCGATGGCCGCCGGTGCGCCGTTCGCGATGCTGGCGCAGGCGCTGCGGCGCGCGGCTGGCATCGTCGACGACGAGCCCGTCGCGGTACGCCGCCGCAAGCTCAACGCTCGCGTGTCGCGCCACGTGCCCGCCGAGGACGTGCCGCGGGTCAGCGAGTTCCTCGCCGAGCTCCTCGGCATCACGCTCGTCGAGGCGCACAGCGTGCAGCTGCGCGCGGCGCGCGGCAACCCGCAGCTGATGGGTGACCAGATGCTGCGCGCGTGCGAGGACTTCCTCGCCGCCGAGTGCCAGGTCCATCCGGTGGTCCTGGTGCTCGAGGATCTGCAGTGGGGCGACGTGCCGACCGTGCAGTTCATCGATGCGCTCGCACGCCGGCTGTCGGATCGGCCGTTGCTGGTGCTCGCGCTCGCGCGACCCGATGTCGACGTCGTGTTACCTCGGCTATGGAAGGAGCGCAACGTCGAGCGCATCCAGCTCGCCGAGCTGACCAAGCGCGCCGCCGAGAAGCTCGTCCGCACCGCGCTCGGCGACGACGTGGATCCGGAGCTGGTGGCGCGGCTGGTCGAGCGGGCGGCCGGGAACGCGTTCTATCTCGAGGAGCTGGTGCGCTCCGTCAGCGAGGGCTATGGCGATCGCTTGCCCGAGACCGTGGTCGCGATGGCGCAGGCGCGGATCGAGAGCCTCGAGCCCGAGGTCCGCCACGTGCTGCGTGCGGCGAGCATCTTCGGCCAGACGTTCTGGCGCGGCGGCGTGATGGCGCTGCTCGAGAAGGGGGATGCGGCCGCGGAGGAGGTCGGCGACTGGATCGACGAGCTGGTGCGCCGCGAGCTGGTGACCGCGCGGCGCGACAGCCGGTTCGTCGACGAGCCCGAGTACGTGTTTCGTCACGCGCTGGTCCGCGAGGCGGCGTACGCGATGCTGCCCGATCGCGATCGCATGGTCGGGCACCGGATCGCCGGCGAGTGGCTCGAGAGCCGCGCGTACTTCTCGGACTCCGCCGGCGTCTCGGGCGGTCACGCCGACGTCGAGGCGGTCGTGCTCGCCGAGCACTTCCTGCGCGGCAACGAGCTGCGCCGCTCGATCATCTGGTACCGCGAGGCCGCCGAGCTGGCGCTGGAAGGCGACGATCTCGCCGCCGCGATCGAGCGCGCCGAGCGCGCGATCGCGTGCGTCCACGCGGTCGGCGACACCAACAGCGCCGCCGACTCCGAGCTGGTCGGGACGCTGCGCCAGCTGCAATCGGGTGCGCACGTCTGGCGCGGCGAGTACGCGCTCGCCACCGAGCACGGCGGCGAGGCGCTCGAGCGCTTGCAGCCCGGCAGTCCGCGCTGGCTCGCGGCCGCCGCTGCCGTCGCCGAGG
>JAEYYY010000711.1 GCA_023430775.1 Pseudomonadota bacterium
CCTCGAAGCCTTCGGGATAGCCGGCGTCGTCGAGCACCGCCGAGATCTCGGCGGCCATCGCCTTCGCACTCTGGTAGCGGTTGGTCGGATCGCGTTGCAGTGCCTTGGTGCAGATCGCGCCGAGCTCGGCCGGCACGTTCGCGTTCATCTCGTTGACCGGCACGATCTCGGCCGTCTCGACGGCGGTGCGCACCGCATCGTCGTTGGCGCCCTCGAACAGCCGGACGTGCGCGAGCGCTTCCCACAGCATCACGCCGAGCGACCACACGTCGCTGCGGCGATCACCGCTCGAGCCACGCAGCCGCTCGGGAGCGGTGTACGGGATCTCGGCGAGCATCGGCACCTCGAGCACGACGTTGCCGTCGCGCAAGGTCAGCGCCTCGGGGCAAAGCTTGCCGATCGGCTGACCGCCGGTCTGCGCCTTGTGAACTACTTCGGCGGCAGCTTCGATCCAGCGCGCCGTGCCGAGCTCGTCGAGACGACGAGTGGCATCGATGGCATTGCGCAGCGAGACCTTCTTGCCCGCATCTCCGCTCGTGGACACGGGCATATCCTAGCGTAGGCAGCTACCAGAAGCGTGCTCCATGACGCTCGGGCAAGTGACACCCGACACCCCTGCAGCCTTGGTACGCGGCTAGCGGCTGTTGACCAGGATCGTGCCGATATAGCCGAACCTTCCGGCCCGGGTTCCCGACGGTGCCGCGAACATCTTCACCGCGTACTCTCCGGTGTCGAGGTCGCAGGTCACCGTGGTCTTGCCCGCGTTTGCCGCGACCTTGCAGTGGGTGCCGGTGCCGCCGTGCTCGGGGACCGCCTCGGCGAGCATCTCGGCGCCGTAGGGGTTGTCGAACGTGATGTCGATCGAGCCCGACGCGCTGACCTGCGAGCGATTCGGACTCTCGAGCGTCATCCCGTAGCGGCCGATCTCCGGCGACATCATCGGCAGCCGCGCGAAGTCACCCTCGGAGATCGGCTTCATCACCAGCTGCCACGCCGGATCCTCGGGGAGGTGGTCGTAGGCGAACAGCTTCGGTGGCGTGAACAGATAGGTCGAGCGCACCGGCTTGTCGGATCCGGTCGGGTCGTCCCACGTGGTGTCGATCAGGTGCCACTCGCCGTCGAGCAGGACCGCGTTCCACGCGTGGCCGTAGCCCTGGAGCGCGGCCTTGATCGAGGCGTCATCGCCGATCGCGACCCGCCGCGACGAGTCGCGGATGTAGCCGGTGACGTACTTGATCTCGACGTTCGCGGCCGCGCCGATCGCCGTCATCAGCCTCGCGTAGCCCTCGCAGACGCCGGTCCTCGCCGCGAACACGGCCTCCGCGGTCTGCGGCGGCACGGTGCGGAAGTCGCGCGCCAGGATCGCCTTCAGGGCCGCCTCGTCGTAGACGAGCCGCATCGCGACGAAGTCGTGGATCGCCTTGACCCGCTGCTTCTTGTCGGGGAACTGCTCCTTCAGGTACGCGCCGACCGTCGCGATGCTCGCCTGCGCCGACTCGGGCATGTCGATCACCTTGGCGTCGGCCTCGTCGGGGAGCGGCCAGCCGATCGCGGTCTTCGGTGGCGCGAGGTCGCCGGGCTTCACCGGCTGCGGCGTGTCGCCATCGTCCTTGATCGTCGACGGATCGGGCGCCGCATCGCTGTCGCCGAAGTCATCGCTCTGGGCGAGCTTCTTGCCGTCGAGCTTGTCGCCGATGCCGAGCAGGAAGCCGCGGATGTGATTGGCGATCGCACCGTCGTGACCGTCGAGCATCCAGTCGCCGCGCTGGCTGAGCGCACGGAACGCCGTCGCGCGCGAGAAGTACAGCATGACCACGAGGAACACGCCGTTGACGATCAGCGTGCGCAGCACGAGCCGATCGATGCGGGTCAAGAACTGCTTGCCCGGCTTCTCCTGCTTGCTGCGCCGCCACGCCGCGAACGCTTCCCAGCCGACCGGCACGATCGGAAACAGCGCGAGCCCGAGCAACAGATTCACCCACTGCGCGCCGTTGTTGTAGGCGGCGATCGACGACGCCAGCCAGAACCCGAACAGCGGGGTCAGCACCATCAGCGACAGCCAGGCCGCGCGTACGATCGACAGCGCCACGAACCGAGCGATCGCCGCACCCTTCGACCCGGCAGCAGCCTGCACCATGCCTGGTAGTAGCGCGCCGGCACGCCTCCCGCGACCGCTTTGGAAGGCAGCTCACGTGCGTTGCGCTGACCTGCGAGCTAAGTAAACGCGGCGCGGCCGCCTCGTTGCGGATCGCAACGATCGCGACCGGCTGTGATCAATAACATGTTGATCCTGCGGGCGTTCCTGGGGCACGAATCGTGCTCGCCATGGCCCCGATGTCTCGACGATCCAGCATCCTTGCCGCGTTCGCAGGCACCGCACTGCTCGCCTGCGGTGGAGCCGGCGATCTCGAGCACCCGGCGGACTCGCCGCACCAGAGCAACGCCGGCCTCGACTGGCGCGACCAGGTCATCTACCAGATCGTGATCGACCGCTTCGAGAACGGCGATCCGAACAACGACATCAACGTCTATCCGAGCGTCCCCGGCCGTCACCACGGCGGCGACTGGCAGGGCGTCATCGATCGCCTCGACTATCTGCAGGAGCTCGGCGTCACCGCGCTGTGGATCTCGCCAGTGGTCAAGAACACCGAGGAGGACGCCGGGTTCTCGAGCTACCACGGCTACTGGACGCAGGACTTCTTGCGCCCCAACGCTCACTTCGGTGACCTGACGAAGCTGCGCGAGCTCGTCGACAAGGCGCACGCGAAGGGCATGCTCGTCATCCTCGACGTCGTCACCAACCACGTCGGCCAGCTGTTCTATTACGACATCAACGGCAACGGTCAGCCCGACGACACGATCAGCGGCGGCGGCTTCGCGCACAGCTGCCTGCAGATCTGCGATCAGAACCCCGGCCAGTGCTCGACCGACGAGCTGACCTACTGCACCGAGGGCTCGGGCTATCTCGAGCGCATCATCGAGTGGGATCCCGATTACGACCCGCGCGGCATCCAGGGCTGGACGTCGCTCGGCTACTCCGGCGACGCCGACATTCGCTTCACCGACTGGCCGGAGATCAACCGCACGCCGCCGCCACGGCCGCCCGACTGGTTCGGCTGGCCCGAGGACAAGCCGTGGTTCGACGACGCCAGCTGGTACAACCGCAAGGGTCGCGTCTACGTGTGGTGGCACGAGGCCGACTACACGAAGGACTTCGTCCGCGAGCAGGAGACGCGCGGTGACTTCCCGGGCGGCCTCAAGGACCTCAACACCGACAACCCGGACGTCAAGGAAGCGCTGATCAAGTCGTTCGAGTACTGGATCGAGGTCGCCGACTTCGACGGCTTCCGGATCGACACCGTCAAGCACATCGATCGCCCCGAGACCGCGCGCAACGTGCGCGGCTTCTGGGGTGAGTTCAACGATCGGATGCGCGCGAAGGCCGCCGCGCTCGGCAAGCAGAACTTCTTCATCTTCGGCGAGGGCTTCGACGGCAACGACGAGCTGATCGGCTCGTACACCTGGGGCGGCAGTGATGCCGCCGGCTCGTTCGGTCGCTTCGACTCGATGTTCTACTTCTCGCAGAAGTACCGCGGCGTCGATGCCGTGTTCGGGTACGGCCAGCCGACGAAGAACCTCGAGTGCCTCTACAACTCGCGGATGGGCCGCAACACCACCGACCCGTTCTGCTCGAGCAACGGCTTCGCCGCCGGCCCGACGTACCAGGACACGCCGCACGCGATGCCCGATCGTGGTGGCGTCGGCCTCGCGCCGGCGAACCTGATGGTCAACTTCCTCGATAACCACGATCTGCCGCGCTTCCTGTTCGAGAAGTCCGACACCAACGTGCTGCGCGCGGCGCTGATGTACCTGATGACCTGGGACGGCATCCCGTGCATCTACTACGGCACCGAGCAGCTGTTCGCCGGTGGCGTCGATCCGAAGAACCGCGAGGACATGTTCGGCGGTAACCCGACGATGGGCTACGCGCCGTTCGCCACCGACCACGAGACGTTCAAGCTGGTCCAGGGCCTGATCGCCATGCGCAAGGACAACGAGGCGCTCCGTCAGGGCACGGTGTCGCCGGTGTGGTCGACGACGGTGTCGGGGCCGCGCCGCGATGCCGGCATCTTCGCGTTCGAGCGCAAGTCGCCGAACCAGACGGCGCTCGTGGTGCTCAACACCGGCGATGTCGACAGCGAGAGCTGCGCGGAGATCGCGGATGGTGGCGAGTGCCTGCTGACCACGTTCTCGCCGGGCACCGTGTTGAAGGACATCATGCCGGGCAATGACGGCGCGACGTTCACGGTCAAGGCCGATGGCACCGTCGCGATCCCGGTGCCGGCGCGCTCCGGCCGCGTCCTCGTGCAATAGCCGCCCCGTGAACGTGGCCGGCCCCGTGATCGTGGCCGCGCTCGTGAACGGGGCCGCAACCGTGAGCGTGATCGACATCGTGGACGCAACCCGCGCAATGACCGGGCGATGTCCGCGCCATGCTGCACTTCCAGAAGCTCGACGTTTACCAGCGCGCGATTGAATTCCTGGCCCTTTCTCGACGGATTCGGGCTGAGTTGCCCAAAGGAAATGCTGACCTTGCCGACCAGCTGCGGCGCGCCGCGCAATCGATCCCGCAGAACATCGCCGAGGGCGCCGGTCGAGCAACCAGGGCGGACAAGGCGAAGCACTACACGATCGCGCGAGGCTCCGCGATGGAGGTCGCAGCTCACCTCGACGTCATGCGTGCCGACGAGATGATCGCGATGGAGCACTACGAGCGTGGGTTAGAGCTGTTGGAGCGAATCGTTGCGATGCTCACGAAGTTGATCGATCCCTGACCGATCACGGTGTCGATCCTTCCAGAAGCTCGACGCATACCAGCGCGCGATTGAATTCCTGGCCCTCTCTCGACGGATTCGGGCTGCGACGGGCCGCGCAATCGATCCCGCAGAACATGAGGGCGCCGGTCGAGCAACCAGGGCGGACAAGGCGAACCACTACACGGCGAGGCTCCGCGATGGAGGTCGCAGCTAACCTCGACGTCATGCGTGCCGACGAGATGATCGGATGGAGCACGACGAGCGTGGGTTCGAGCTGTTGGAGCGAATCGTTGCGATGCATTGATCGATCCCTGACCGATCACGGTGTCGATCACCTCCACGGTCTCGTTCCCGTTCACGAGCGCGGCCACGATCACGGGGTCGATCACGATCACGTTCCCCCACGATCCTGCGCGCGTAGCGCAGATCGTGCGCCCGGCTGGCATTGCGGGTTATGATTTTTGACGATGAGGGTCTTCGCGATCGCGCTCGCGATCTGCGTGGCAAGTGCCGCGACGACGAACGTCGACGCTGCGCCCAAGCCGAAGCCGAAGCCGGCACCGAAGAAGCCACCACCCGAGCCACCATCGCCAGAGAAGCTTCGCGCCGACAAGCTGTTCGACGACGGTCGCCGCTATCTCGCTGCGAAGGAGTACGCGCTCGCGTGCACCGCCTTCGAGCAGAGCCAGCAGGCAGATCCGGCGATCGGCACGCTGCTCAACATCGCACTCTGCTACGAGACGTGGGGCAAGCCGACCGCGGCGTACCGCTGGTACGTCGAGGCGGCGAAGATGGCGAAGGACAAGGCCGACGATCGCGAGAAGGGCGCGAACGCGAAGGTCGCCGAGCTCGAGCCGAAGGTGCCGTACATCCAGGTCTCGGTGCCGGGGGATGCGGAGCCGGGGACCACGTTCATGCTCGACGGCAACGAGATCGAGAAGGCGAAGCTCGTCGAGCGTCAGCCGGTCGAGCCCGGCAAGCACGTGATCGTCGCGCGCGTCGCCAACAAGCCACCGCGAGAGACGTTGTTCGAGGTCAAGGAAGGCGAGCGCAAGGAGATCACGATCGACGTGCCGCGGCCCGAGGTGAAGCTGATCGTCAAGGGCGGGCAGCGCAAGAAGGGGAAGTTCTACGGCGGCATCGGCATGCTCGTCGGTGGCACCGCGGCGATCGGCATCGCCGGCTACGTGTCGCTGGTCGCGCGACAGGACTACGCGGATGCGCTCGCGGCGTGCAGCGATGATCGCGTGTGTCCGAAGGGCGCGTTCGATGCCACGCAGGACGCGCGCAAGAAGGCGAACCTGATGACGTTCGTCGGCGGCGCTGGCGTCGCGCTGGTCGGCGTCGGCCTGTGGTTCGTGCTGACCAGCCGGACGCCGCGGATCACGGAGCGCAAGATCGTGCTGTCGCCGAGCGTCGGCGACGATCACGTCGGCGTCGTGCTCGGGGGCAAGCTGTGAAGCTGCTCGCGGTCGCCTGTCTCTCGATGATCAACTGCGCGCAGCTGCTGGGGCTCGACAACACCAAGCTCGAGCAGACCGACGTGCCCGATGCACCGGGCCTGTGCGACGCCGTGCCGGAGACCTGTGTCGGCACGACCGGACGATCGGCGTGCGGTCGGATCTTCAACACCGGTAGCGACGCCGGAACGCCGCTGACGGTCGCCGAGCCGACCGGCGCGGTGTGCGATGGCACCAGCGTCGAAGGGCCGTGCGCGCTGGCGGTGACCGGGGTGTCGATGCAGGCGCTGTTCGACGGCGACACCACCGGTGAGGTGATCGGTCAGATCGATGATTGCGGCCGCTTCGTGGTCAACGATCTCGACGCGACCGTCACCGACGTCGCGATCAAGCTCACCGATCCCGGCGGCCTCTATCAGCCGACGGCGACGCTGAAGCTGGCGCGCGCCGCGGAGGTCGGACAGGACACCGGGATCGCCGCCTACGCGGTGCTCGTGGCGACGACGACGGAGTGGGCGACGCAGCTGGCGATCGATCCGGCGAACACGACCACCGGCTACCTCGTGAAGTACACGTCGAGCACCGGGATGGCGCTCGCGAACGAGGCCGTCGCGGTCGACTCGGGCTCGCCGCTGATGAGCCCACCCGGAACGATCCCGTGGGCCGCCTACTTCGCCGGCACCGGCGAGTTCGGCGCGCTCGACCCCGCCGCCACGGTCACCGGCGAGAGCGGCACCGCCTTCGCCGGCATGCCGGCAGGTCCGTTCAGTCTCGAAGGGTTTCGCCAGGGTCGACGGTGCAAGCGCGAGAACCTGCGGACGGTGGGCAACACCCTGATCCATGTCCTCGAAGACGATTGCTGACCGACAGGCAACACGGGTAGGATTCCTATGATGGGTCGTCGTGCGATCGCTCTCGCACTGTGGATGCTCGCGGCATGCGAGATCCAGGTCGCGCAACGCGCGGACGACGACCTGACGCAACCGGCGTGCGGCAACGCGATCGTCGAGGGCTCCGAGGTGTGCGACGACGGCAACACCGTCGACGGCGACGGCTGCAACGCCGCGTGCGACTCCGACGAGACCTGTGGCAACGGCGTGATCGACGAAGCCGCGCTCGAGACCTGCGACGACGGAAACCTGCTGGGCGGCGACGGCTGCAGCGATGACTGCAAGAGCGACGAGACCTGCGGTAACGGCGTCATCGATCTCGCGAAGGGCGAGACCTGCGACGACGGCAACCTGCAGGCCGGCGACGGTTGCAGCGCGAACTGCCAGTCGAACGAATCGTGCGGCAACAGCATCACCGATAGCGGCTCGAGTCCCCCGGAGGAATGCGACGCCGGCCCGACGGGGAGTGCGGAGTGCGACGTCAACTGCACCACCGCGTTCTGCGGCGATTTCACCGTCAACACGCTGCGCGGCGAGACCTGCGATGCCGGTCCCAGCGGCAGCGCGCAATGCGACACCAACTGCACCGCGGCGGTCTGCGGCGACGGCACCACCAACACGCTGCGCGGCGAGCAGTGCGACGACGCCAACAGCTCCAACACCGATGCGTGCGTCAACTGCAAGAACGCGTTCTGCGGCGATGGCTTCATCCGCGCGGGTGTCGAGCAGTGCGATGGCGGCGCCGGCTGCAACTCGAGCTGCAAGTTCGATCCGCGGTCGTTCACGATCGACGTCGGGTCGCTGCTCAACCAGGACACGTTCTGCGACGCCACCGGCGAGAACCGCTACGACGGTTGCAACGGGCTCCCGTACGGCTTCCAGTGGACGGACAACTCGCCGTTCACGCCGGCCACGATCAAGATCGAGATGGATCGCGGCATCGATTGCTTCACGTTCTATTTCACCTCGACGCAGTACACCATCACCGGTCGCCTCAACGGTGTGCCCTCGACCATCACCCTCACCTCCGACGCCGGTGCCTGTAGCTGTACGCCGACCGAGATTCTCCACACCTTCACGATCTCCGCAGCCGGCTACAACCCGAACGGCATCAACCAGTTCCTGATCGACGGCACGCAGAACCCACAGGCGCCCGGCAGCGGCATCTGCTCGGGGATCTCGTTCGATCCGGGGCTCAATGGCTATGCGCGGGTCACGACGTTTCCCCCGTAGTCACATCGCCATATCCGCGTAGCACCTACATGGATCACTGCGGGTACTTCATGGAAGCCCGCTAACAGATCCACTACAATCGACTTCTCGTGGGTCGCAACGAGTTTGCCGACGAGTCGCTCGAGACGACGATCATGGGCCGTCATCCCAAACCGGGAACGGTCCTGCTCGGCAAGTATCTCGTTGCCTCGTTGATCGGCGAGGGCGGCATGGGCTGCGTGCTGAAGTGCAAGCACCTGGACCTCGACGAGTTCGTCGCGATCAAGTGCTTGCTGCCCGAGATGATGGAGCGCAAGGAGATCGTCCAGCGCTTCCTTCGCGAGGCCAAGGCCGCGGTCAAGCTCAAGGGCGAGCACGTCGCGCGGGTGTCGGACGTCGGTCGGTTCCCCGACTCGGAAGTCCCGTACATCGTGATGGAGTATCTCGAGGGCGCCGACCTCAACGCGATCATCAAGCATCACGGCGCGCAGGATCCGGCGATCGCGGTCGACCTGATCCTCCAGGCCTGCGAGGCGATCGCGGAGGCGCACTCGCTCGGCATCATCCATCGCGACATCAAGGCCTCGAACTTCTTCATCACCCAGCCGCCCAATCAGGCGCCGCTGCTCAAGGTGCTCGACTTCGGCATCGCCACCGCTCCCGAGGGCACGAGCGATCTGACGAGCACGCAATCGGTGATCGGCACGCCGTCGTACATGGCGCCGGAGCAGATGCGGTCGTCGCGCGAGGCGGACCAGCGCAGCGACATCTGGTCGATCGGCGTGGTGCTCTACGAGATGCTCGAGGGCGTGCGGCCGTTCAAGTCGGAGGTCTACTCCGAGCTGTGCCTCAAGGTCGGCATGGATCCGCCGGATCCGATGGTCCACCCCGACGTGCCCGAGGGCCTGCGCGCGATCGTGATGAAGTGCCTCGAGAAGCCGATCGAGCGCCGCTATCAGAGCGTCGCCGAGCTGGCGTTCGATCTGATGCCGTTCGCGTCGGACGCGGTCGCGGCGCGCGCGGCGGCGGAACAGACGGCGCGCCTGCTCGGTCGCCGCGGCTCGCGGGTGATGGACGCGCAGGATCGCACCGATCGCGATGACGAGCGCCGGACGCCGATCGGCATCACGGCCGCCAGCCCGATCTCGAGCTCGCAGCCGTCGCTCTCGAGCCCGGTCCCCACGGTGCTCGGCCGGCCGACGCCGATGCCGACGTCGCAGGTCAAGACGCCGACCAGCATCGGTGGCAGCAGCGGTGAGGCGGCCGCGATCGTGGAGAGCAAGCCGCGCCGCCGCGGGCTCGTCGTCGCGATCTCCGCCGCGGTGGTGCTGCTCGCCGGTGGCGGCGTGCTGTTCGCATCGCAGGGCTGGTTCGGCGGAAACGCGCACAAGGCGATCGACACCGCGACCCAGCCGACGCCACCCGAGCCGAAGATCGAGCCGCTCCAGGCCGTCAGACCCGACGAGATCGAGATCGAGCCCGCAACCAGGCCCGAGCGCGAGACCAAGCCGGAGACCAAGCCGGAGGCCAAGCCGGAGACCACCGACTCACCGGCGATCGCCACGCCGGCCGTCAAGCAGCCGCAGGTCAAGCAGCCGGAGGTCAAGCAACCGGAGGTCAAGCAGCCGGAGGTCAAACAGCCGGTGGTGGTGAAGCAACCGGTGGTCAAGCAACCGGTGGTCAAGCAACCGGTCAAGGAACCGCCAACGCCTCCGGGTCCGGGTGGCGATCTCTACAACCGTCGCCGCTAGCGCTTGTTCGCTGCCGTCATGCACGCGTTGTAGCGAGCCATGATCGTCGCGCTGTCCTCGCCGGCGCGCGGTGCGCGGAGCTTCTGACTCCACGCTGCCATGTCCTTGACCACCTGCTTCGCGCACGCTGCGTCGGGGCACGCGCACATGCGCCGCTCGAACGTCTCGAGCGTGGGCTCGCCGCGGATCGCGGTGCTGCTACCTGGACCATCGCCGCAGGCGACGAGAAGAACGCATAGCCAGCGCATCAGAAGATGTGTCCGAAGTTGATGTAGAAGCCGGTGTCCTCGGCGGACAGACCGTAGTCGATCGTGATCACGGTGGCGAGGTTCCACGAGATCCGCAGCGCGCCGCCGTAGCCGGACCGCCAGCCGGACAGCGTCAGCGCCTTCGACGAATCGAAGCTGCGCCCGAGATCGAAGAACGGCACCGCGATCAGCGCGAACTTCTGCCGCGCCGCGCGGAACCGCCAGAACGTCCAGCGCACCTCGGCGGTGGTCGCGGCCATCGTGCGACCGACGAACCGATCCTGGCGATAGCCGCGCAACGTGCGATGGCCGCCGAGGCCGAGGTGGAAGTCCTCGGTGAACGGCAGCGCGTCGAGGCTGTGGAACGGCGTGCCGCGGGTCTGGATCTGGAGGAACGCGCGGCCGGCGAGCACCAGGTCGACCTTGTCTGCGGCCGGGCTCCAGTAGCCGCGCACGGCACCGAGCACGCGCAGGTAGTCGTACTCGGAGCCGAGCGCGACGGTAGCGGCATCGATCGCGAGGTCCGCGAACACGCCGCGGTTGGGGTCGCGCTCGAAGTCGCGCGTGTCGTACGACAGCCCGAGGCGCAGCCAGCCCTCGCGGCCGCCCTCGCAACCAACGAGTCTGCCGGCATCGCAGTCCTCGCGCAGGCGCGTGGTCGCCTGCGTCGCGGTGGTCACAGCTCCGCTGGCGTCGAGCGCGTCGACTTGCTTGCCGGTGTAGTCGCGGATCGTCGCGTACGAGAAGCCGAACCCACCGAGCACGCGCACGCGATCGCGGGCAAGCAGGCGCTCGACGCTCGCGATGATCAGTGGCTTCTGCAGATCGAACTGGTCGTACTTCGCGAACGTCTGGCCGCCCGCCACCTGTTGCTGCGCGCGCAGGTAGTCCGGAAACGAGTCGAACGTGCCGGGCTCGCCGGGAAATGCGAGCGGTGCCAGTGCGGCGTTGCCGTGACCGAAGTAGTTGCTGTTGATGTTGCGGCCGAACACCAGCTGGCCGCGCAGCCGGTAGGGCGAGTCGGCGATCCGCGGCGCGTCGTAGTCGAGCCAGTGGTACTGGACGCCGCGCGTCGACACGAAGCCCTGCAGGAACACGCGATGGAGATACGGCGTGATCGCGAATCGCGGGTCATCGCGATGGCCGTTCCAGTAGTAGTAGGCGCGGGCACCGAAGCCGAAGCCGATGTCCGTCGAGAACGCGAACAGCGGCAGGCCGGTGAAGTAGCCGCGCTCGTTCTTGCGCGCGAGATCCGCCGGTGTCAGCCGATCGGCGTGCGCGGTGGTGGCCGCGAGCACGAGGGCGATCGGCAACCAGCGCACGCCGCGATCATAGGCTCACGTGCGTTTCCACGGCGACCTGCCGGTCAGCTTCGTGATCAGGTGATAGCCGAGCCAGCGAAACGGCTCCGGCGGGATGCCGGTCGGGCGCCGCTGATAGAAGGCGAGGTCACGCCACGGCTCGTGGTTGCCGTCGTAGAGGTCGGTGATCACGCGACCGGCGAGGTTGGCGAGCGTGATGCCGTGGCCGCTGTACCCGACGCCGTAGAACACGTTCTTGCTGGCGCCGCGCACGCCGATCGCGCAGTGCCGCACGAGCGTCAGGTCGAGCGGGCCGCTCCAGCGATGGGTGATGCGGACGTTCGCGAGCTCCGGCAGGTAGTGCACCAGCATCGCGCGTGCGGCCTTCGCGCCGGTGTCGTCGGGCTTCGCCTCGAATGTCGTCGCGTTGCCGAACCGGTAGCCGTACGCCTCCGTGGTGCCGCCGCCGAACACGATGCGGCGATCGATGACGCTGCAGTAGGCGAGGCGAGGGGAGTCGTCGAAGAAGCCGGCGCAGCGATCGAGGCCGAGCTTCGCGAGCACCTCTTCGGGCAGTGGCTCCGTCGCGATCACGTGCGAGATCACCGGCAACAGGCCGGTGCGGAAGTAGCCGAGGCGCGGCGTGTAGCCGCTGGTCGCGAGCACGATCGCCTTCGCGCGCACGACTCCGCCCGGGGTCGTCAGCTCGCACGTCGCGCCCTCGCGGATCTTCGTCACCGGCGTGCGCTCGAAGATCTGCACGCCCTGCTTCACCAGCACCGGGCGCATCGCGCGCAGCAGATCGACGCCGGCGATCACGCCTTCGTTGGGATCGAGCACCGCGCCGTGGGCGTGCTGGATGCCGAGCCGCGCCTGCAAGGCCGCCGGCGAGAACCACTCGTGCGGCAGGCCCTTCGCACGCAGCTGCTCGCACTCGCGCTGCGCGGCCTCGGCACTCTTCGCGGTGGTCGCGACGTTGAACGCGCCGGTGCGCTGGAAGCGAACGCTCAGCGAGTGCTCGCGAATCAGCGCCTGGAGGTCGTCGATCGCCGCGTTGGTGATCGCGTACTCGCGCGCGACGAGATCGGGACCCGGATCGAGCACGGTCAGGCCGTTGAGCACCAGCCCGCCGTTGCGGCCGCTCGCACCGTTCGCGAGCTGCCTGGCCTCGAGCAGCGCGATGCCGAGCGCGGGGTGGCGCTTGCTCAGGTAGTACGCGGTCGACACGCCGGTGAACCCGCCGCCGATGATCGCGACGTCGACCTCGAGATCGTGCGCGAGCGGCGGCGCAGGCGAATCCGGTGGCGCGCCCTCCAGCCACACCGATGTGTTGTCGTCGAACACGCGGCTGCTCACGACGCCGAGCTTTCGTGTTGGCGGTGGGATCGAGATGCGAGGTTCCTGTCGACGTCCTGCTTCTTGACGTTCCGGGCAGTCGGGTCGGCGCAAGCTCGCTGAACGCACGGGACGCGGCACCGGTCATGCGGAAGCACTCGAGGCTCGCTTCGGCGATCACGGCATCGCCGGTGCCTCGAGCTCGCCGCCGGCGAGGGCGCGTCTCGACGAGACGGGACGCGAGCGCGGCGCTCGACGTGATCACCTCGACGGGCATGGCGTGGTCTCGGGAGTAGGCCCACGCGCGCCGCTGCGCCGTTCACTTCAGCTGACCGATGCTGACGAGCTTGGTCTCGAGGTTGTCGGTCAGGCCTTCGCGCCCGCACTCGTGGCCGATGCCGCTGTCCTTGCGACCGGCGAACGGCGCCTCGATCGCCTGCGGCACCCATTCGTTGACGCCGATCATGCCGAAGTCGAGCTGTTCGTAGGCGCGGGTCAGCATCGCGGCATCGCGACCGAACACGTAGGCGGCGAGGCCGTAGCGCGTGCGATTGGCGGCGGCGATCACGTCGTCGAGCTGATCGAACGCGGTCATCGAGAACACCGGGCCGAACACCTCCTCGGCGAACACGGGGAGGGCGGTGTTCAGATCGCCGAGCACGGTGGGCTCGATGAAGTACCCGGCGCGCTGGAGGCGATTGCCACCGGTGCGGACCACGGCGCCACCGGCCTTGGCACCGGCGATCAGCTGCTCGACGCGCTCGCGGTGGCGGCCGCTGATCATCGGTCCGATCCGCGTGGTGGTGTCGAGGCCGGGGCCCACCGGCAGCTTGCGCGTCTCCTCGACGACGATCTGCTCGAACCGCGCGAGCTGCGCCTTCGGCACGAAGAACCGCTGCGGCGAGACGCAGACCTGACCGGCGTTGCGAAACTTCGCGGCGACCGCGCCCTTCGCGACCGTCTCGACATCGGCGTCGGGCATCACGATCACCGGCGCGTTGCCGCCGAGCTCGAGCGAGAGGCGGGTCATCGTGCGCGAGGCGCCGTCCATCAGCAGCTTGCCGACCGCGACGGAGCCGGTGAAGCTGAGCTTGCGCAGCTCGGGGTGGTCGAGCATCGCCTGGCCGATCGGGTGCGGCTCGCCGGAGACCAGATTGCAGACCCCGGGCGGCAGGCCGGCCTCCTCGAGGATCTCGACGATCGCCATGCACGACAGCGGCGTCAGCTCGGCGGGGCGCACCACCACGGTGCAGCCGGCGGCGAGCGCGGCCGCGATCGCGCGCGCCGGGTTGTACGCCGGGAAGTTCCACGCGGTGATCACGCCGACGACGCCGATCGGCTCCTTGAGCACGATCATCCGCTTGGTCGCCATCCGCGCCGGCACGGTGTAGCCGTAGGCGCGCTTGCCTTCCTCGGCGTAGTACTCGAACAGGTCCGCGGCGACCGGCCACTCGCGCTGCGCCTCGACGATCGGCTTGCCGGCCTCCTTCGTCGTGAGCTCGGCGAGCACCTGGTTGCGCTCGCGCATCAGCTGCGCGGCCTTCAGCAAGATCGCGCCACGCTCGTACGCGGTCCTCGCGCGCCACGCCGGCAACGCGCGATGCGCGACCTCGATCGCGCGCTTGCAATCGTCGCCGTTGCCGTACGGCACGTTCGCGATCGGCTGCTCGGTGGACGGATCGATGACGTCCCAGCGCCCGCCGTTGCCGGCGTCGCACCACTTCCCGTCGATGTACTGCTGCGTCTTCATCGTGCTCCAATCGGGGACAGGATCTGCTCCCCGCAGGCTGGTGGAATCGTTGGGCGTCTGCCCGATAGGGGTCAGGGGCCGTTGGCTTCGACGTGGCGGATCGCTTCGGCGACGATCGCGAAGGCTTCTGTCAGCTGATCTTCGGTGATCGTCAGCGGCGGCATGAAGCGCACGCAGTTCGAGTGCAGGCCGGCGCGGATCAGGACGAGGCCGTTCGCGACCGAGCGCTTGATCACCGCGAGCGCGTGCGCCGGTGCGGGCGTCCGCGCGTCGCGATCGAGGACCAGCTCGACGAGCATCATCGGACCGAGGCCGCGGACATCGCCGACCAGCTTCGACGAAGCCTTGATCGCCTCGAGCTCGGAGCGCATCAGCTGCCCGATCTTGTTGGCGTGGGCGAGGAACACCGGCGAGCGCAGCTGCTCGACCGCCGCGATCGCCGCCGCGCACGCGACCGGCGAGCCGCCGTAGGTGCCGCCGACACCACCGAGGTGCGGCGCATCCATGATCTCTGCACGCCCGACGGTGGCGCTGATCGGCATGCCGGCGCCGAGGGCCTTCGCGACGGTGATCATGTCGGGCTCGATGCCGTAGTGCTCGCACGCGAACAGCTTGCCGGTGCGCCCGAACGTCTGGACCTCGTCGGCGATCATCACGATGCCGTGCTGGGTGCACAGCTCGCGAATGCGCGCCAGGAACTTCGCGGGCATCGGGATGAAGCCGGCCTCGCCTTGCACGGGCTCGATGATGATCGCGGCCAGCGAAGCGGGATCGATCTGCGCGATCAGCGCGCGCTCGAGCTGAGCGATGCACTGATCGACATACTGCTCGTCGGTGAGTTGGTGCGGCTTGCGGTACGGCTCGGGCGCCGGGATGCGATAGATCTCCGGCGCGAACGGCCCGAAGCCCGCCTTGAACAGGCCGTACTTGCTGGTCAGCGACAGCGTGAGGAGCGTGCGGCCGTGATAGCCGCCCTCGAAGCACAGCACGCCCGCGCGCTTGGTGTGCGAGCGCGCGATCTTGATCGCGTTCTCGACCGCCTCGGCGCCGCTGTTCGCGAGCAGCGACTTCTTCGCGAACGAGCCGGGCGCGATCTGGTTGAGCAGCTCGCACAGCGCGACGTACGGCTCGTAGGTGGTGACCAGCGCGCAGGTGTGGAGCAGCTGCTTCGCTTGCTGCTCGATCGCGGTCACCACCGCCGGCGGACAGTGGCCTGCGGCGGCCATGCCGATACCGCCCGCGAGGTCGATCAGCGTGTTGCCATCGACATCGTGGACGAGCGCACCCTCGACCCGCTCGACCACCACCTCGGTCGACTTGGCGAGGCCCTTGGCCACCGCCGCGGCTCGTCGATCGAGGATCGCCTTGCTCTTCGGACCGGGGATCTCGGTGACACGCCGGATCGATGCGGGCATGCCGCAACGGTCGCACGATCGGATTCGCACGACCAAGCCACCTTCCCTCGGATCTGCGGGGAGACGCCGAGCCATTCCGCGCAGTTGTCGCGCGGAATAGCCGCTCGCCGCGACGCCGTTCCTCTTCATCGGCGTGAACTCAGGCAACGACATTCTCAAGGGCATGGTTGTCACGGTCGCCTGCATCCTGGGGGCGCTGCTCCAGCTGGACGTCGTCGATCGCATCGCCGACGTGCCGTGGTTGCTGATCGTCGTCGTGATGTTCGGTGCGCCACTCGGCGTCGGGTTCGGCGCGCTCGCCGGCTACACGCGCTCGGATCGCGTGGCGGTCCTGATCGCGTCCGTGCTCGGGTTGATGTCGGTGGTGCTGGGGCTCGGCGCGGTGACCACCGGCGACCTCGAGTGGCAGGGCCGGGTGCTGTCGACCTATCCCTGGATCGTCGGCGGCGCGCTGCTGCTCGGCTGGTGGACGCGGCGGCCGGCGCCGCCGACGGTGCCCGTGATGCGGGTGCGCGGGCGGTTCCTGCCGCACATCCGGCTGCTCACTGCCGTCGAGGTCTCCGCGCTGCTCTCGGTGGCGTGCGCGATCGCGATCGCGTTCGGCACCGACATCGCACCGCGCTACGCGCTCGAGGACATGAACCGCGCCAGGCCGAGCCTGTTCCAGATCGCCGGGGTGCTCGCGACCATGGCGTTCCCGCTCGGCGTCGGCGTCGGCAAGGTGGCCGCCGCGGTCAAGCGCGGGCGCGGCTTGCTGGTGCCGCTGGTCGCGGTGGTCGGCACGGTCTACGCCTGGCTGATCACCGTCAGCATCGTCGACCAGATCGTGTTCGCCGTGTGGTCGCCCGTCGCGATCGTCGTCACCGCGATCGCGATCGTGCGGCTGGCCAGCCCGAAGCTCGAGAGCTAAGCCGGGAACGGCACGTCGCGCGCCGCCGGCAGCACGAGCACCACGCCGTAGCCATCGCACACCGGATCGTCGAGGTAGTTCGCGAGCAGGCCACGCGGCTCGAAGCCGATCTTCATCTGCGCCGAGATCGTGGGATCCGATCGCGTGCCGGCGAGCAGCTCCGCGTAATAGGCCTCGGCGGTCAGGTCGCCCTTGCACGCGCCGTAGCCGCTCGGCATGCCGACGGTGACTTGCCCGGCGAGCCCGAGCTCGCGTACCACCTCGTGGCGGATCGCGTACAGGGCGCGCGCGATGCCGCGGCCCCGAAACTCGGGGTGCGTGCCGATGTCAGCGCCGTACAGCCAGCGACCGGCGGGCTGGTGCGTGGTCAGCCAGCCGCCGGCGATGATCTCGGCGAACGTGTGATCGACGTGCGCCAGGTCGAAGTCGAGCCGGATCGTCGTGGTCGCACCGACGACGCGGTCGGTCGCTTCCTCGATCACGCACCACTGGCCGGCGGCGAACAGCTCGACGTGCTTGCGATAGTTCGCGGCCGTGAACCGCTCGGCGGGTGACAGCGTCGGGAAGATGATGGTCTGCAGCTCGGCCAGCGCCTCGGCATGCTCGGGCCTGGTCGGTGCGACCGCGAGCCCATGTCCGAAGCGCCGGCGCTGCATGCAGGCAGCTTACGCCACGCTGACCCCGTTGACCCCGTTCATCCCGTTGACCCCGTTGGTCGTGTGCGAGTCGTGACGCTCGAGGTCGGACTCGACGAGCGCCGCCGTCGACAGCTCGTCGAAGCCGTCGAACGACACCACGCGCGACGGATCGAGCTGCGACAGCCGGTACAGATCCGTGTAGGCATCGAATACCTCGGGACGCTGGCGGAGGTCGTGGTACGCGCGACCGACGGCCTTGAGGTTCTCGGTCTTCGCGCGCGCCTCGAGCTCGGCGACGCGCTGCTCGGTGCGCGCGAGGAGCAGCGCCGCATCGGTGCGCCCCTTCTCCTCGTACTCGCCCTTCGCGACGTCGAGCTTCGCGGCGACCGCCTCGAACATCTGGCGGGCCACCTCGGGACGGAACTCGACGTTGAGGATCCGGACGTCGTGGATCTCGATGCCGTAGGTCGCCATCGTCTGGCGCACGCGCTCGGTCAGCACGCGCGAGAGCTCGGGATCGTTGCGCAGGAACAGCGAGCGATCCTTGCCGGCGATCGCCGCGGCCGCCTCGTGCACCGTGGTGCTCTCGAGCGCCTGCTCCCAGTCGAGGACCGCGAACATCGCGCGCTCGCCGTCGTCGATGCGGAACGTGACGCGGAGGTCGACCTTGACGGTCGTGCCTTGCGCGTCGTTGGACTCGACCTCGCGGAAGATCCGCTCGTCCCACTGCCGCGACACGGTGATGAACCGATCGACGGGCGACAGCCGGTTGCCGGCGATGCCCGCGTCCTTGGAGCGCGCGACCAGCTTGCCGAACCGCAGCCGCAGCACCTCGTGGCTCTCGGGGTTGATGACGGCGAACCGCTTCACCAGGAACACGATGACGAGCGTCGCGGCGGGGATGATCGAGAGACCGATCAGGAAGTTGGAATCGAAGGTCATGACTGGCTCCGGGTGGGCTGGTGGTTGAGGTAGACGCGGCGCGAGCCGCCGAGGACTTCGAGCCGGCGGCGAGCGACGTAATCGCGCAGCACGCCGTGCTCGGCGAGCGCCGCGAGCTCGAGACCGACGGTGCGGATCTCGGACTCCTGTGCGCGCGCTCGCGCCTCCGCGATCGTCACCGCATGCTCGGCCGCGAGCGTGCGCTGCTGGCATTGCAGCTCGGTCCTGCTGACCAGCTGGTTTGCTTCCGACTCGGCGGTGATCACGCCGTTGAGCGCGTCGACCAGCTCCTCGGGCGGATCGATCTGCAACAGGTCGACCGCGATCACCTGGACGCCGTACTCCTCGAGCGCGGGCTCCTGGAGCGCGGCGAGCGTCTGTTGCTGCAGCTCGTTCACGCGCAGCCGCAGCGCGGTGTACGCGGACAGCTCCTCGGGGCGCTGCTCGAACCGCGCGATCTGCTCGCGCAGGGTCTGTCGGAACAGCCACGACACGTGGTGCGGCGCGTCCTTCGCCTCGGCGAGGAACGTCGCGACGTGGTTCTCGTCGACGCGATAGCGCAGGCGCGCGTTGACGCGAATGCGCGTGCCGTCGGAGGCGAGGGCCTCGATCGCCGCGGCGTCGCCGGGGCCGACGCTGCGCTCGGCGAGCGACACCACGTGAAGCTGCGACCACGGCGCGCGCCAGTGAAAACCGGGTGGCAGCGTGATCAGCTTTCCGCGCTCGCGCGCGAACCTGCCGAACGTGGTCAGCACGCCGAGCGTGCCGTTATCGACGCGCACTCCTGCGCGCAGCAGCGCGGCGAGCAGCACGAGGCCACCGCCGGCGAGTAGTCCGATCAAGAGAGACATGGGAATCCTTTCAGAGAGGCTTGATGTGAAATGCGGAGCGCGCCGGATTCGTCAGGTCCGGCGGCGGATGAGCGGGATCGGTGTGGCGCGAGTACGCGACCACCAGCCCGCGGTTGACTTGCACGACATCCTCGTTGAAGTGCGCGTGCGCATCCTCGACGTCGGGGAGCTCGGCCACTTTCTCCGGGCTGTCGACGATCCAGCCGTTCGGCACGCGCTTGCCGGCGGGAATCTCGACGCCGACGACCACCGCACCGAGCCCGATGAAGCAGCCCTCACCGACGATCGAGTCGTGGACGATCGCCTTGAAGCCGATGAACGAGCGATTGCCGATCATCGACGGGCCGTGCACCAGCGCCTGGTGTGCGAGCGAGACATCGGAGCCGATGTGCACCGCCCACCGCCGACCCTCGACGAGCACCCACTTGTCCTTGAGCGCGTGGATGACGACGCCGTCCTGCACGTTGCTGCGATCGCCGATGTAGAACGGCGCACCTTCGTCGGCTCGCACCGAGGTGTCGGCCGCGACGTTGACCTCGCGCCCGAGCTCGACCCAGCCGATCACCGATGCGGTCGGATGGACGTACGCCGTGGGATGGATCTTCGGCTTGGTGCGCACGTGGCGCGACCACACCGCTTGCTCGCGCAGCGACGGATCGGCCTCGGCGTCGACCTTGCCACTGCTCGACACCACGGCGCGGATCGTCGGGCTCGGTCGCAGGATCGGCGCATCCTTCCTCGCGGCCGCTGCACGCCTCGTCAGGTAGTGATCGAGGTACATCAGCGCGCTACCGACGGCGAGCCCGGTCATCAACCAGCCCAGCATGGTGCCGACCGCCGCGGCGATGAACGCGAGCGCGTGGAGCTTGTGCTCCTTGAGCGCGTTGACCAGCAGCTTGAGCTTGATCAACCGCCACGCGATCACGACCAGCAGGCCGGAGAGCGCAGCGACGGGAATCACCCCGAGCGAGCTGCCGAAGAAGTACGCGATCACCGCGAGGATCACCCCGTGCGCCATCGCGGAGATTCGCGTCTGGGCACCGGCCCCGAGGTTGACCGACGACCGCACGATGACGCCGGTCGTCGACATGCCGCCGAACAGCCCGCTCGCGAGGTTGCCCACGCCCTGGCCGAACAGCTCGGCGTTCGCGTTGTAGCCGGACTTGTTGCCCGACATCTCGTCGACGGCCTTCGCCGAGATCAGCGACTCGGCCGCCGACAGCAGCGCGAGCGGAAGCGCGACCGCGATCAGCGCGAACCAGCTCGTGCCGTCGGCGAGCGAGGGCAGCCCGAGCGCCAGCCCGCTGAGGTCGACATCGCCGACGGTGGCGATCGTCCAGTCGAGCTCGTACGCGATGAACGCCGCGATCATGATGCCGAGCAGCGACGACGGGAAGCTCTTGAGGTGAGCGAGCGCGACGGTGATCCAGATGACGAGCAGGCCACAGACGACCGACAGCCACTTGACCTCGCGCAGCCACTCCATCGCCCAGAAGTCCGACAGCATGTGCCAGAGAGCCATGTCGGAGCCGAGCAGCAGCGGCACCTGCTGATCGAGCAGCTTGAGGCCGACGCCGGTGGTGAACCCGGCGAGCACGATCTTCGGTAACAGATTCGCGAACCGGCCCCAGCCGAGCACGCCGAGCGCGATCGACACCACGCCGACGACGAGTGCGGCCGCGGCGGCACCGCCGATGCCGAACTGCGAGACGACGCCGAACACCATCACGTTGAGCGCGGCGGCGGGTCCGGCGACCTGATAGTTGGAGCCGCCGAACGCGGCGCTGAAGAAGCCACCTATCGCGCCCGCGATCAGGCCGTGACTCGGCGGCAAGCCGGCGGCGATCGCGAGTGCGACGTTGAGAGGGATCGCGACGGTGGCGACGGTCAGACCTGCAAGCAGGTCGCGATAGGACAGTCCTTGTCTGGCGATCTCGGACCACCGCGCACGCAGCGTGGCCTTGATCTCCTCACCACCCGAGATTCGGGTGTGAGGATCGCCTGGTGGTCGAGATCGATTGGTGTTGAGCGACGAGATCCGAGCGCGAGCGAGTTGCGACTCGCGCGTGACGGCACGAAACATGTGTCCTCCGGACGGGGTTGGATGTGGCGCGAGCGCACGCGACCAACCGCCGAATCGTCGACGACGATCCGGAACGACTAGCCGCGCGCGGCCGTGCTCAACACAACCGGCGTTCGGAGTGACCCCAGCGCGGCAGAAGCGAGCGGAGGTCGACGATCGTGCGGAACCCTGAAGCCGTCGGTGCGGCGCGAAGCGAGAGCGCGACCTGCCGGCTGCGCTCGGGAAGTGGACGTTGTTCGAGCTCGCGCTTGTCGCCGATGCGGTGCTCGTGGTGCGCCCGCTCGTGTTCCTCGTCGAGAGGCGCGGTGCGCTGCGGCGGCGCCATCGTCACGGTCTGCTGGCGCTGCGCTGGTACGATGACCAGGAAGAACGTCAGCAGAGCTTGGTACAACCACACCACGGCGCGCTTGGAACTATTCGTCATCTTGCGGTCATTCCGCAAGAACAGAAAAAATATTTCTCGCCGCTGTGCGCTCACACCTCGGTGCGCTTGCCGTTCTCGGTGTAGCGCACGGCATAAAGGTCCTGACGGCGATCCATCCAGGTCCGCACGCTGCCGGTGAGCCGGTTGCGGCGCAGCGCCTCGATATCGAGCTCGTTGAGCACCATGGTCTCGACGTTCGGCGTGGCCTCCTCGGCGACCCCGTCGCGCGCGAACGGGACGTCACACGGGGTCAGGATGCAGGCCTCGCCATAATGGATATCGGCGCCCTGAACAAATGGCAGGTTGCCGATCGGTCCGGCCAGCACCGCGTACATGCCGTTCTCGATGCAGCGTGCGGCGGCGCACGATCGGATCCGCATGTAGCCGGACCGGATGTCGGTGTTGAACGGCACGAACAGCGTCAGCGCGCCCTTGCCGGCGGCGATCCGCGCCAGCTCGGGGAACGACACGTCATCGCCGATCAGGATCGCGATCCTGCCGCGATCGGTATCGAACACGCGCACCTCGTCGCCGGCCGACACGCCCCACCACCGCGACTCGGCCGGCGTGATGTGCAGCTTGTACTGCCTCTCGACGGTGCCATCGCGGCGGAACAGCGACGCGACGTTGAACAGCTTGTCGTTCTCGACGGTGAGGTGCGAGCCGCCGATGATGTTGACGTCGTACTTCATCGCCATCCGGCTGAACAGCTCGTTGTAGCGAGGCGTGAACTCGTCGAGCCGGCGGGCGGTGGCCGACGACTCCTTCATCTGGACGAGGATCTGTAGCTGGTTGGTCAGCATCTCGGGGAACAGCAGGAAGTCGGCGCGGTACTCGCTCGCGGTGTCGATGAAGAACTCGCACTGCTGGGCGAACTCGTCGAAGCTGGCGATCGGTCGCATCTGGTACTGCACCGCCGCGACCCGGATGTTGCGCACCGCCACCGTGCCGGCCGGGTGGTGCTCGGGGTTCAGCCACTCCATGAACACCGCGTAGCCGCCGGACTCGGTGTCGCTCGGGAGATAGTTCTTGAGCACGGCGCGGATCGAGAAGCCCTGCGAGAGCTGCGCGGTGAGCACCGGATCCTTGTCCTTGAGATCCTTCTTCACCACGCGCCGCACGTACTCCTCGGCGGACATCTTGTCGGCCTGCTTCGCGTAGCCGGGGATGCGGCCGGCGATCAGGATCGCGCGCAGGTTGCGGCGGCGTGCGAGATCCTTGCGCGCCTCGTAGATCCGCCGCGTCAGGTGCGAGCCGCGATGCTTCGGATCGACGGCGATGTCGATGCCGTACAGCGTGTCGCCCTCGGGATCGTGGTTGCGGATGTAGCCCTTGTCGCTGACCTCGTCGAACGTGTGGTACGCGCCGAAGTCTTCCTCGTCGACGATCAGCGCGCTCGAGGTGGCGACCAGCTGGCCATCGATCTCGACGCCGATCTGGCCCTCGGGAAAGATCGCGAGCTGGCTCTCGAACTGATCCTTCGTCCACGCCTCGATCATCGGGAACGACTTGCGCTGGATCTCGACGACCGCCTTCAGATCGGCCTTGCGCAGCGGTCGGACGACGAGACGTGGTCGGGAATCGGCCATTCCCGACACTCTACCCAGGGAATTCCCCGAGACGCAGGCCAGCTAGTGAATTCGCGGCAGGATCGGGTGCGCTTCGAGCACCCTGGCTTCGCGCTCGGCCAGCTCGGCGGCGCGCGCTCGCCACACTCCGGGGGCGATGTCGCGCGCGAGGGCGAGGAAGATGTCGCGGTGGCGAACCTCGGCCTCGGCGAGGTGGGCATAGAGGTCGCGCGACTTCGGATCGGTGAGTGCGCCGGCGAGCAAGCCGAGGCGCTCGGCGGACCGGCCCTCGATGCACGCGAACACGAGGAGGCGATCGAGCAGGCGATCCGGCTCCTTCTTCCGGACCTCGCGCTGGAGCGCGGCCGCGTAGGCATCTCCGAAATCGACGGCGACCGGCTGTTGCTTGCGCGTCAGCAGGGCGGCGACCTGGACGACATGGCGAGTCTCGTCGTGCGCGAGCCGCGCCATCGCGAGCACCAGATCCGTCTGCTCGGGATAGCTCTTGATCAACGACAGCGCGGAGCTCGCCGCCTTGCGCTCGCAGTGCAGGTGATCGGCGTGCACGGTCTCGAGATCGGCGAGCGCGACCGCGAGCCAGCGCGGATCGGAGGCGACCAGCGGCAGCGCATCGCCGATCAGCTCGATCGCCTGGTCGTCACCGTCGGGCACGACTCGATGCTACCGTGTTGCTCGTGAGTGAGCAGGCGAAGCAGTTCGCAAACGATTGTCTCGAGGGTCTGCGGCGCGCCGAGGCGCTGCGCCCCGAGATCGTGAAAGCAGCGCGCACGATCGACGAGACGCTCGTCCGCTACAACCAGCTATTGACGTCGGCGAGTGCATCGAACGCGCTCGCCGGGTTGATGTCGGAGGTCCATCCCGACGAGGCGATCCGCGATGTCGCGCGCGAGTGCGAGCAGGAGGTGTCGCGCTTCTACTCGGACCTCGCGCTCGACCGCGAGATGTACGACGCGCTGTCGGCGGTCGACGTCTCGGGCGCCGATGCGGAGACGCAGCGGTTCCTCGCGCACACGCTGCGCGATTATCGCCGCGCCGGCGTCGACAAGTCGCCGGAGACGCGCGCGCGCCTCAAGCAGATCGACGAGGAGCTGACCAAGCTCGGCCAGCAGTTCAGCAAGACGATCTCCGAGGACGTTCGCTCGATCGAGGCCACGCCGGATCGGCTGAGCGGCTTGCCGGCGGACTTCATCGCGTCGCATCCGGTCGAGGGCGGCAAGGTCCGCATCACCACCGACTATCCCGACTACAACCCGTTCATGACCTACGCGACGGACGACGAGCTCCGTCGCCAGCTCTACATCGCGTTCCGCAGCCGCGGGGACCAGGGCAACGAGCGCGTGCTGCGCGACATCCTCGAGCTGCGCGCCGAGAAGTCAGCGCTGCTCGGGTTTGCGAACTGGGCCGACTACATCACCGCCGACAAGATGATCGGCTCGGGCGAGCGCGCCTCCGAGTTCATCGAGAAGGTGTGGTCGCTCGCCGCGCCGCGTGCCGAGCGCGACTACAAGGAGCTCCTCGCGCAGCTCAAGAAGACCGATCCCGGAGCGACCGCCGTTGCCGACTGGCAGAAGGTGTGGCTCGAGAACGCGGTCAAGCGCGAGGCGTACGAGGTCGATGCCAGCGAGACCCGGCAGTACTTCCCGTACGACCGCGTGCTCGCCGGGCTGCTCGATATCACCGCCGACATCTTCGAGCTGACCTACGTGCGGCTGCCCGATGCCGTGGTCTGGCACCCGACGGTGCTCGCGTACGACGTCATGCGCGGCGACACCAAGCTCGGCCGGATCTTCCTCGACATGCATCCGCGCGAGGGCAAGTACAAGCACGCGGCGCAGTTCCCGCTCAAGGATGGCGTCCGCGGCGTCCAGCTCCCCGAGGGCGTCCTGGTTTGCAACTTCCCGCAGCCCACCGCCAACGACCCGGCGCTGATGGAGCACGACGACGTCGTCACCATGTTCCACGAGTTCGGTCATCTCATGCACCACGTGCTCGGCGGTCACCAGCGGTGGATCACGCAGAGTGGGGTCGCCACCGAGTGGGACTTCGTCGAGGCGCCGTCGCAGATGTTCGAGGAGTGGGCGTGGCGCCACGACACCCTCGCGCGGTTCGCGCGCCACTACTCCTCCGGCGAGGTGATCCCTCAAGACCTGGTCGACAAGATGCGCAAGGCCGACAAGTTCGGGCTCGGCACGGCGACCGTGCAGCAGATCTTCTATGCCGCGATCTCGCTGGGCTTCCATCGCGCCGATCCCGGCAAGCTCGATCAGCTCGCCGAGGTGCAGCGGCTCCAGAAGAAGTACACGCCGTTCGCGTACGTGCCGGGCACCAAGTTCCACGCCTCGTTCGGCCACCTCGTGGGCTACTCGGCGATGTACTACACGTATCAATGGTCCCTCGTGATCGCGAAGGACCTGCTGACGCCGTTCGAGACCACCGGCCTGATGGCGCGCGATGTCACCTGCGCCTATCGCGACAAGGTGCTGGTGCCGGGCGGCAGCCGGGATGCAGCGGAGCTGGTCCGCAACTTCCTGGGACGCGAGTACGACTTCGGCGCCTACGAACGTTTCCTCGTGAGCTGAACCGGGAGTCGCGAGATCCCTCCTATCTCCTGCCAGGCGCAGGAGAAACGAATTGTCGCCGTTCGATTACGAGTGCTCGCACGAGGGTGACAAAGCGGACGCGATGAATGACATCACATTGCTTCCGTGCGATCGGCGGATGCTCTAAAACCGTTCGCACAAGGAGACACTCTGATGAACAAGCTGACGATCTCGTTCGTGGCCGCCATGTCCCTCCTCGCCTTCGCGGGCTGCAAGAAGAAGGGTGGCGCTGCCGGTGAAGCCGTTGCCAAGATGGAAGGCTTCCAGAAGCAGATGTGCGACTGCAAGGACAAGGCGTGCGCCGACAAGGTCAACGAAGAGATGACCAAGTGGGGCACCGAGATGGCGAAGACGGCCGGCGCGGCGAAGGAAGAGAAGCCGGATCCGGAGCTCGCGAAGAAGTCGGCTGACATCATGACGAAGTACACCGAGTGCATGACCAAGCTGATGATGGCTGGCGCTGGCGCTCCCCCGGCTGGCGACAAGCCGGCTGGTGACACGGCGGCCCCGGCTGGCGATATGGCCGGCGACAAGAAGGAAGAGCCGAAGAAGGAAGAGGAGAAGAAGGAGTAATCACTCTTTCTCTCTGATTCTCGCTTCTACTTAGCTTTTTGAAGGGCTCGCCGCTGGCGGGCCCTTCATGCATTTCGGGTCAGCGACGCGTCAGATCGCGCGTGATGTTCTTCTGGTGCGCCTCGAGCGTGCCGCCGCCGATCTCGATCAGCTTCGAGTCGCGGAAGAACTGCTCGACCCGGTACTCGGTGCAGTAGCCGTAACCGCCGAGCACCTGCATCGCCATGTCGGAGACCTCCTTGGCGGCGGTCGCGGCGAACAGCTTCGCGGCGTCGGTGCCGAGCCGGTTGCGGCTCTTGGGACCGACCGAGGCCGCGACGTTGTAGGTGAGCGCACGCATCGCCTCGACCTTCGCGTAGCTCTCGCCGATGTGGCGCTGGATCTGGCCGTGCTCGGCGAGCGGCTTGCCGAAGCTGCGGCGCTCGGTCGAGTAGCGGACCATGATGTCGAGGCAGCGGCGCGCCATGCCGAGGCTCATCGCGGCGAGGCCGAGTCGCTCGATCTCGAGGTTGCGCATCATGTTGGTGATGCCGCCGCCCTCGGTGCCGAGCAGGTTCTCCGCCGGGACCTTGCAGCCGTCGAAGATCAGCTCGGCCATCGTCGACGCGCGCATGCCCATCTTCGGGATCTTCGCGGACGTGGAGAACCCCGGGAAGCTGCGCTCGACGATGAAGCTCGTGATCCGATCCTCGAGCTTCGCGTAGACCAGGAAGAGCTCGGCCTCGCACGCGTTGGTGATGAACGTCTTGCGGCCGTCGAGAAGGTAGCCGCCGTCGACCTTGCGTGCGGTGGTCTGCAGACCGAGGACATCGGTGCCGACGGCGGGCTCGGTCATGCCCATCGCGCCGATCGTCTTGCCGGAGAGCGTGCCGGGCAGGTACTTCGCGCGCTGCGCGGCATTGCCGGCGTAATAGAAGTTGTTGACGAACAGCAGTGCGTGGGCGAGGTAGCCGAGCGTGAAGCCGGGGTCGCAGTAGGCGAGCTCGTCGTGGACGATCACCGACGCGGTGGCATCGAGTCCAGCGCCGCCGTCGGCATCGGGGATGGTGACGCCGATCAGCCCGAGGTCGCCGAGCTCGCGTAGCAGGGCAGGGTTGAACTTGCCCTGCTCGTCGTGTTCCTGCGCCTGCGGCTCCACCTTCTGCTGCGCGAACTGGCGCACCATCGAACGGAGCTGTTCGTGTTCGTCGGAGAGCCTCACGCGCGAACCTTACTCCATGATCCTGTAGAGTCGCGGGGTGCCCGGTATCGATCGTCTGACACACGGGTTACCCGCCGTGCTGGTCGCCAATCCGACCGCGCAGAGCGGCAAGGCGGCCGACTGGATCAAGAAGGCGCGGGCGCTGCTCGATCAGGCCAAGATTCCGCATCGCTTCGTGCCCACCGAGCCCGAGGGCAAGACCATCGAGCGGGTCAAGGAGATCGTCGATCAGGGCGTCCGCGTCGTCATCTACATGGGCGGCGACGGCACGTTCGCCGAGGTGGCGAAGGGCATCCTCGCGTCGGAGCACGGGCCCGACGTGGCGATGGGGATGCTGCCCACCGGCACCGCGAACGATCAGGGGAAGTCGTTCGGTCTCGAATCCGGGTCCGGCGCGCTCGAGCGCAACGTCGAGGTGATCGGCGCCGGTGTCACGGTGCAGTGCGATGTCGGCGCGATCCAGATCGAGCGCGACCTGCAGACCATCCACAAGGATCTGATGTTCGATTCGTTCTCCGTCGGGCTCGGCGCGGCGTCGCTCGAGACGCGCAATCGCGATCGCGAGCGCGTCGGCCGGATTCCGGGGCTGGGTGCGATCTATCGCGATCAGCTGGTCTATGCCGGCGCCGTGTTGCGACGGTTCGTCGAGAGCTACGTGGTCGACGTCAAGTTCGATCTCGACGTCGTGATCGACGGCAAGGTCTACCCGTTCGAGAACCTGCTGGACGTGATCTTGAAGAACACCAAGATCTTCGGCGGCGAGTGGATCTTCGATCCGGCCACCGAATCGGATGACGGCAAGTTCGAGCTCGTCCCGGTCACCGGCCGCCGCGACTTCGGCACCAAGCTGATCGGGTCGCTGCGCGGCAGCCCCGTCGGGGTCGACGATCTGGCGTCGCTCGGCTTCGAGCACGCACCCGCGATCACCGGCAGCAAGTTCGAGCTGGCGATCCGGACCAACGGTGGCCCGCTCCCCGCGGCGCAGATCGACGGCGAAGAAGTGCCCGCCGGCGATCGCTACTACGTCGATGTCGTGCCGCGGGCGCTGCGGCTGATCGTGCCGCGCGAGCACGTCGATCCGTCGCACACGGATCGCAGTGCCGCGAACTCGATGACCGGGTTGTGAGCGATGACGCGGTAAAGCTACGCGCCGGGCTTCACCTCGGTGACCGGGTGCGATTCCCCGACGAGCTGCCGATCACCGCTCACGTCATCGAGCTCGCGAACGCGATCCACGCCAACCAGGTGACGATCGTCGCGGGCGAGACCGGCTCGGGCAAGACCACGCAGCTGCCGAAGATCTGCTTCGCGATGGGGCGAGGCACCACGCAGCGGATCGGCTGCACGCAGCCGCGGCGGATCGCGGCGTCGAGCGTGGCGGCGCGTGTCGCGCACGAGCTCGATTCGCCGCTCGGCGATGTCGTCGGCTATCAGGTGCGGTTCACGGATCGGCTCAAGCCGACGTCGTCGATCAAGTTCATGACCGACGGCATCCTGCTCGCCGAGATCCAGAGCGATCCGCTGCTGCGCGCGTACGACACGCTGATCATCGACGAGGCGCACGAGCGCAGCCTCAACATCGACTTCCTGCTCGGCTTCCTCAGGCGCCTGCTGCCGCGGCGAAGAGATCTGCGCGTCATCGTCAGCTCGGCGACGCTCGAGATCGAGCGGTTCTCGAAGTTCTTCGACGGAGCGCCGGTCGTCTCGGTCTCGGGGCGGACGTTCCCGGTCGACGTCATCTACCGGCCGCCGGATGAAGACGACGAGGCCGACCTCGCCGACGCGGTGGCGAACACCGTCAACGAGATCACCGAGCTCGACGCGCGCGGCGACATCCTGGTGTTCCTGCCCGGCGAACGCGAGATCCGAGAGGCGATGGGAGAGCTCGAGGCGCGCGCCCTGCCGCACACCACGATCCTGCCGCTGTACTCGCGGCTGTCCGCCGACGAGCAGCAGCGCGTGTTCCAGCACGTGCCCGGGCGGCGCGTCGTGCTGGCGACCAACGTCGCCGAGACGTCGCTGACCATCCCGGGCATCGTCTACGTCGTCGATCCTGGGCTCGCGCGGATCAATCGCTACGACGTGCGCACCGGGGTCTCGCAGCTGCTCGTCGAGGACATCTCGCGAGCGAGCGCGGATCAGCGCAAGGGGCGCTGCGGCCGCGTCCAGAGCGGCGTGTGCTTCCGGCTCTACGAGGAGAAGGATTACCTCGCGCGGCAAGCTCACACCGATCCGGAGATCAAGCGCGTCGGGCTCGCCGGCGTGATCCTGCGGATGAAGGCGCTGCGGCTCGGCAACATCGAGGACTTCCCGTTTCTCGATCCGCCGCCGCAGCGCGCGATCAACGAGGGCTATCGCACCCTCGAGGAGCTGGGGGCCCTCGACGAGGGCGAGCTGACGCCGATCGGCGAGCAGCTCGGCAGGCTGCCGCTCGATCCGCGGCTCGGCCGGATGATCCTCGGCGGCCGCGACGAGCACGCGATCCGCGAGGTCGTCGTCATCGCCTCGGTGCTCGGCCTCCAGGACCCGCGCGACCGGCCGCGCGAGCACCAGCAGAAGGCCGACGACGCGCACCGCAAGTGGCGCGAGGAGGGGACCGATTTTGTCGCGTATCTCAAGCTGTGGGCGTTCTGGCAGGAGTCGAAGAGGAAGCTGTCGCGGCGCCAGCTGCAGCGGCTATGTCGCGACAACTTTCTCTCCTATCACCGGATGCGCGAGTGGGAGGAGATCCACGATCAGATCGTCGCGATCCTGAAAGACCAGCACTTCAAGCCCAATTCGCAGCAGGCGTCGGGCGAGCAGATCCATCGCGCGCTTCTCCCCGCGTTGCTCTCCAAGATCGGGATGTACAACCCCGAAGCGCGGAACTACGTCGGCGCGCGACAGACGCGGTTTGTCATCCATCCGTCGTCGGTGCTGTCGAAGAAGCCGCCGCCGTGGGTGATGGCGGCGGAGCTGGTCGAGACCTCGCAGCTGTTCGCGCGCACGGTCGCGAAGCTCGATCCGACGTGGGTCGAGCGCGCGGCGGGTCCGCTGTGCCGGCGCAGTCATTCCGATCCGCACTGGGAGCAGAAGGCGGGGCAGGTGATGGCGCGCGAGCAGGTCACGGTGTTCGGCCTGCCGATCGTCAAGCAGCGGCCGGTGCCGTACGCGAAGTACGATCCGGTGCTCGCGCGCGAGCTGTTCATCACCCATGCGCTGGTGCGCTGCGAGTACACGACGAAGGCGCGCTTCATGGAGCACAACCAGCGCGTGATCGCCGAGGTCGCGCGGCTCCAGGACAAGGCGCGACGCTCCGACATGTTCGCCGACGAAGGCGAGCTGTTCGACTTCTTCGACAAGCGGCTGCCCGCGACGGTGCACAGCGCGAAGACGTTCGAGGAGTGGCGCGCGCAGGCCGAGGCGAAGGAGCCGGCGCTGTTGCATCTCTCGCTCGACGATCTGCTGCTCGGCGAGCACGCGCTATCCCCCGCGCAGTATCCCGACGAGCTGCGCGTTCGCGGCGTCGGCCTGCCGGTCAGCTATCGCTTCGACCCCGGCGAGGACGACGATGGCATCACGATCTCGATCCCGCTCGCGCTGTTGCCGCAGCTCGATCCCGACGTGATGGCGGCGACGATTCCCGGCTGGCACGCGACCAAGGTCTCGCTGCTGCTCGAGTCGTTGCCGAAGGCGTTGCGCAAGCAGCTGGTGCCGCTGGCGAAGGATCTCGCCGCGCAGGTCAGGCCATTCGAGACGCCGTTCTTGCCGTCGCTCGAGAAGGCGATCTTCGATCTCACCGGCGAGCGGGTATCGCGCGATCAATGGGAGAACCGCACGCTGCCGCCGTACCTGACCTCCACGTTCCGGATCGTCGACGAGCGCGACAAGACGCTCGCTGCCGGCAAGGACCTGGCGGAGCTGCAGCGCCAGCTCGGCCATCGCGCGAAGGAGCTGTGGGCGACGGCGCCGCGCGCGAGCTTCGAGAAGAAGAACCTGCGCGCGTGGGACTTCGGCGAGCTGCCGGAGTCGGTGACGGTCGACGTCGGCGGCCGGCGGATGCAAGCGTATCCGGCGCTGGTCGAGACCGAGACCGCCGTCGACCTGCAGCTGCTCGACTCGCCGGCGGCGGCGGCGAAGGCGTCGCGCGCGGGTGTGCGGCGGCTGTTCATGATCGCGATGGGGCTGACGCCGACCAAGCTCGAGGGGCTCCTGCCGGGCTCGCTCGCGAAGGACACCCGGCGCGCACTCGCGCTGCGCGCGCTCGATGAAGCCTTCCTGCTCGATCAGTTGCCCCGCGACAAGGTCGCGTTCGCGGCGCGCCTGGCGACGGGGCGGCTGCACGTCGACGAGCAGATGAAGGAGCTCGGCCGGCTCGGCGTGGAGCTACAGACCCAGCTGACGAAGGTGAAGGCGCTGCTCGCGCCGCTCGCCGGCAAGCCGGGGATCACGCGCGCCGCGTTCGAGGACATCCAGAGCCAGCTGCGTCACCTGACGCCCCCGGACTACCTGGCGACCACGCCGCTCGATCGCCTGGGCCATGTCCATCGCTACCTGCGCGCGCTCGAGATCCGGCTGCAGCGCCAGATCCACGATCCTCAGAAGGATGCGCAGAAGGCGCAGGCGATCACGCCGCTGTGGCAGAGCTACGTGGCGCGCCGCGACGAGCTGGTGAAGAGAGGGCGATCGCCGAAGGAGCTCGATGACTTCGCGTGGCTGGTCGAGGAAGGCCGCGTGCAGGTGTTCGCGCCCGAGCTCAAGACCGCGATCCAGATCTCGTTGCCTCGCATCAAGGACGTCTGGGAGTCGCTCGCTCGTTAACCCACGTCGAACACGTTCGACATGCCGTTGAACACCAGCGCGCAGCTGCACTTCGTGCAGGTCATCATCACCAGCGGCTTCTTCTGCATCGCCTTGTCGTCGTAGACGCGGACGATCTCGCGCCGCCACCTGGTTCCTTGACACGCCGGGCAGGTCGGCTTCGGCTTCTCGGTGGTCTTGGTGGCGCCCATCCGCCTCACCTTAGATCGCCTGCAACCACGGGAGGTTGCGCGCTGTACAGATTGTTCCGCCGGACCGTACGCCCGAAGGGCATGACCAGAAACATCAAGACCATCTCCACCCTCGCTCTCGTCACCACCGCTGTCTTCGCATCCGGAACCGCTCAGGCGGAGCCCGATGCGAAGGCGACCTACAAGGACATCCAGAACACGCTCGGTCTGGTGCCGACATTCATGAAGGCCTTCCCCGAGGACGGCATCGCGGGCGCGTGGGACGAATTCAAGAGCCTCCAGCTCAACCCGAAGACCGCGCTGTCGATGAAGCAGAAGGAGCTGATCGGCCTCGCCGTGGCCGCGCAGATTCCCTGCCGCTACTGCGTGTACTTCCACACCAACGTCGGCACCAAGCTCGGCGGTGCGACCGATGCCGAGGTCAAGGAAGCGATCGCGATGGCCGCGATCACGCGTCACTGGAGCACCTACCTGAACGGCATGCAGATCGATCTCGGCGAGTTCAAGCAGGAGCTCGCGAACGTCGTCAGCTACTTCAAGGCCGGCAAGTCGAAGCCGAGCGGCGTCCAGATCGTCGACGCGCAGACCGCCTACAAGGACATGGAGAGCACGCTCGGCCGCGTGCCGACGTTCTTCCGTCGGTTCCCCGAGGTCGGCGTCGCTCCCGCGTGGCGCGAGTTCAAGCGCATCCAGCTCAACCCGGCGACCAAGCTCGACGGCAAGACCAAGGAGCTGATCGGGCTCGCGGTCGCGGCGCAGGTGCCGTGCACCTACTGCATCGCGTTCCACACCGAGGCGGCGAAGCTCAACGGCGCGACCGATGTCGAGATCCGCGAGGCCGTCGCGATGGCCTCGATCACTCGCCACTGGAGCACGGTGCTCAACGGCGCGCTGCCCGACGAGGCGCAGTTCCGTCGCGAGGTCGACACCGTGATCGCGAATGCCAAGCGGGCGGCGGCGAAGGCGGCGAAGAAGTGAACCCCTCATCCAAGGAGTCAGTCATGTCGAACATCGATCAAGACAAGCTAAACAATTTCCTCGGCAAGGTCGTCGGCGATGTCGGTAGCGCGATGAGTGCTGCGCTGGTCGTCCTCGGTGATCAGCTCGGCCTGTGGCGGGCGCTCGCGAGCTCCGGTCCGGCGACGCCGCGCGAGCTCGCCACCCGCACCGAGACCATCGAGCGCTACGTGCGCGAGTGGCTCAACGCGATGGCGGCCGGCGGTTATGTCAGCTACGAGCCGGTGAGCGGTCGCTATCACCTCGAGCCCGAGCAAGCGACGGCACTGGCGGATTCCGAGAGCCCGGCCTTCGTGCCCGGCCTGTTCCAGGTGACCGCGGCGATGTGGGCGGCCGAGGGCAAGATCGCGGCGAACTTTCGCACCGGCGCCGGGTTCGCGTGGGGCAACCACCATCCGTGCCTGTTCGAGGGGACCGAGCGGTTCTTCCGCTCCGGCTATCTCGGCAACCTGGTGCAGTCGTGGTTGCCGGCGCTCGAGGGCGTGGTGCCCAAGCTGCTGCGCGGCGCGCGCGTCGCCGATGTCGGCTGCGGTGTCGGCGCCTCGACGATCATCATGGCGAAGGCGTATCCGAGCTCGACGTTCGTCGGCTTCGATTCTCATGCCGGCTCGATCGAGCTCGCCC
>JAEYYY010000720.1 GCA_023430775.1 Pseudomonadota bacterium
ACCAGCGCGTAGATCACCGACTGCACGTTGCGCGGATCGAGGTCGCGATGCTTGGCCTCGATCTCGGGGAGCGTGGTGCCGTGGCGCAGCGCCTCGAGGATCGGCAGCTCCTGCGCGCCGATGCCGAACCAGTCGGCGTGATCGAACGCGGTCTCGCCGAGCGTGAAGTGCGAGCCGAGGTTGCGCAGCTCGGAGATCAGCCGCAGCTCGGAGAGGTTCATCCGCGCGCCTTGCAGCACGATCGCGCGTACGTCGACCGCGGCATCGGGCGCGATCGGGATCGTGATGTCCTCGTCGACGATGAACGACCCGGTCTCGACCGAGAACGTCCGCGCAGCGCGCTGTGCGATCACGCGGCGGCGCAGCTTCGCGATCTGCTCCGGCAGCAGCCGGGCGGCGGCGGCGAGCAACGCGATGTCATCGATCTCGGGCGTGGCGGCGATCTGCTTCGCGATGGTGCCGACCTGCGTCGACGAGATCAGGCCGCTCGTCATCGCGATCCGCGTCACGGCGTCGGCGGCCTGCGGTGACGTCGCGCCGACGATCGCGCCTTGCTGGAACGCGACCCGGTAGTCGCGGCCGTCGGCAGCGTGCACCGTCAGCTGGCCCGTGATCTCGCGCAACCCGAGCTGGCCGAACGTCAGACCCCATGGGCGATCCACGATCTGTCCACGGACGAGCTCGCTCACGACTACCCGGCAGAGTACTCGACCACCGGGCCGGTTTGTTCAGCTTTCCAGGTCGCCCTCACGTTGCGACCAGCTCATCACGCAGCGCGGTGAGGATCTTGCCGAGCAGATTTTGTCCCTTCCATTGCGACGGATCCTGTGCCCGCGGATCGCTCGCCGCGAGCCCGATCCCCCAGATCTTGTCGTACGGGCTGGCCTCGACGAGTGTCGTGCCGCGGGTGTCGAGCAGCAGCTTCTCGAGCTCCTTGTTCTGCGTGAACTTCGCCCGGTTGCCGGCCATCACGATCTGCTCGCGCTCGCGCTTCCAGATCTTGTCGTCGAAGTTCTTCACCTTGCGACCGAGCGCCTTGTGATCGCGCGGGTGATCCGCGGCGAGGATCTTCGCCGCCACCTCGGCGTCGTCGAACAGCACCGCCTTGCCGTGCATCATGAACTGCTCGGCGCAGTTGAACGTGTTCTCGCCGACCGTGAACCGACACCGGTACCACTGCGAGAACGGCGACGCCTCGGTGAAGAAGAACGTGTACTCCGACATGGTGTTCAAGATACACTAACGCGGACGAACGGCTACCGCTTCTTCGCCGGCAAGCCGATATCGAGATGTAACCCCGAAGATTCATTGCGGCGGGCGAACGCCACCGTCTGCAGCACGTCGCGCAGGCAGCCGCCGAGCGGACCGCTATCGATCTCGGCCGGCTCGAACCGCACCGACTCGAGCTTGCCGGTCATCCCGATCCACATGTCGGCGGTCGCCTTCGCCACCGGCGACGGATGCTTCGCAGCACACTCGATCAACTTGTTGAGGTGCGGCGTGACGGCCTGCATGTCGGCCTCGCGCGTCAGCGAATCGGACTGGTCGACGATGATCTCGATCGGCTTCTGCGGTTGCTGTTGCATGACGAGCGCCACCGCGACTCCACCACCGGCCAACAGCACGAGGACGAGCGAGATCCACAGCCAGGCACGCGAACCTCTCGCCACCGGCGCGGGCCGCTCCGGCTGCGGTGCTTCGACCGGATCGAGCTGCGAGACAGGCAGGCCCGTCTGCGCGCGCTTGTAGAGCCGCTCGACGGCGGTGTTCGCCTCGGCGGAGACCGGACCGGCCTCAGTATCGACGGACGGGAAGCCCTGCTCGTCGAAGTCATCGGCGGTGCTGTTCGACGCGATCGGCGGGCCGTGCAGATCGGCGCCGTGATCGATCGCGCGCTTGACCGCGGTCTGGCGCGCGGCGCTGTCGTCCGCGAACATCTCGATCACCAGGTTGCCGACCTGCTCCTGTGCCCACGGCCGAGTCGGCGCGGCATCGGCGAGTGCGGTACCGAGCGCGCGCACCGTCGGGAACCGCTTTTCGGGGTCGCGCTCGAGTGCTTGCATCACGACATCGAGGAGCGGCCGGGGAATGTCGGGGCGGTAGTGACGGATGTCGGCGATCGGTTGCTCGAGCACCGCGTGGAACGTCAGGTAATCGGTCTGGCGCTGAAACAACCGGCGCAACGCGATCATCTCGTACGCGACGATGCCGAGCGCGAACACGTCGACTCGCCGCGTGAGGTCCTCGCCGCGCAGCTGCTCGGGAGCCATGTACGCGTACTTGCCTATGACCTCGCCGGCCTGCGTCTGCGAGCTGGTGTTCTTGACCTTGGCGATGCCGAAATCGAGCACCTTCGCGGTGCCGCTCTCGCACACGAACACGTTCGCGAGCGTGACATCGCGGTGGATCACGCCGAGCGATCGACCCTCGCGATCGCGGAGCTCGTGCGCGTAGTGCAGCGCATCGCAGATCTGCAGCAGCACCGCGGTGATGAAGCCGAAGTCGAGCGGACGTTGCGCCTTGCTGCTGGCGCGCAGGAGTGGCAACAGCGTGACGCCTTCGAGGTACTCCATCACGATGTAGAGCTGGCCGTCGGATTCGCCGAGCTCGTAGACCTGACAGATGTTCGAGTGCGCCATCTTCGACGCGATCTGCGCCTCGCCGATCAGCATCTTGCGAAACCGCTGATCGTTCGCGAACTGCGGGAGGATGCGCTTGATCGCGTAGAGCTTCTCGAACCCGGCCGCGCCCTCGAGCCGGGCGAGAAAGATCTCGCCCATGCCGCCCTGCGCGAGGCGAGCGATGAGCTCGTACCGCCCGAGCCGATTCACAGCCGCGATCCTAGCAGCGCGGCGGCAGCAGCGCCGTTTGCGACGGCGCCGCCTCGGTGTTTTCCGGGTTACTACGGAGCCAGCGCCTTGGCCAGTGCGTCGAGGGCGTCCTTGACGCGCGGCGACGGTGCGCGAAGGAACTGATCGGCCAGGCCGTGGACCCGCCTGGTCTTGACCGCGGGGACATCGACCGCGTCCCACGCAGCGACCCCACCGGTCTCGGCGGCGTACGAGACATCGATGATGACGTCGGGCTTGCCGCGCAGCACCTCCTCCATCGACACCTTCGGATAGCGCACGCCGGAGGCAGAGAGGATGTTCTCGCCACCCGACACGGCGAGCAGCTCGTCGAGCCAGCTGCCGGGCCCCGCGGACACCAGGTTGCCGATGCCGCCGCTCTCGCGATCGATGATCAGCAGCACGCGCGGCCGCTTCGCGGGACGCCTGGCCGCCGCGGCATCGAGCGCGGCGTCGATCTCGTTGATCGCCTTCTCGGCAACCTCGGGCTTGCCGATCTTGGTGGCGATCGTGCGCAGCCCCTCCTTGATGTCGGGGAGCCCGTGGCCGCAGCACGCGACGGTCTCGATCTTCGCATCGTGGAGCGCGCCGGCGGTGCGACCGTGAATGTCGTCGACGATCACGAACGAGGGTGACAGCCGGACGATCGTCTCGAGGTTCGGCGTCAGAAAGCTTCCGACCTTGGGCAGCTGCTTGACCTCGGGCGGATACGGCGAGAAATCGTCGACGCCGACGAGCAGGTTGGTCGCGCCGAGCGCGTGCACGATCTCCGTCGCGGACGGCGTCAATGACACGATCCGGACCTGTGCGCCACCGCCCGAAGTCGATTGCGACTCGCGCGAGCACGCGGCCAGGGCGAGGAGCAGGAGGGCGACCTTCACGCGGACCTGCGTATCACACTGCGGTATCGTCGGGACGTGGAGGCCGATCTCACAGGCGTGGTGCTCGACGGGCGCTATCGCGTCATCGAGCCGATCTCCGAGGGGGCGATGGGCGCGGTGTATCGCGCGGAGCGGCTCAAGCTGGGGCGCATCGTCGCCATCAAGATCCTGCACGACGAGCTGCCGGCCGAGCTGTCGAGCCGCAAGCGGTTCGAGATCGAGGCCACCGCGATGGCCAAGCTCGAGCATCCGCACTGTGCGGCGGTGATCGATGTCGGCGTCCACGAGGACAAGCCGTTCGTCGTCATGGACTTCGTCTCCGGCGACAACCTGCGCGACGTGATCGCGAACGGCCCGCTGCCGCTCGCGCGCGCCGTCGAGATCGTGCGCCAGGTGCTCTCGGGGCTCGCGCACGCGCACGAGCACGGCATCATCCATCGCGACATCAAGCCGGCGAACATCGTGCTGTCGCAGAAGGCCGGCCTCGGCGATCACGTGAAGATCCTCGACTTCGGGCTGGCCCGGCTGACCGCGCCCGACGTGCCGAAGCTGACCACGGGGATCGTCGTCGGGACGCCGGCGTACATGGCGCCCGAGCAGATCCGCGGCGTCGTGATCGATCACCGCGCCGACCTCTACGCGTGCGGCGTGCTGCTGTTCGAGCTGCTGACCGGCAAGAAGCCGTTCGTCTCGGAGAAGGACGATCCGGTCGAGGTCTGCTCGATGCACCTCAAGAACCCGCCGCCGACGCTGGCGCAGATGCAGCCCGGCATCGACTACGGTCCGCTCGAGGCGATCGTCGCGCGCTCGCTGGCGAAGAAGCCGGAGGATCGCTACGCGACCGCGGTGGAGTTCGCCGAGGTGCTCGATGCGATCCCGCGCGCGACGGCGTCGCGACGGTCCGCTCCCATTCCGGTGGCGACGCCGCAACCCGTCGCGAGCGAGACCGGCTGGGCGGTGCCCGAGGGTGCGAAGTCGTCGATGTTCGCCGGTGACGTCGCGGTGCCCGGTGTCACCACGAACGTTCCGTCGAGCACGCCGACGAACCTGGCGGGACCGAACACCGGGCCAGCGGCAGGACCGGCAGCAAATAACCAAAACAGCGCGCCGACGGCAGCGCCGATCGCAGCGCAGGGCCCGAGCGGACCGAACCCCGCGCCACCGACGGGCGTACCGTCGAGCGTGAGTGGTCCGAACGCCGGCGCAGTACCGTCGAGCGTGAGAGGTCCGAACGCCGGCGCAGTACCGTCGAGCGAGAGTGGTCCGAACGCCGGCGCAGTAC
>JAEYYY010000752.1 GCA_023430775.1 Pseudomonadota bacterium
GCGTTGGGATCGGCGAACCGGACCTCGGACTTCTGCGGGTGGACGTTGATATCGACGGCGCCGGGCAACAGATCGAGCATCACCACCGCGACCGGATAGCGGCCGCGCGCCACCAGCTCGCCATAGCCCATCGCCAGCGCGTGGAGCACGCCGCGATCGCGGACCGCGCGCTTGCCGACGAACAGCTGGACGCCACGCGCGGTGGCCTGCGCGAGCTCCGGCGCGCCGAGGTACGCGGTGACCTTGACGCCACCCTCCTCGCCTTCGATCGGGATCATCCGCGACGCGATCCGCGCCCCGAGCACGGCCTGGACGCGCGCGAAGCCATCGCGATCGGGTGGCAGCTCGAGCGCGGTGCGCGAGGTGTTGCCCGCGCCGCGATGCTTGAGGCGGAGGTGGAGGTGCGGATGGCCGAGCGCGACCTTGGCCATCAGATCGGTGATGTGCGACGCCTCGGTGGCCTCCCCCTTGAGGAACTTGAGCCGCGCCGGGACATTGAACAGCAGGTCGCAGACCTCGACCGTGGTGCCGACCGGCGCCCCGACCTCGGTGGCCGAGATCAGCTTGCTGCCCTCGATGACGACCCGGGTGGCCGCCAGATCGCCGGCACGCCGCGTGGTCAAGGTGACCTTGGCGACCGACGAGATCGACGGCAGCGCCTCGCCGCGGAATCCCATGCTGGTGATTCCCCACAGATCATCGACCACTCGCAGCTTGCTGGTGGCATGGCGCTCGAACGCGAGCACCGCATCCCGCGCGCTCATCCCGCAGCCGTCATCGGTGACCCGGACCAGCGCCCGCCCACCCGCGGCGACCTCGACCGTGATGGTCCTGGACCCGGCATCGATCGCGTTATCGACCAGCTCCTTGACCACCGAGGCCGGCCGCTCGATCACCTCCCCGGCCGCGATCTGATCGACAACATGGGCGGGCAACACCGCGATCACGGGTTCCATCTCCCCCACCTAACACACCCCTCTGATCTCGCCGGCGGGCGCTACACCCCGCCCTAACTGCGCTATAAGGCGGGCGGATGGCGAAGTTGGAACACGAGCGCGCCAACACTGCCCGAACCGTGGCGGTCACCGGGGCATGCACGTTCCTCGGCGGCGAGCTGCTGCGCCGCCTCGAAGAGGATCCGAAGGTTGGTAAGGTGCTCGCGCTCGATATCCGGCCGCCCGCGCTGTCGCCCGGCAGCAAGGTCGAGTTCGTCAAGCTCGACCTCACGCAGCCCACGGTCGATGCCGAGCTCGCCACGCTGCTGACCCGCCACCAGGTCGATACCTTCGTCCACGGCGCGTTCCTCTCGCACCCGACCCACGCCAGCGAGTGGGCGCACGAGCTCGAGGATGTCGGCACCATGCACGTGCTCAATGCCTGCGCCGGCGTGCAGCCGCGCCGGTTCGTGATGGTGTCGACCACGCTGATCTACGGCGCGCACCCCAAGAATCCGAACTTCCTCGTCGAGGACGCCGAGCTCAAGGGCCACCGCGATTCGCGCTTCGTCAACGACAAGCTGCGCGCCGAGAAGCACGTCCAGCGCTACGCGAAGGAGTACCCGGGCGTCGAGGTCTGCATCCTGCGGTTCGCGCCGATCCTCGGCCCGACGGTGAGCAACATGTTCACCCGGTTCTTCAGCCGGCCGGTCGCGCCGGTGATGATGGGCCACGATCCGCTGATGCAGTTCGTCCACGAGCAGGATGCGGCGTGGGCGCTCGAGAAGGCGGTGCAGAGCACGGCCACCGGCGTGTTCAACATCGTCGGCAAGGGCGTGCTGCCGTACACCACCGTGCTCGCGCTGCTCGGCCGCGTCCCGCTGTCGATGCCGCAGTGGGCGGCGCGCGCGATGACCAAGGTGCTGTGGACCACGCAGCTCGTCGGCTCGCCGCCGAGCTTCCTCGACTTCCTGCTCTATCTCTGCGTGGCCGATGGTGCCCGCGCGCGCCGCGAGCTCGGGTTCGCGCCGCGGCTCTCGATCAAGCGCACGATCCTCGACTTCCTCGGCGTCGCCCCGGAAGACGGCGCGACCGACGTCACGCGAGCGCAGGCATAGCCATGACCGACGAGAACGACGACGACTGGTACGGAGAAGCGGATCCCCGGGTCCCCGACGCCACCGCGTGGCCCGATCGCGATCTCGGCTTCCTCGGCGACGACGTCTACGCCGAAGGCAAACCGACGACCGACTTCGCGCCATCCGAGCGGTTGCCCGAGGCCGAGCTGCGCGAGCTCGAGCGACGCGTCGAGCAGCAGCGCACGCCGGTGTTCCCGATCGATCTGCGCCGCCGGCTCCCGCTCGAGGGCGTGTGGCGGCGGTGGCGCGCACTGGCGATGTGGGGCCGCTCCGATGTCGTCGACGATTTCGGTCACGACCCGCGGGCGACCGCGCGCTGGGAGTGGCTGTTCGAGTTCCTGTACTCGAAGTGGTTCCGCGTCGAGGCGCTCGGGCTCGACAACGTGCCGTCGAAAGGCCGCGCGCTGCTGGTCGCCAACCACGCCGGCTCGCTGCCGTACGACAGCGCGATGGTGATGCACGCCGTGCGGCGCGATCATCCGTCGCGTCGCGACGTCCGCCCGCTGGTCGAGGACACCGTGTTCCACCTGCCCTTCCTCGGGCCGGTGATGAATCGCATCGGCGGCGTCCGCGCCGATCCCGAGAACGCCGAGCGCTTGCTCCAGAAGGACGAGCTGGTCGCGGTGTTCCCCGAGGGCGAGAAGGGCATGGGCAAGCTGTGGAAGGATCGCTATCGCCTGCAGCGATTCGGCCGCGGCGGCTTCGTCAAGCTCGCGCTGCGCACCGGCGCGCCGATCATCCCGGTCGCCGTGGTCGGTGCCGAGGAGGCCGCGCCGATGCTCGGCAAGGTGACGTGGTTCGCCCGCAACATCGGCATCCCGTGGATCCCGGTCACCCCCACGTTCCCGTGGCTCGGACCGGCCGGTCTGCTCCCGCTGCCGAGCAAGTGGTACGTCCAGTTCGGCGAGCCGCTCGATCTCGCGAAGCAAGGCCTGACGCCTGCCTCGGCGGACGACCGCCTGCTGGTCAACAAGCTCGCCGATCAGATCCGGACCCAGATCCAGTCGATGATCGATGGCCTGCTCGCCAGGCGGCGGTCTCCGGTGCTCGCCGCGTTCCTCGGCTGACACGCCGCCGGTCAAAAGACCAGTCGCGTGATGACGGCGGCCACGTTCGGCCGGCTACGGCAGCTGCCGGTGACCGCGGACGCGACTCGTTAGCACCGCTGCAGGGGCCGTGTTAGTGTGGGCTCGTGCGCGCGTACGAGATCGAGTTCGAACGACTGCTCGACCGCGCGCGCGAGCTGCTCGGCGGAGGTGATGATTCGCTTCTCGTCGAGGCAAACGTCGCCATCAACCAGGCGCTTACACTGCGGCCCGATTCCGTCGAGGGCTGGCTGGTCAAGTGCCAGGTCGAGTCGGCCACCGGCGATGACATCTCCGCCCTGGCGGCCGCCGAGATGGCCTGGCAGCGGGCACCCGAGCGGGCCGAGACGCTGTACTGGCGCGGCGCCGTGCTCGGCGATCTCGGGCGGCTCCCGGAGTCGCTGCGCGCGATCGAGAGCGCGTTCCGCGCCGTCACCCACGACGATGAGTGGATGCTCGAAGATCTGTATTACGAGAAGGCGACGATCCTCGAGGCGCTCGGCCTCCACGATGCGGCCGTCGCCACCTGCGAGGCCGGGCTCGCGCACTGTCCCGGCTCGGCGCTGCTGCGCGCGGCGCTGATGCCCGCCGAGCGGGCGCGGCTGCGCTCGACGCTCAAGGTGTTGCGCGGCGGCCAGAGCTGACGCCGACGATCGCACTCTCGAACGACCGGCGGTGAAACCAGCGCCGCACCGTCACCGCAGCGCTGCCGAGCAGCACGGCGGTGATCGCGGTCATGATGAACAGGTCGAGCTGCGGCAGCCCGGTCGAGAAGCCGCGGACCTTGCCGACGGCGGGCGGAAACTGCACGGTCGCGATCAGCCACGCGAACAACAGCCACGGCAACACGAAGGCGCCGGCGAACCAGCCGCGGGTGTTCAGCCGATCGCGACTCTCGAAGTACGCCACCTCGCACGGGGGGCAGCGGTGATCGTGCGACAGATAGTCCGGCGCCAGGGCAACGCCGCAGCGAACACAGACGGATGCGGGGGAGTCATGGGGCATGCCGATTCGATGCGGCCGCCGAGCGCACCCAGTGACGGTTTCGGCGTTCCCCTCGACGATTGTTGGCACGGGCCTGGCGATTCGAGCTTTGCGCGATCAGCCGTGCAGGTCGAGGGCATCTCGCCGCGCGGATCCCCGGCGGACTCCTGCACGATACCCGTGGAATCGCGCCGGTGAGGCCGGTTTGCTACGATCGCCTTCGTGCGTCGCGTCTGGCTTGCCTTGCTTGCGGTCGCCGGCCTCGCCGCGATCTGGCTCGGCTTTGCCGGTGCCGACGAGACGGTGGTCGCGCCGAAACCCGACGAGCCGATCAAGAAGGCGGTCGCCGCCGGCAGGCACCTTCGCATCGAGGGACCGCGCGGCCCGATCCACGTCTGGATCCCCGCGGGCTATCGCTCCGACACCGGCGCGACGCTGCTCTACGTCCACGGCTACTTCGACAATGCCGACACCGCGTGGATCGGTCACCAGATTCCCGAGCAGTTCGCGATGGCCGGCCTCAACGCGATGCTGATCGCGCCCGAGGCACCGATCCAGCAGAAGATCCCCGTCAACTATCCCGATCTCGGCGAGCTGATCCGGATCGTCGAGGACGCGAGCGGCACGCTGCGCGGCGCGGCGTTCACCGGCGTGATCGGCCACTCCGGCGCGTTTCGCACCATCCAGGCGTGGCTCGACGAGCCGACGCTCGATCACATCACCATGGTCGACGCGATGTACGGCGAGGAGGAGCTGATCGCCGCGTGGCTGCGGGCGTCGCCGCGGCGCCGGCTGATCACGGTCGGCGAGGACACCTTGCTCGGGACCGAGTCGTTCGCGTCGAAGTTCCCCGACGACACGTTCACCGTCGATCGCGTCCCTCCCGCGTACGAGGTCTGGCCTCCGCAGGCGCGGACCGCGAAGCACCTCTACGTGCGCGCGCAGTTCCTGCACATGCCGCTCGTCACCGATGCGATCGTGCTGCCCTCGCTGCTGCGCCTGCTGCCGGTCGAGCGCCTCGGTGATCTGCCCTGGCAGTTGCCGCTCGGCACGTTGCAGCCGATCATCGACGCCACCCCGGACTGATGACTCGAAAACCGATGATCGCGAGCGGCGCGGCGGTGATCGCGCTGATGGTGTTCGCCTGGCTGATGCCAGATCTGCGGCGCACGCTGATCTTCGATCTGACGTACTGGGATGCCAGGCCCGGCGGCGAACCACCGCAGCTCGCCGGCGGCTCGGGTCCCGGGCTCTCTCCGGTGCCGCGCACCCGCGTGGTCCTGATCGACGGCCTCGACGCACAGATCGCGCCCTCGCTCGCGAACTGGACGGCCGCCTGCAAGCGCGGCCTCGCGGTCACCGTCGACGTCGGCTTCCCGACGGTGTCGCTGCCGGTCGAGGCCGCGCTGTGGACGGGCCTGACCCAGCAGCAGAGCGGCATCGTCCACCGTGGCGGTGGCAAGGGCGGCAAGTACGGCCGCCCGCTCGATCCGCCGCTCGATCGCCGCGGCATCCCGGCGCAGATCGCGGGCTCGATCGCGATCGCCGAGGACCACGGCTGGATCGTGCGATCGCTCGGCTTCTCGACCGTGCTGCCACCCGCCGGCGACCACCCCGCCGACGACGCCGAGCCCGCGGCGTGGAAGCAGCGCTGGGAGACCGAGGCGAGCGTCGCGGTCGCCGGTAGCTCGCCCATGGTGTTCGTCCACGTGCTGCGCGTCGATAGCGCCGGGCACAAGTTCGGGGTCGGCCCGCACTACGGCCGGATCGCCGTCGAGGCCGATGCGATCCTCGGCCGGCTGCTCGCCGCCGATCCGTCCGCGCGCTGGTTCCTGCTCTCCGATCACGGTCACCTCGGCGGTCACGGCGGCGAGGAGCGCTCGCTCCGCCACGTCGAGAGTTGCATCGTCGGCCCCGGCATCACGCCCGGGCGCGGCCCGCTGATCCACGTCGTCGATGTCGCGCGCGCGATCGCCGACTCGACGGGCGCCACGCTCGATCCCGCGTCGGCGGGCAGGCCGTTCTCGGTCGCGCTCGCCGCACCACTCGGCGCCGATCAGGCGGTGCCGCCGCTCGAGCTGGCGCGCGGCGTGATCGCGATCTTCCTGGTCGCGCTCGGCCTCGGCTCGATCGTGTGGGGCGCCGGACGGCGATGGTGGCTGGCGCCGCTGTGGTTCGGCGTCGCGTGTGGCGCCCTGCTCGTCGGGCTCGACGAACCGTCGCTGTCGCTCGGCTGGCTGTACGCCTACGACGGCCGCCGGATGCTCGAGCTGTGGATCCCCGGCCTGGTGATCGCCGCGGTGACCACGTGGTTCGGGCTCGGCCGCACCACGCTCGCGCGCGTGCTCGCCGCTCAGCTCGGGCTGCCGCTGCTCGCGCTCGCTGCCGCGATCACCGCGGCGGGTGGCTGGGCGACGGTGCTCGGAGCGGAGGTCGCGCCGGTGGTGCCGCACTACACGGCGTACATGCTCGTGCTGGTCCTGCTCCTCGCGGCAGGTGCTGCGGCGGTCGCGCTCGGCATCTTCGCGCGGCTGATCTACGGCGTCATCAAACGCTAGCGGCGCGGTGGTTGCGCCTGTGATTCGCGCCAGGCGCGACCATCCGGCGTGCGATCGACGCGCACGATCGGCACCTCGCCATACCTGCCCTTGAGGCGGCGCGCGACGTCGGGCTGACGGCCGGCGAGATCGTCGCGCTGCAACGGATCGGCGAGCAGGTCGTAGAGCTCGACCAGATCGTCGGCCGGCGTGACGATCACCTGGAGCGGCCACTCGACCACGCTCCATTGCCGCTCCTCGTGGACCACCAGCGGACGATCGGCAGCGGGCCGGAGCTCGGGCGGACCGTCGAGCAGCGTCGCCGTCAGATCGATGCCATCGAGCTTGCCCATCGCGTGCGGGATGCCGGCGAGCGCGAGCAGCGTCGGCGCGAGATCGACGAGCGACACCGGATCGATGCGGTGGCCCGGCGTGACCCCGGGGACGCGCAGCGCGATCGGAATGCGGACGAGCGGGCTGTAGGTGACCATGCCGTGGGTGTCGAGGAACCGCGGGTCCTCCTTGAGTGACTCGCCGTGGTCGGAGGCGAACACGATGATCGTGGAGTCGCGCAGGTTCCGCTTCTCGAGCTCGTCGAACAGCCGGCCGAGCGTGCGATCGACGGCGAACAGCAACGCGCGGTAGCGCGCCTCGACGTCGTTGGCCCCCGGGTGCACCGCCTTGCGCAGCTCCGCGGGCGGCGTGATCTGGTGGTGCTCGTGAACGTCGAAGTAGTGGCCCCACACGAAGAACGGCTTCGGGGTCTTGCCGGTGGTGGCGTTGTTGATCGCCTTGAGCACCTCGTCGGTGGTCGCCGACGCGCTGACGTGATCGCCGACGTCCTCGGTCTCCCAGTCGGTGTAGACCTTGCGAACGAGATCGAAGCCGCGATTGAGCATGACCTCGCCGACGTGGCGCAACACCTCGCTCGGGATCGCGCTCTGCGTCAGGCGGCCGGAGCCGCGCAGCGCCTCGATCAGCGTGGTGTCGACGCGCTGGAACGGATCGTGGCGACCGGTGAGCAGCGTGCCGAGCGCGATATCGGTGCCCGACGCCGGCGCGATCGCGCGGGTGAAGAACACCGACTCGTCGAGGAACTTGGTGAGGCGCGGGAAGTCCTCGCGATGCGGCGCGCCCGGCGCGAGGATGTCGAAGCGCAACGCATCGACGGTGATCAGCAGGATGTTCATGCCGCGGGTGCGTTCGAGCAGGACGCTCGGCTCTAGCGACCACCGGAACGCGACCGGGTCGGTCTTGGCTGCGGCGTGCTTGACGGTCGCGATCGCGTCGCCGCCATCGCAATCCTGGTCGATGCCATCGCCGGGCAGGTCGTACGCGCCGGGGTTGATCGAGGCGTCGCCATCGTCGCAATCGCCACCGCCGAGCATCGGCGAGGTGCCATCGCCGTCGCGATCGAACAGATCGCGGACGAGGTAGACGAGGTCGCGCGCCTGCCCGCGCATCGACTTGACCAGGCGGCGATCGCTCTCGACGGACAGACCGCCGACGAGCGCGGCGCTCGACGTGCCGAGCACGATCACCGCGACGCCGAGCGCGAGGTACTTCGACGGCCGCGCGCGCTTCGCCTGTCGCGCGATCACGCCGGCGACCACGATCAGCGCGAGGGTCGCGCCGAGCTGGGCATCGAGATACCCGGTGCCGAGCTTGCGACGCCCGATCATGATCACGCCCGCGATCCCCGCGCAGGCGAGGATCGGCAGCGCGCGCGAGGTCAGATCACCACCGGCGAGCCGGCGGCCCAGCGCGACGGCGAGCGCGAGCCCGATCCAGATCGCGAACGGCCCGAGGAACGGCAACACGCCGGCGCCCGGCAGCGTGCGCGCGTAGGCACCCTCGAACAGCGTCGCGAACACCGGACCGGTGACGAGCAAGCTCGGCGCCGCGATCACCAGTGCCACCAGCCACCAGCGGCGCTCGATCGGCGGCCGCTGCGCGATCCACTCGGTGCCGGCGCAGACCAGGCCCGCCACCAGCCCGACGAGCGAGAACAGCGGCACCAGCACCAGCGCGAGGGAGGCGTGGCCGAGCCGCAGGGTCTCGACGCACCCGAGGAGCGCCGCCGCCAGCACGTGCGCGATGATCACCCACGCGAGTGACGTACGCGGGGACGACGGCGACATTGAAATGATCAGACCACGACTCGCGTGCGCGAGCTACTTCGAGGGTGGGTACTTCTGGAGCTTGCGCTGCAGCGAACGGCGATGGATGCCGAGCCGGCGAGCCGCCTCGGAGATGTTGCCTCCGGCATCGGAGAGCACGCGGTTGATGTGCTCCCACTCGGCACGGGCGAGCGACGGCGCGCGGTACTCGTCCGAGTCGGGCGGCGGAGGATCGAGCGGCGGGGCCTCGCCGCGGGCGAACGCCGCGATGATGTCGTCGGCGTCGGCGGGCTTGGAGAGGTAATAGGTGGCCCCGAGGCGCACCGCATCGATCGCGGTCGCGATGCTGCCGTAGCCGGTCAGGATCAGCGTCTTGGTCGCCGGATCGATCTCGTGCAGCGCCTTGACCAGCTCGAGCCCGCTCTTGCCGGGCATCTTGAGATCGAGGACCGCGAGCTCGGGCGAATCGGCCTGCGCCGCGGCGACCGCGGTGTCGTAGTCCTGCGCCGTGCGCACGTCGTAGCCGCGATCGACGAAGGCTCGCGCCAGCCGGTTCCGATACACCTCGTCGTCATCGACGAGCAGGATCGACGTCTTGTGCTCGGATCCGGTGGTCACGCCGGCTTGGATACTACTGCGGCGGCGGCGGGTTCGGCAGCCCGCTGCGGCGGAGTGTCGCGCTTGGACGCGGTGATGTCGGTGGGGAGAGAGACTCGCACCTCGGTGCCGTCGCCCGGGGTCGAGTCGATCTGCAGACTTCCGCCGACGCCCTCGATCACGGCGCGGGCCAGGAACAGCCCGAGTCCCATGCCGCGACCCGGTGCCTTGGTGGTGAAGAAGGGCTCGCCGATGCGCGCGAGAATCTCGGTCGGCATGCCCGGCCCGCGATCCCGGATGGTGATCGACAGCGTCTTGTCGGTGCCGCGCACGGCGACCACCACGGCGGTGTTCGGCGGCGAGGCATCCTGCGCGTTGGTCACCAGCGAGCGCAGCGCCTGGCTGACCGCGCGGGGCGGCAGCCGCAACGGGTGGGACGCCAGGTCGGACGGCAGATCGCGGTGCACCGTGGGTGTGGCGCGAATGTTGAGCAGCGCCTCGTCGAGCAGCTCTCCCACCGAGACCGGCGACAGGCCCTCGCCGACGGTGCCGACGCCCTGCCCCATCTGCTCGAGGATCGCGCGACAGCGCCCGACCTGCTCGCGGATCAGCCGCGCGTCGGCGGCGAGCTCGGCGAGGTTGGCCGCGTTCGCATCGGCCTTGGTCAGCGCGCGCTCGAGCTCCTTCGCGGCGAGCGCCACGGTGCCGAGCGGCGT
>JAEYYY010000806.1 GCA_023430775.1 Pseudomonadota bacterium
TCCGAACGATGGCTCGTATGGCGCGCTCTTCGGGAGCACGACCGCGGTCTCGGGCACCATCGCCGTCATCGGTGAGCCGGACCAGCCCTCGGCGACTGGCGTCAGCTCCGGCGCGGTTCAGATCTACTCGGGAGCGACGGGCCCGTGGCTCCACAATCGAACGGTGAGAATGACCACCTCGGAGGGTGGCTCTCAGCAGTTCGGCCGCTCGGTCGATGTTGCCGGCAACGTCTATGTCGTCGGCGCGCCTGGCGCCAACAGTGGGCGCGGAGCGTTCTACTTCGTCGACCACTCGCAAGGGTATCTCACGACGGGAGTCCCGAACTACTATCTGACCAGGCCCTCTCCTGAAGCCACGAATGGTCTGGGCTTCGGCTACCAGATCGCGATCTCCGGGTCGCGAATCGTGGTCGCATCCAACCCTCTCTTCGGGAAGGTCTTCATCTTCAACCGCTCGGGTGTGCTGATCAACCAAGACGGATCCACCCTGACCGGTACCGGGATGTTCGGGAACTCGATCGACATCGATCCCCAGGATCCGAATCTCGTCGTGGTGGGGGCTCCCACTGCCGAGACCACGGGGCGCGTATATGTCTACCGCCGCGGAACATCGGCATGGGCTCTCGAGGCGACGATCGCGCCTCCTGGGATCTACAGCAAGTTCGGAATGTCGGTTGCCGTCTCGAACGGCCGTATCGCCATCGCGGCGATGGCCGGCAACGCTGCCGAGCTGATCCTCGCCACGAAGAGCGGCAGTACCTGGTCCGCGACGAGCGTGCTGACGTCTTCGGGCCGGCTGTCGGCAGACCGCAGCATCCAGTACGGCGCCCCCGACCGTCAGCCGTGGGTCGCGCTCAGTCCGGATGGCACCATCAGGCTCCTCGGGTTCCCCAATGCGTCGGCCACTGGCGCGAGCGGTGAGCCGGTGTACGGCTACCTGAACGCGACTGGACCGTCGGGGCTGTCGTGGACCGCCAACCCCGGAACGTACGTTCGAACGCGCGGCATGAGCGTCGCGACCGACGGACGAACGGTGCTGGTCGGCTATCAGTCCCTCGGCGCCGGGGCGGTTCGTGCGTACGACCTGCGTCTGAGCAACGGCTCAGGGTGCACGTCGGCGAGTCAGTGTGGCTCTGGGTTCTGCGTGGATGGGGTGTGCTGCAATACCGCGTGCAACCTGACCTGCGACTCATGCAGCTACTCCGCCGGAGGCACGACCGATGGCACCTGCACCCCGGTCCGCTCGGGTGTGACGCGTGTCTGCCGCGCAAGTCCCGGGGCATGCGACGTGACCGAAACCTGCTTGCCCTCGTCTACGGCGTGCCCGGAAGACGTGTTCGCTCCGAGTTGGCAGGTATGCCGGGGCTCGCAAGGAATCTGCGACTCGGCGGAGTACTGCACTGGCGAGTCTGCCGGGTGCCCGCTGAATGTGTACCGGCCGTCCTCCGTAGAGTGCCGTGCAGCAACGGACCTGTGCGACATGCCCGAGTTCTGCACTGGCAGCAGCTCCGCCTGTCCCGCGAGCACGGGGGCCGTTCGACCGAGCACCGAGACCTGTCGCGGCAGCACAGGCCCCTGTGACCCCGCCGAGAACTGCACCGGGAGCTCGGCAGCCTGTCCTGCGGACCAGCTCGCCGCGGCGGGCACGGAGTGCAACGCGTCGAGCGGCGGCGGCTGCGATCCTGCCGAGGTGTGCGACGGGCAGACAGCGGACTGCCCTTCTCCGCGCTACTCACCCGGGTGCAGATCACGTCGCGTCACGCGGCATTCTCGGCGGGCGCGCCGGGTAGAGCCGCGGGCTGACGTTGCTGGAGCCTGACGCGCGTCCCGGTGGTGATCGCCGTCGCGCGCGTCTTGTCGTGGACGAACTTCACGAACGCCTCCCAGTCGCCGTTCGCGTCGATGCAGCGAAGCTGGAGCAGTGCCTCGGCGCGCTCCTTGATCCACCGCATCCCGCCGTGATCCATCCGCTTGTACATGAGGTTCTTGATCGCGCCCTCGACGGGACCCGTGCCGAGCTCGAGATCGCGCGACATCAGCTCGCGGTAGTTCATGCCTGCCAGGCGCTTGTAGATGTAGCCACGGATGTCCGTGAGCTTCTCGCGGCGGTACTTGTTGCCGGGGCCAGTGCGTGGGATCCGCGCGAGCTGTCGGTCCAGCTCGGCGACGATCTCGACCGCGTTGCCGGCGTAGAGCGCGTCCTTCTGCGCCTCGACCCATGCGTGGCACTGCGGTGTGCCTTCGCGGTGCACCGAGGAGCCGGCGTCCCAGAGCTTCTCGACGACGTGCATCACGTCGATCGTGTGCAGCGCGCCAGGGAACAGCTCGGCGGCGTAGCGCGCGAGGTCGTTGTCGCCGTCGGTCACGATCTGGATCGTCTTGCTCGTGCCGGGCGGGAAGCCGCGCTTGGCCGCCTCGCGTCGCGCGACCTCGACCGCGTGGCGCTTGCACGCGAACGAGGCGTAGTAGCGCTTGTTGATCGGGCCGAGCAACAGCGAGCCTCGCGGCTGCTTCCGCAGCGTGAACATCACGAGCATCGTGCCCATCTTGGCGTTCTTCGACTTGTCGCCCTTCTTGCGGCGCGGCTTCTTCGTCAGGCGCTCGCGCGACTGCCGACCGCGATGGCGCGGCGAGGGCGTCTTCTTGCGGCGCTTCCTCTTGCCGCGGCGCTTGGCGAGCTCGGTCTCCGTCGCAGTCGGCACGCCCTTGCCGTCGACCATGATCACGAGGACGTCGCCGTCGTCCTCTGGCCCCGGCGCCTGCTCGAACCATTCCTGCGTGTACCGGCCGTACCCGAGCACCGCCGACTCGATCACCTCGGTCGACGGAACGCTGGGCAGGAACCAGCCGCACGTGTCGCGGGCTTCGCTGTACGCGACGCGTGTCGCGAGCCGCACCGCGACCGAGAGCACGAGCGGGCTGAGTCGATCAGCGAGCAGCCCGAGCTCGGCATCGAGCGGGTGATAGCCGCGGGCCTTCTGACCGTCGGCGACTACCTCGCGAAGGTACGTGCGGCGGTATCTCACGACGCCGAACCAGCTCAACAGGTTCCGCGTCTGCGGCGGCGCGATCCGGAACACGCGGCCCTCACGCACGACGCGTCCCGTCAGCGCAGCGCGTACTCGCGCCTCGCTCGCGACGAGGAAGAGCAGCAAGATCGACCGCGCGAGGGCGAACACCTCGCCGATCAGGACTCGCTCGAACACCGCGAACGTATCGCTCGCCGCGGCGTGATCGAGCGCCAGCGCGATCAGCGAACGCGCGCGAACGAGTACCTGGGCGCGGGCATCACGCACGTTCTGCGGGCCGTCTTCCCCGTTTCGCACGAGGCTCGGCCTGGATATCCTCGGCATCGCGGATCTCCGGCGGGTTCCTGGAAGGTTTGGCGACCCCAAGATCCCCGAAGATCCGCACAATTTCGAGAGGCCTCATGTCACGCGAGTGGATCTGGCCTCCGCTGCACCC
>JAEYYY010000385.1 GCA_023430775.1 Pseudomonadota bacterium
GCCTCCGATGACGCGCGCGGAGCTCGCGGCGCGCGCCGTCTCGAAGGTGTTCCAGGACTACCTGACGAACTGGAAGAACTTCGTCGCCGACTAGGGACGAGCCGGTGCGGAAGCCGCGGGCGGAAACTGGCGCGCGGTGAGGATGCGGCCCTTGGTGACCTCGACGGGCACCGGCGGCGTCATCTCGTAGAGGAAGCCGCGGGTATCGATCCTGACCGGGAACGTGCCGGCGAACCTGACGATGCGGCGATAGAACTCGGGCTTCTGCCCCTTCACCACGTGGTTGCGGTGGTGGAGCAGGAAGCTGCCGAGCCGGACGGCGAGCTGGTTGTAGAGGCGATGGCAACCGTGCGACGTGCCGTTGACGATCGACATCACCGTCGCCGAGCCGTGCGTGCCGATGCCGTTGTCGAGCATCCGGCCCTTCGCGGGGAGGTAGTGCGGCAACAGCACCATGCCGAACGCCGCGTTCGGTCCGGGGCCGATGATCGAGCGCTTGAGATCCCACTTGCCGGCGCCGACCCACTTCACGAGGTCGCGATCGGGCGTCGACGTCGGCGGCAACCAGGTCGGCGCCGCGAACAGATCGCGCCACACGCGCGGGCCGACATCGGATTCCTTCCAGCGCTGCACGACGCCGCCGCCCATCAGCACGTCGGACCAGCCGCCGATCGTGGTCGGCCACCGCACCAGCGGTCGCTTCGTGCCGTTGTCGTCGACGTAGAGTGTCATCGACGGCCGGTGCGCCGCGACGCGCGGGGTCGGCACGTCGTCGTAGTAGACGTCGCCGCGGTCGATCACCGCGGACAGCTGCATGTGCTTGGAGTGATACGAGGGCCGCGCCGGCAGCACGATCGCGACCTCGACCCCGCCGGGATGGCGCGCGAGGAACGCGGCGGTCTTCGCCGGATCGGTCCAGCCGAGCTGCTTCGCGGCGGCCTCGACCGCAGCCGACACCAGATCGGGCGCCGCGTTCGGCAGCGCCTTCTCGTGCCCGCGCGCCGCCCGCATCTGTTCCGGATCGAGCATCCGGCCGAGGATCGGCCTGGGACCGTCGCCCGCGCTGCCATCCTCGAGCAGACCGGTCGCGTCGACGACGCGCTCGCGCAGCACGCGCAGCGCGAACCGGAAGTCGAGCTCGCGCGGATCGGTGGTCAGCGCGCTGCGGGTCTCCGCATCGAGCCGATAGTTCGGCATCAGGAAGTTGCGGCGCTGGAACAGCTCGAGCGCGTGTCCGGTGGCCCACGACATCATGCCGTCGACCTGCTTCGCGCCGAGGTAGCCCGCGCACGCCAGGTGCTGCTGCGCGGCGACGATGCCGGCGTGCTGATCGTCGGCGGCCTTCCACGTCGCGTAGATCTGGCCGAGCTCGCGATCGCCTTCGAACACCGAGACGTCCTTCGCGCCACGCGCCGCACGCGCCTTGTCGAGCTGGGCGCCGAGCGTCTTGCGCTGCAGCTCGGCCATCTTCACCAGGCCGGCGTGCTCCTGACCGAGAGGCCGCGCCCCGAGCTTCGCGATCGGCGACGAGTCGACCGCGGCGTGGCACTTGTAGCGCTGGGTCTGCGCGAACCGATCGCGCACGATCGAGAGCGACGGCACGATGCCGTAGAGCTCGCCGAGCGCCTCGTTCGGCGCCAGCGGCTTGCCCGCGAGGTCGCGCTCCGAGGCCAGCGCGAGATAGGTCGCGCGGTAGTCCGGCATCCTGTCGCCGGGCGGCGCGAAGATCTTCGGCGTCCACGCATCGCGCAGGTCGACGACCGTCGCGCCGCGATCGAGCTTCGACGCACATCGCATTCCACGCTCGCTGCCTTGCTCGACGACGAGCACGCTGCGATCGCCGGAAGGACAGGAGGGCGCGGTCGTCCGAGCCGGAGGCGTCTCGACGGCCGGCGGACTCGCCGCAGGAACCGATCGACCACCACCCGACGACGAGCACCCGACGACCAACGCAAGCGTGAACCACCGCATGCAGGTCCATGGTGGAGCCAAAGCGATGTAGGCCGCCAACTAATTTGTCCGGTGCTCGGACGACTGAGGATTCGCCTTGCGGAATCATCTTGGGATCCGCCGAGTTGCGGAGATTCCTGCCGCGCGTGGCACCCGGCGTGCACCACATCACTCCATAGGAGGTAAGGCGTATGCCGAACGAGAACGAGAACCAGAAGAACCAGAACCCGAACCAGGGCCAGCAAGGTGGTCAGGGCGGTGGTCAGCAGAAGCCGAACCAGGGTTTCGAGCGTGAGCCGCAGCGCCAGGACCAGAACCAGGGCGGCCAGCAGCGCAAGGATCAAGGTTCCGGTCGCGAGCAAGAGCGCACCGGTGGTGGTGGCATGGGCGAACAGCGCAAGCAGTAGTCGCTGATCCGCTGTTCGGGAGCCCCGAGATCCACGCTAGGTGGATTTCGGGGCTCGTTTTTTGTGCGCGCACCGCGCGCGAGAGGTCGCTCGATCGCTGGCACGCGTGTCGCACGACCGATCGACAGGAGAAACCACCATGCACATTCTTTGGATGCTCATCATCGGTCTCGTTGTTGGCGCGCTCGCGAAGGCAATCATGCCGGGCAAAGATCCGGGCGGCATCATCATCACCATGGTGATCGGTGTTGTCGGCGCCATGCTCGCCGGCTTCCTCGGTCGCTCGCTGGGCTGGTACGGCGAAGGCGAGAGCGCAGGCTTCATTGCCTCGATCGTCGGCGCCGTGATCCTGCTCGGCCTCTACCGCCTGGTCGTCGGACGCCGCGGCCACGGCACGCCGGCAGTCCTGCGGTAAGTCAGAAATTTCTCGCCTCGTGCGACAACCACTGCCGGCCGGCATCTACGGCGCGTGAAGCTCATCCACGCCGTACTGCCGGTCGGCTTCGTTGCGTGTGGTCCTCCGTCGCGCCCGCCCGGCGGGGAGCTGCCCGATAGCAACATCGACCCACCCGCCGACAGCAGCCTGGTCGCGGACACGCTCGGTGATGGTCCCTCGCCCGCCTGCAACGAGCTGAGCGTGACGTTCCGCGACTTCCGCGGCGACCACCCCGACATGCAGAAAGCGGCGGGCATCGATAGCGGCATCGTCGAGGCCGAGCTCGGCACCGACGGCAAGCCGCGGTACGCGCCGGCCGGAGCGACGGTCACCGTCGCGGGGAAGCCGAGCTTCGATCAGTGGTATCGCGATGTGCCCGGAGTGAACATCGCGATGCCCGGGACGCTGACGCTCGTGGAGCATCCGCCCGGCACGTTCACCTACGACAACCAGAGCTTCTTCCCGGTCGACGGCGCCGGCTGGGGCAACGAAGGGAATCCTCGGAACTACCACTTCACGACCGAGATCCACACGACGTTCACCTATCACGGTGGCGAGGTGTTCCAGTTCAGCGGCGATGACGACGTGTTCGTGTTCGTCAACGGCAAGCTCGCGATCGATCTCGGCGGCGTTCACGATCCGCTGAGCGGCACGATCGACTTCGACGCCCAGGCCTCGCAGTTCGGGATCGTCGCCGGTAACAGCTACCCGCTCGATGTCTTCCACGCCGAGCGACACACCGTGGCATCGACGTTCCGCATGACCACCACGATCGAGTGTCTGGTTATTTTCTAAGCCAGGCAGCGGCGGCGGCGTGCGTCGATCTCCAGGTCGCCGGGCCTTCAGCCAGGTGCTTCACCGCGCTCTCGACGAGCGTTCTCGCGCGCTCGCGCTCGCCGGGCGTGAGCTGGCGTGCGAGTGCGAACTGTGCCGAGCCGAGAACGCCTGGATCGAACGCTGCCCGTTCGAGGATCCGGATCGCCGCCTCGAGGTCGTCGATCGCGAGCGTGCGATGACCGAGATCGCCGTGCAGCTCGCCGCGGGTCACCAGCGCGGTGGCGACGAGCGGATGCGCGTCACCATACGCCGCGCGCAATAGCGGTACCGCACGGTCGACGATCCCGAGTGCGTCGGCGCGCTTGCCGAGCCCGCCGAGAGCGCGAGCCTCGGAGATCCGACATTGCGCGACCGG
>JAEYYY010000840.1 GCA_023430775.1 Pseudomonadota bacterium
TCGTGCTTCGCCCCGCCGGATGGCGTGAAGGCGGTCGATCAGAACAACTGCACCGAGGATGGCGTCAAGCCGGACCTCGCGCCGTCGATCGGCATCGCCAGCAACCCGATCCCGCAGCTGTCGCTCGTGCTCTCGGCCCAGCTCCAGATCCGGGCCTTCGACCCCACCAACCAGTTCACCATCCCCGCGCAGGCGCGCATCCAGTTCTCGCCGAACCAGAAGCTCGACATCGGCCTCGAGTTCCGGTTCCTCAACCTGAAGCCCATCGATCCTGATGGTGACGGCCCGTCCGAGTCACCCTCGCCGGTCGATCAGCGCTTCATGAACATGTTCGTCCAGGCGAGGTACTAGCTTGAAGGTTTGTCCTCGCTGTTACACCCGGTTTCCCGACGGCGAGCGGTTCTGTCTGCACGACTCCGCCGTCCTCGTCGAGGAAGAGGACATAGCCAGGCTCGGCACGTCGATCGGCAACTACCGCCTCGATCGCATCCTCGGCCGCGGCGGTATGGGCACGGTCTACGCGGGCGAGCACATCTACATCAAGAAGCCGGTCGCGGTGAAGGTGCTGCACCCGCAGTTCGCGCGCTACCAGGAGGCGATCCACCGCTTCCTCCGCGAGGCGCGCGCGGCGACGTCGATCAACCACGCCAACATCGTCGACGTCACCGACTTCGGCATCCTGCCCGAGGGCCCGGTGTACTTCGTCATGGAGTACCTCGAGGGCAAGTCGCTCGAGGATCTGATCGAGAAGGAAGGCGCCGTCGAGCTGCACCGCGCGCTCAACATCGCCAACCAGATCGCGCTCGCGCTCGAGGCCGCCCACGCCGTCGGCGTGATCCATCGCGACCTCAAGCCCGACAACATCATGCTGATGAAGAAGCCCGGTCGCCGCGATCTCGTTCGCATGGCGCCGGACCACACCTGGATCACCGAGCGCGAGGAATCGTACGACTTCGTGAAGGTGCTCGATTTCGGCATCGCGAAGGTGCTGATCCAGGACGAGCTGATGGCGGAGACCGTGCAGGGCGCGGTGTTCGGCACGCCCGAGTACATGTCGCCCGAGGCCGCGCGCGGCGAGGACGTCGACCACCGCGCCGACGTCTACTCGCTCGGCGTCATCCTGTTCGACATGCTGTGCGGCCGGCCGCCGTTCGAGGCCCCGCAGTCGAGCGAGGTGCTGTCGATGCACATCCACCAGCAGCCGCCGTCGCCGCGCGAGTTCGCGCCGCACCGCGAGATCACCGAGATGGCCGAGAACGTCATCCTGCGCGCGATGCAGAAGGATGCCGGCCGCCGCTACCAGAACATGACCGAGTTCCGCCGCGACCTGTCGAACGCCTACGGTTCGATCAGCTACCGCCGCCACGGCGCGCCGGTGCCGAACCTGGCGCCCCGCGGCGAGGAAGCGCGCGCACCGAAGAAGCGACTCACCGAGGAGCTCGACGAGTGGATCACCGGCGATTCGTCGGGTATCTCGGTCGAGCAGGCGCGCATGCTGGCGCTGGTCGAGACCGCTGAAAAGGCGTTCACCCCCACGTCGATGTCGCCGCAGGAAGCCGAGAAGCTGGCAAATGCACTCGATCGCGCCCTCGACGACGAGGACTAGCGCTGCTCCGACGAGGCAAGCCGCCCCGAGTACCCAACAACGACCCGGCAACTGCCCGGAATCGGCCTTTCAGAGTGCTGGGATTTGGGATAGGTTGCTCTCGATGTCTGCGAATCTTGCGAACCAGTCGGGGCAGTTGACGTTGCGTCGCGACGTCAAGTTCAACGGCGTGAAGGTGTTCTCGGCCACGATGGTTGCAGACCGTGATCAGCTCGGTGAGAAGGTCACCGCGTGGATGACGAACAATCAGCACCTGAAGGTCACCGATGTCGTGGTGACACAGTCGTCCGACGAGGCTTTCCACTGCATCGCCATCACGGTGTTCTACTGGGAAGACACGTCCCGCCGCTGACCCTGTTGTTGTAGCTTCGGGCGGTGGCGAACGGCCGCCGGGAAAAGCTGAACTTCTCCTCCGGGCCCGCCGTGATGCCCGAGGAGGTGCTGCGCAAGGCACAGGCCGCGCTGTGGGACCTCGATGGTTCCGGCATCGGCATCCTCGAGCACAGCCACCGCAGCAAGGAGTTCCTGCGCGTGCTCGAGCGCGCCGAGCGGCTGGTCCGCGAGGTCGGCGGGATCGACGATAGCTACGCCATCCTGTTCGTCACCGCCGGGGCGACGCCGCACTTCGCGATGATCGCGCAGCAGTTCCTGGCGGGCGGCACCGCCGACTACTGCCACACCGGCGTGTGGTCCGGAAAGGCGATCGCGGAAGCGAAGCGCTACGGCACTCCACATATCGCGTGCACCGGCGAGCCCGACTTCACGACGACGCCGACCACGTTCGCGTGGTCTGCCTCGCCGCGCTACGTCCACTACACCAGCAACGAGACGATCTACGGCACCCAGTGGAGCGCGCCACCACCCGCGCCGGCCCCGCTGGTCTGCGATGCGTCGAGCGACATCTTCAGCCGGCCGCTGCCGCTGGAGAACCACGCGCTGATCTACGCCGGTGCGCAGAAGAACCTCGGCCCGTCGGGCATCTCGCTGGTGATCGCGCGGCGAGACTTCGTCGAGACCGGCAGCAAGGATCTGCCGCCGCTCACCCAGTACCGCACCTACGTCAAGGAGCAGTCGCTCCACAACACGCCCAACACGTTCGGCATCTTCGTGATCGCCGAGACCTGCGCCTGGATCCTCGCGCAGGGCGGCCTCCCCGCGATCGCCGAGCGCAACGCGCGCAAGGCCAAGGCGCTCTACGACTTCCTCGATCACAGCAAGCGCTGGCGCCCCCACGCGGCCGCCGGTAGTCGCTCGCTGATGAACGTGACGTTTCGCGGCGACACCACGGAGCTCGAGGAGCAGCTGCTCGCGCGCGCCGAACAACAGGGCATGGCGAACCTGCGCGGCCACCGCAGCGTCGGCGGGCTGCGCGCCAGCATCTACAACGCGTTTCCCGAGGAGGGTGTGCACCGCCTGGTGCAACTCCTCGACGACATCGAACGAGGACGACCATGAAGAAACTAGCGTTGATGGCGATCGTGTTGGCCGCGTGTGGCGGCAAGAAGGAGAACAAGGATCCCGGCACCGGCTCGGCGACGGGCTCCAGTACGGCCTCGGGTTCGGCGATGGCGGGCAGCGGCTCGGCGGAGGGGAGCGGCTCGGCGGCGGCAGGATCCGGATCCGACGTGGCCGCCGGATCCGGCAGTGGATCCGGCGCGGGCTCGGGCAGCGGTCAGCTGATCGACGACCCCGGCATCAAGTTCGACAACCTCACCGGCGGCTGGCAGGCCGGCGACGGCAAGCTCGATACCTTCGAGGCGGTCAACGAGTCGGAGTTCCCCGTCGACAACGCGACGTTCGTGTTCGAGTACGGCCTCGACTCGAAGGACCTGCCGGCCGACCCGAAGGAGTACGCCGCGGTGCTCGAGAAGTCCGGCGTGATGGAGAAGATCGTCAAGCAGGAGAAGACGGCGAACGGGCACTACTACGAGTCCGCGCACGGCTTCCGCTACGTGATCAACGCCGGCGACAAGCGCATCCACTGCGGTGGGCCGCTCTACAACGACGACGCGCACAAGGACTACGAGAAGATTCCGAAGGTGCGCGACAAGGTCGTCGCCGAGGCGAAGAAGATCTGTCAGACGGCGAAGTTGTGACTGGCTCGTGATCACCTGATCACGTAGCTGTCACCGTTTGGTATTTCGGACAGCGGTCGCGCAACTCGGTTGCAGCCTCCCTGTCCACGGCCGCATGCGAATCCTTCTCGCGACGGCCGTCGTCACCTCTCTGCTCGCCAGCTTGGCCGAGGCGCAAAAGTTCACTCATACGTCGGACGTCAAGCCCACGATCAAGCTCACCGAGCGCTCGAAGCCGGTGCCGAAGAAGGACGAGAGGCCGATGCCGTCGGCGTCGCAGATCCTCCAGCTCCAGGAGCTGCTCGGCACGATCCACACCGGGCAGATCGACATCCTCGAGAACGATCTGATCCCGAACACGCCGGATTCGGACGTCGTCGGGAAGGCCGACCTGTACTTCCGGCTCGGCGAGATCTACGCGAAGCTGAACCAGCTGCATCGCCTGAAGGGTGCCGAGAAGGAGATCGCGCTCGACCAGGAACGCGACAAGGCGAAGCGAGCGCGGCTGGCCAAAGAAATCGCGGATCACAAGGCGAGGGCCAAGCAGGCGCTGCTCGATACCGTCCGCACCTACCAGCGCTTCGTCGACAACCCGATCTTCGTCGGCGCGCCGAAGGTCGACATGGCGCTGTTCTACCTCGCGTACACGCTGCACGGCGCGGGCTATCACAAGGAAGCCCGCATCGCGTTCGACAAGCTCCTCAAGAACTATCCCAATTCGAAGTTCGTTCCCGAGGCGCACTTCGCGTTCGGCGAGTGGTACTTCGAGCAGAAGCAGCTCGCCGACGCCGAGGCGAAGTACCAGCGCGTGCTCAAGTTCCCGAAGAGCTCGGTGTTCCGGCACGCGCAATACAAGCTCGGCTGGGTGCAGTTCAACCTCGGCAAGTTCACCGACGCGATGCAGGCGTGGAACGACGTCATCCAGGGCACCGCGAAGAACCCCGACCAGGCGGTGCTCCATCGCGCGGCGAGGAACGACTTCGTGCGCGCCTATGCCGAGGTCGGCAAGGCCGACAAGGCCCTGAACGCGTTCAAGAGGGTCGCCGGCGGCGATGGCCTCGGGATGCTCGCCTCGCTCGCCGACCTCTACCTCGATCAAGGCAAGTCCGAGAAGGCGATCTACGTGCTGCGCGAGCTGATGACGCTGCAGCCGAAGCACGAGGACGTCTGCGTCTGGGAGCACTCGATCGCGCGCGCGATGATGACCGCCGGCACCGTCGACGACCGCGTCACCGAGATCGAGAACCTGGTCAAGCTCTACACCGCCGTCGGCAAGTCGCTCCCGAAGGCCGAGGCGATCGAGTGTCGCGATGCCGCCGCCGAGATGTCGGGGCAGCTCGCGCGCGCCTATCACCAGGAAGGCGTCAAGACCAAGAACCCCGAGCAGCTGCGGATGGCCGGCCGGCTGTACCGCGCGTACCTCCGGGCGTTCCCCGGCAACGCCGATTACGCGGAGACGCAGTACTACCACGCCGAGCTCGCGTGGGTGTTCGCGGAGCTCGAGCGCGATCAGCGGCTCGCCGTCGAGAAGTGGAACGCGGCGGCCGAGGCGTTCACCGACGTGATCGAGAAAGGCAAGCTGTCGCCCAAGCTGATCCAGGTGTCGGCCGATGCCGCGATGCTCGCGCGCATGAAGTCGCTGCAGATCGATCCGCGCGTCCACCAGGAGAAGGTCGATGACAAGGCGTACGACACGGTCGCGGTACCGAAACCGATCCCCGAGAAGGAGACCAAGCTGCTGGCGGCGTTCGACGGCTACCTGAAGCACGTCAAGGATCCGAACGACAGCGAGCGCATCGACGTGATGTTCCACCGCGCGAACCTGCTACGCCGCTTCGATCACTTCGCCGAGGCGATCCCGGCATTCGAGGAGATCGTGCTGAAGCACGCGTCCCACGAGACCGCGCCGTGGGCGCTCCAGCTGGTGCTCGACAGCTACAACCGGCTCAAGAACTACGACGGCATGTTCGCCTTCGCCGACAAGGTGCCGGCGAAGACGCTCGCGCTGTGGCCCGACGCCGAGGCCACGATCAAGAACCTGCGCCGCCAGCAGCTGATGAAGCAGGGCGACGCCCTCGAGAAACAGGCCAAGGCCAGGCAGGACATCGCCCTCTACGTGGCGTGCGCGACCAAGTACCTGACGGCCTACAACATGGACCCGCTCGCCGACGACAACGACAAGGTGCTGTACAACGCCGGCGTCTGCTACGAGCTGGGCAAGTCGATCAGCGCCGCGAAGGACATGTACCTGCTGCTCCAGCAGCACTACGGCAAGTCGGAGCTCGCCGCGAAGTCGGTCGCCCGGCTCGGCAACGCGCTGGCCTCGGTCGCGTTCTACAAGGAAGCCGCCGAGAAGCTCGAGGAGTACGCGACGAAGTACGCCGGCGAGAAGGATGCGTTCCCTGCCCTCTCCGATGCGGTGCAGTTCCGCAAGGGCATCGGTGACGACGCGAAGGCGCTCGCCGATACCCAGCAGTTCGTCAGGATGTACGGCAAGACCCGCCAGGCCGAGGCCGCGACCGCGTTCTACAGCATGCTGTCGATCCACGAGAAGGCCGGTGACCTCGACAAGATCGCGGCCCACCTGCGCGCGTACCTCAAGCAGTGGGGCGCCGTCGGTGGTGCGGATCGCCGGGTGATCGC
>JAEYYY010000847.1 GCA_023430775.1 Pseudomonadota bacterium
TCGCTGGCTCGCGCGCGTCGCGAGCAGGCGATCGAGGCCGCGCTCGACAGGCGAGGCATCGCGAACGCGTGGGAGCTGGCGCCGGCGCTGTGCGCGCTGAGCTGGGATGCCGCCGCCGTCGACGACGCGGCCGCCGCGCTGCCCGAGCTGGCCCCTGCCCTCCGCTGGATCGTGGCGATGTCATCGACCCGCGCGATCGCGCGCGATGTCGCCGATGCGGCCGCGCGGATCTCGGATCTGGTCAACGCGGTGCGCTCGCACAGTCACCTCGGCGAGGCACCGATCCAGGAGGTCGACATCCACGCCGGTCTCGACAGCACGCTCGCGCTGTTCCGTCACAAGCTCGACTCGATCACCGTCAAGCGCAGCTACGGCGAGCTCCCGAAGATCGCCGCGCACGGCAGCGAGCTCAACCAGGTGTGGACGAACCTGATCGATAACGCGCTGCACGCGATGGCCAACTCCGGCGAGCTCGAGATCGCGACACGCCGGGATGGCGATCACGTCGTCGTCGAGATCGTCGACAGTGGCACCGGCATCCCCGCCGACGTGCTCGCCGAGATCTGGAAGCCGTTCTTCACCACCAAGGGTGTCGGCGAGGGCACCGGACTCGGCCTCCACCTCGCACGCAACGTCGTCGTCCAGCGCCACCGCGGCACGATCGACGTCGAGTCGCGCCCCGGCCGCACCTGCTTCCGCGTCCGCCTACCGCTGTGACGCCCTACTTCTCGAGGCAGAGCAGCGGCACCGCCAGCTCGCACGGGTCGACCTTGAAGGGCGCGGCGACGTGCGTGCTGGTGGTGAAGTGCATCGCGCCGCTCATGACATCCGAGTTGTCCGTCCAGTCGTTGCAGTTCTCCGCCGCGGTCGGCACGGCGTCGAAGCGCTGCGCACCGGTCCAGAAGTCGTTGCTGACGATGTCGCCGAATTGATCGAGCTCGGGCGCGATGTCGAGCCAGTCGGTGGTGAACATGCCAGGTCCGCGCAGCAGGCGAACATCGTCGGTGCGGCGATAGATCTGATCCGATGGAAACCGGCTCTTGATCGATTCGGTGGTCGTCGCGACCGCGGCGAGGAAGCTCCCGGAGAGTCCGGCGAGCGCCGCTTCACTCGCGCAATGCGCATCCGCACTGGTGCGACCACCGCCCGGTTGCCAGCCGTTGAGCGTGACGAACGCGCGCTTGCCGGTATCGGGGCGCGTCGCGACGGTGACCACGCGGCCGATCTCGACACACAGCAGGCCATGCTGTTGCGAGCAGGCGCGGACTCGCGATTGCGGCATGTCGAAGCCGAACTCGAGCATGTTCGTGGTGCCGTTCTGCGCCGCCTCCGCGGACGTCCAGTTCGTGCACAGGTTCGCGTTCGTGATCGCACCGTAGTTCGTCCCCACCCACGCCTGCGCGGCGCCGAGGTCGTTCCCGTACTCGTCGAGCCGGACCGGGAACAGCAGCGAGCCGCTCGAGAACCCGGTCGGCGCATCGGCGAACGGTGCGCCGTCGGTGCGGATCCAGCCGCGCGAGGTCGAGATCCGGCTCGGTGCCGCGGTGGCGGAGTCCGACAGGTACGCGATGAAGGTGCCGGAGAGTCCCGCGGCCGCAGCGCGCGTCGCGCAGATCGCATCGGCGCCGGCGATGCCACCGAAGTCGCCGGCGGTGGTGGTCGAGGTGATGAACACGCGGTTCGGCGTGGGCGTGAAGTCGGCGATGACCGTGACGTCGGCATCGACCTGGAGATCGCAATCGAAGTTGCCGCCGCATGGTCCCGTCCAGCCCGCGAACCACGCATCCGTCGCCGCGAGGCCGCGCAGGTTGACGGCCGTTCCCGGCGCGACATCGAGCGTGCACTCGCCACCGGTACACGTGAAGCCATTCGGTCCGGTGACCGTGCCATCACCACCGTTGTGACTGACCGTGATGCGTACCGTGTCCGCGACCGGACCATCGGGCGCGGGTGGTTCTTCGGGATTCGAATCGAACCCGAACCGTCCACATCCCATGCAGGCGAGGATGAGAACCGCCACGCTCCCACGCATGGCCCCATCCTACTCCCATCGCTGCCATCGGATACACCCTCGAATGCGGGCGTACATGTCCTACTCGAGGACGAGGATCGCGTCGCTCGCGATCGTGTATTCGCGTTCTGCCTGGGAGTCACGAAGCTGGCCGTACAGCCAACCGTCGGAGCGAAAGTGCGGGAACAGCGCGTATTGCCCGGGGTTGACGCTGGTGATGCGCAGCGGCACGCCGGTGGTCAGCTCCATCACGTAGAGGTTGGCGCCACCCTCGGTGAGGTACGGCGCGAACGCGGGATCGCCGGGTCCAGAAAATCCGAGCTCCACCGCGTCGGCGGGCCCGATGTAGTGGTGGAACGCGATCCAGCGCTCGTCGTACGAGAACGCCGGCTTGCCACCGGTCGCGCAGTAGCGCGCGATCTCGGGCGCATCGATCGCATAGCTCGCACCGCTCGGCGTCGCGAGGATCTGGCGCAGCACGTAGCCGAGCTGCTGATCGTTCGGACCGGCGAGCCGACCGATCGTCAGCTTCGTCGACGGCGACAGCACGGCATCGCCTTCGAACGGCGTCGCCACGTCGACGCGCGCTCTCGGCAGAAAGGCGTCGCCTTGCTGGACCAGCGGCGTGAACGTCGAGCGCGCGGTCGCCGTGAACGCCGCCGGCGGATCGGTGAGCGTCGGCAGCTTGCCGCCATCATCCGAGACGAACAGCGAATCGACCGCGAACAGATCGCCGCCCACCGCGGAGCGACCGACGTGCTGGTACAGCCCGACCTCGTCGTTGGCGCGACATCCCGGCTCGAGCATCGACACCGCGCTCGGATTCGAGGTCAGCACGCTGATCGCACACGTGTTGCGCGGCCCGCCCTGGAACATGAAGCCCGCGTGATCGGGAAAGAACGCCGGGTCGTACTGCGCATCGATCGGCACCTCGACGTCGCGCTGGAGATCGATGACGAGCGAGCCGGGGAAGTTCGCGACGCCGTGCGCGACGAACCGGCCGTCGGCGGAGCTGCGCGTCCAGAACGACGTCGAGTAGCTGACCTCGCGCAGCACGCGGATCCGCCCGCGGCCTTCGACTTCCCAGTCTGCGAACGGATACGCGTCGAGCGGATGCATCGCGAGCTTCGCGGATGCATTGAGCGCGCGCCAGCCCGCGGTCTCCATCGCGATCACGTGGTCGCCGACCGCGCTCGCGATCGCGGGGACACAGCTCGCCGGCGGCGGATCCGCGGCCAGCGTGGTGTCGAGCTCGGGCAAGCCGCGCAGGAACCACTCGGCGACGATGTCGAGCTCCGCCTGCGTGAATCCCGGATCGTCGCCGCGCGGCATCGCGGCCAGCGTTCGAAACGCCGCGAGCTCTGCCGGTGCCTGGTCGCGGTAGGCCTGCTCGAACACGTAGGCGAACCACGGCAGCCGGGCCGCCGCGGTGAACACGCCGAGCTTGCGCGCCTCGAAGTCCGAGCCTGCCACCGCCGGCATCGCACGGACGCAATCGATCATCGCCCGCGCCGAGTCCGGCGATGACACCTCGAGATCGGTGAGACACGTCGCGAAGGCGGTATCGCTGAGTGCTCCCCAGTAGCGCAGGCGATCGATCGTCAGGCCGTGACACGCGCCGCACGAATCCGCGCGCGCACCGGGGACGTCGGCACCGAGCAGCTGGAGCGCCTGGCGCGCGAGCACGTCATCCGGCGTGTCGAGCGGATGACGGAACACCGGCGCGCCCGGCACCGGTGCATCCGCCGGCAGCTGGTTATCGCCGCAGCCGAGCGCCGCGATCATCAGCCAGCGCGCGTGCACTCCTCCACCATACTCCGATCACCTAGCGCGGCGGGCAGGCGGGTTTGGGGGACGGTTTCCCGTACAATTGCCCGATGCTCCGAGAGGTCGCGCGATGACTGCGCTGGCGGCACTGGCCGCGGCGGCGATCGCACCTCCGGACGGCGTCGCCGTGCCCGCCACCCTCGAGCCCGCGCTCCGCGAGGCATGCGCGGGTGCGTGGCGCGCCGTCGAGGTGGTCCTCGCCGGTGACGTGCTGCGCGGCCGGCTCGGCAAGACGCGAGATGCGATCGTGCGCGACGCGGTCGAGAGCGTGCTCGCGCTCCACGGCAACGTGGCGATCCGCGCGGACGCCCTCGCCTCGCTGCGCGCCGCGCGTGATGCCGGTGCGCTCGACGGTCCGCTCGATCTCGCTGCCGCCGTGGCACAGACGCGAGCACAAGGTGCGGTCGCGGCGGGCCGTGCCGCGATCGGCGCGATTCGCCGCGGGCTCGCCGACTACCGCGACCTCGAGCAGGTGCTCTCGGATCCCGAGCTCGGCTCGCTGCTCGTCGATGCCGCGCGCGCGATCTTTCGCACGCTCGCCCGCGATCCCGAGCTGATGGGCTGGGCGATCGGCCCGACCGGGAGCCCGGGCCGCGATCGCGCACTGTCGGCGTTCGCCGAGCTCGCCAGCTCGCCCGCTTCGATCGCCGAGCTCGACGCGCTGATCGCGTTGCCGATCCACCTCGACGACAACGTCCAGTTCACCGTCTATCGCCCGCGCTCGATCGATCCCGGCAAATGGCACCAGCTGCTCGCGTTCGCACACCTCGCGGAGCGCCGGCCGGGCGAGGACGATCTGCCGGATCCCGTCGAGGAAGTGCAGCGCCAGGCCGCCGCCGTGCTCGGAGCCAAGGCCAAGCAGTATTCGCCGATCGTGCAGGACTCCGGCGCCGCGATCCCGGCCGAGGGCGAGCTGACGTTCGTGCCGGAGTTTCCGGGCATCGAGGTCAACCCGCCGCGCCGCTCGTTCCTCTGGCT
>JAEYYY010000003.1 GCA_023430775.1 Pseudomonadota bacterium
GCGCCGCGTGGATGCGCTGCAGAAAGTGGACGACGAACGCCGACGCGACGCCGAGGCCGACCCACGCACCGACGGCGCGGTTATCGGCCGGGATCTCGAGCGGCTCGTGGACCACCAGCAGCAGGCCGAAGCCGACGAACGACAGCGCACCGAGGAGCCACGCCCACTTCGCGCGCAACAGCACCGTGGCGAGCGCGATCTGGACGACGTAGAGCAGCCCGAACGGGTTATCCGGACCGCCGGTCAGATACAGCAGGCCGGTGAGGATGCCGACGTCGAGCATCATCACCACCGCGAGCTGCCATTCGTGGACGGCGCGGCTCGGAGTCTCGCGCCGGCGATCGCCGAAGAAGTAGAGCTCGAGCAGGAGATTCGAGACCAGGCCGATGCCGATCACGCCGAACAGCGACGCGATCGGCAGCGCACCGTCGAGCAAGAATTGACCGACGAGCACGGTCGACGCCTGCCCCGCCGTCTGCGCCCAGCGCAGCCGCGCCAACCAGTGAAGGTTGACCCAGTTGCGCTCGGGGATCGCAGTCAGCGGCGCCACGAGCGGAACCTAGCATTGGGGCGCGATCGCGACAGCCGCGACCGCGTCCCGATGACTACTTGGCGAGGGACTTGAGTCCCTTCTCGATCACCCAGGTCTGGTAGTAGCTCGCCTGCGGCGTGCCCTGCTGGATGCGCTCGTTCGCCTTCTTGAGCTCCTCATCGATCAGCGTGATGAAGTTCTCGATCGGCACCGCACCGGAGATGAACCGGCCGTTGACGAAGAAGCCCGGTGTCGCGGCGACGCCGAACTGCTGCAGGTCCTTCATGTCCTTCTGGACCAGCTGCTGGCACGAGCCCTTCATGTCCGCCTTGAACTTCTGCACGTCGAGCTGGAGCTCCTGGGCGTAACTGACGACGTTCTTGCAACCGTCGTCGGTATCCCAGCACTTCTTGCCGTCGACATCAGACAGGTCGAGCTGGCGAGCCTTGAAGCCCTTGTCCCAGATCAGGTTGTTCATCTCGACATGCTTGCCCTGGTTCGCTGCAGCGCAGAACGCGAGCGCACCGGCCATGGCATTTCGAGGGTGAACTACGAGCTGTTTGTAAACTACGCGGAGGTCGTTACCGTATTTCTTGTGTAGCTCTTCGATGGTCGCACGGACCTTCTCGCAATACGGTCAACCATAGTCGTACGCCTCGACCAAGGTGACCTTGGCGTCGGCGGGACCGACGAAAGCATCACCTTCGACCGAAACGGCGTACGTCTTGCTGCGATCCGGTTCCGGACGCTGCGGACGCTGGGCTGCGCCGGCTCCGCCGGCAGGCATCTTGTCGAGCTTCTGGATGATCAGATCCAGCTTTCGCTCGAGGTTCTTGGTGTCCTGCTGGCAGCCGGCGAGACCCACGGCCGCCGTCAGTAGGACAAACTTGTTCAACATATGACCTCCACCCCGGAGCCTTCCCCGACCTCGTGGAGATTGCAAGTCCTCCGGGTCAGCCACCCAAGGTCTTCTGACCCTTGTCGAGCACCCACTTCTGATAGTAGCCGGCGGCCACCGTGCCCTGCGGCACGCGGTCGTTCGCCTTCTTCAGCTCCTCGTCGATCAGCGCGGTGAACTTGTCGAGCGGCTGCGCCCCCGACAGGAACCGGCCGTTGACGAAGAACCCCGGTGTCGCGGCGACACCGAGCTGTGACAGCGCGCGCATGTCGGCCTGGACGACCTGCTGGCACTCGCCCTTCATGTCCGCCTTGAACTTGCCGACGTCGAGCTGCAGCTCGGTCGCGAACGCGACGGTCGCCTTGCAGCCTTCGGCGGTGTCCCAGCACTTCTTGCCGCCGGCATCGGAGAGATCCATGTTCCGCGCCTTGAAGCCCTTGTCCCACAGCAACTCGTCCATCGCCTCGTGCTTGCCCTGCTTCGCGGCGGCGCAGAACGCGAGGGCGGCGGCCATCGCGTTGCGCGGGTGGACGACCAGCTGCTTGTAGACGATGCGCAGATCGTTGCCGTACTTCTTGCGCAGCTCGGCCATCGTCGGCCGCACCTTCTCGCAGTACGGACACGCGTAGTCGTACGCCTTGACCAGCGTGATCTTCGCATCGGCCGGACCGACGAACGGATCGCCGGCGACCGGGACCGCGTACGTCTTCGCGCGATCCGGCTCGGGCCGGCGCGGCCGCTGTGCTCCGCGATTGCCACCGGCGGCGATGCGCTGGTCGATCTTGGCGATGATCTGATCGAGCTTGCGCTCGAGGTTCTGGTTGTCGGTTTGACAGCCGGCCACGAGCACGGCCGATAGCGCAATCGCGAGCTTCGTCATGACCGGGAGGACGGAGCGGCGTTCGCTCCGTTCACCCGCCGATCACTTCGCGAGGGTCTTCTGTCCCTTGTCGATCACCCACTGCTGGTAGTAGCTCGCGGCGGGCGTGCCCTGCTGGATGCGCTCGTTCGCCTTCTTGAGCTCCTCGTCGATCAGCGCCGAGAAGTTCTCGATCGGCATCGCGCCCGACAGGAAGCGACCGTTGACGAAGAAGCCGGGCGTCGCGGCGACGCCGAGCGCCGACAGCGCCTTCATGTCGTTCTGGACGATCTGCTGGCACTCGCCCTTCATGTCGGCCTTGAACTTGTTGAGGTCGAGCTGGAGCTCGGTGGCGAACGCGACGGTGGCCTTGCAGCCCTCGGCGGTATCCCAGCACTTCTGCGGGCCGGCCTTCTCGGCTCCCTGCTGCTTCTCGGCGGCCGGAGGCACGTCGGAGAGATCCATGTTGCGCGCCTTGAAGCCCTTGTCCCACAGCAGCGCGTCCATCTCCTTGTGCTTGCCCTGCTTGCCCGCGGCGCAGAACGCCAGCGCGGCGGCCATCGCGTTGCGCGGGTGGACGACGAGCTGCTTGTAGACCACGCGCAGATCGTTGCCGTACTTCTTGTGCAGCTCCTCCATCGTCGGCCGCACCTTCTCGCAGTACGGGCACGCGTAGTCGTACGCCTTGACGAGCGTGACCTTGGCATCGGCCGGGCCGTCGAACGCGTCGCCATCGATCGGCACCGCGTACGTCTTCGCGCGATCCGGCTCGGGACGCTGCGGACGCTGCGCGGCAGCACCGGCACCACCCGCGGGCATCTTGTCGAGCTTCGCGATGATCTGGTCGAGCTTGCGCTCGAGGTTCTTGGTGTCCTGCTGGCAGCCGACGGCGGCGAGCAGGACGGGGATCAGGACAAGCTTGTTCACGAACGACTCCTATTGATCGGTTACTCGGCAGCGCAGCTCGGCGCGTCGGAGCTCGGGGCGAGCCCATCTCCGGCGCGACAGCACAAGGGTTCGGCAAGCAGCTCGACGGCGGTCTCGTCGAGCGCAGACGTCTGTTCGGGGCTGACGCGGCGCAGCTCCGCCTGGAACTCGCACGCCTCGTCGTGGGACAGCACGCCATCCTGATCGCGATCGGCCTCGGGGTGCGCCTGACGCAGCGCCTCGGCGAGGCTCATGTTGTAGACGCAGGTCTCGACGCCGCGGGCCTCGGCGCTGCGCGCACCGCCGAGCGCGACGCCGACCCACACCAAAAGACCGAGCGCGTGGACGAGCCCGAGACGCGAGCGGCGCGGCGGACCGAGCACGCTCTGGATCCGGCGATCGAGCGCGTACGGCGCGGCGAGCGCGATGTTGCCGGCGGTGCGCAGCTGCGCCATCTCGAGGAGCAGGCGCGCGTACGCCGGGCGCTCGATCTGGCCGACCTCGAGGGCGCGCGCATCGCATGCGGCTTCGCGCGCGGCATCGAGGCGCCGGTTCGCCAGCGCGACGACCGGGAACCACCAGAACGCCGCGCGGGCGATCAACTGCACCAGCCGCTGCAGCGCATCGAGGCGCCGCACGTGGGCGAGCTCGTGAAGCAGCGCCGCGCGCAGCAGCTTGGGATTGTCGAGCAGCGACGGCGGCACGACGATGATCGGGCGAAGCAGGCCGATCACGTACGGACCGACCGCGGCATCGCCGACGACGAGCCGCGCGCGCGAGCCACCCGGCAGCGACGCCAGCTGCGCGCGCGCCAGCGC
>JAEYYY010000050.1 GCA_023430775.1 Pseudomonadota bacterium
CCACGGAGCGGCCGACCACCCGGGTGGCCAAGGCGATGCCCGCGCAGCGCGCGCCGGCGGGTGCCACGGATATCGGCGCGATCGTCGGCGCGCCCACGAACCCGAGTGCGCACTACGCCGCCGTCCAGAAAGGCAACGGCAAGCAGACGCTCGACAAGAACGCGCTGATGAAGCTGACGCCGTCGCAGCGCGTCGCCGCGCGCGAGTCCGGCGAGCTGCCTCGCTCGGGAGGCACCAGCGCGCCATCCGGCCCGTCGGTCGATGATCGTCTGGCCCAGGTCGATCCGCGCGACGAGATCGTGCCGATGTCGCCGCTGCGCAAGCGCGTCGCCGAGCGGCTCGTCCAGGCGCAGACGGAGAGCGCCTCGCTGACCACGTTCAACGAGGTCGACATGACGGCGATCCTCGAGCTCCGCACCAAATACAAGGACAGCTTCGAGAAGCAGCACGGCGTCAAGCTCGGCTTCATGGCGTTCTTCGTCAAGGCGTGCGCCGCCGCGTGCAAGCTGTTCCCGGGTGTCAACGCCGAGGTGATCGGCGGGAACATCGTCTACAAGAAGCACTACGACTTCGGCATCGCGGTGTCGGCGCCGAAGGGCCTCGTGGTGCCGGTGCTGCGCGATGTCGATGCGCTGTCGTTCGCCGGCATCGAGAAGGGAATCGTCGAGCTCGCCACCAAGGCGCGCGACGGCAAGCTCGCGATCAGCGACCTCACCGGCGGCACGTTCTCGCTCACCAACGGCGGCATCTTCGGCTCGATGATGTCGACGCCGCTGCTCAACTATCCGCAGACCGGCATCCTCGGCATGCACAACATCGTCAAGCGCGCGGTCGTGATCGGCGAGGAGATCAAGATCCGGCCGATGATGTACGTCGCGCTGTCGTACGACCACCGCGTCGTCGACGGTCGCGAGGCGGTGTCGTTCCTGGTCGCGGTCAAGGATCGGCTCGAGGCACCCGAGCGCCTGATGCTCGAGGCATGAGCGTCGCCGCGGCGATCGACCACGCCCGGGCACTCCGTGCCGGTGACGCGCGCCGCGGTCCGGATCCACTGCCGGCCACGCGCCGGGTCGCGATCGGCGATCCGCAATCGAGCAGCGAGCGGTTCTTCGGCGCGCTCGCCGCGCACCACCTGCTCGGTGACGATGGCTGGCTGCGCCGCGACGTCCACCTGGTCGCGATGGGCGACTACTTCGACTACCGGGTCGCCGAGCGCGAGGCCGGCCGCGTCGAGGGTGTGCTGATCCTCGGCTGGCTCGCCGCGCACGCGCCCGATCACGTCACCATCCTGCTCGGCAACCACGACGTCATCCGCGTGATCGAATTCGGCACGATCAGCGACGAGCGCTTCCGCGAGGCCGCCGACGCCGCCGCGCCGATCGTCAACCTGCCGCGCGCCGATCGCGCGAAGGCCGAGGCAGCGTTTCTCCAGCGCTTCTCCGACGTGCCGACGCCCGGCTACGCGGCGCGCGACTTCAACGCGTTCACCGTCGAGCAGCGCACACTAATACAGCGCCTGCTGCTCGCCGATCGCTGCGTGCTCGCCACCACCGGCTCGGTCCTCGGGGTGCCGGTGTTGCTGACCCACGCCGGCATCACCAAGCGCGAGCTCGGCTATCTGTGCGCGCGCGATCACAAGGTCGAGACGATCGCCGCGATGCTCCAGCTGCGGCTCGCCGGTGCGGTGCGCACCGTCGCCGATGCGTGGCGCGCCGGGCAACCGATGGCGATGTCGCTGGCGCCGCTGCACATCGCCGGCGAAGCAGGCGAGGAGGGGGGCGGGCTGCTCTATCACCGGCCTGCCGATCCGGAACGCCCCGGCGCCGATCTGTCCTGGGAGTCCGGCTCGAAGGCTCCGCGCAAGTACGATCCGCGCACGGCGCTGCCGCGTGGGCTCGCGCAGGTCGTCGGCCACACCGGTCACTCGAAGGCGATCAAGGAAATGCCGCGCTGGCGCGCCGACGATTGCGACGACGCGCGTGGCGGCGTCCGCACGCTGCGCGTCGATCACGAGGGCACGCCCACCTACCGGCGCGGCATCCACAAGGCCGAACCGCGCGACGCCGTCCTCTACATGACGGATCCCGAGATGCACTACGTCCCGACGCCCGCCGACGTCGCGATCCTCGAGCTCGACGTCTAGGGACTGTCTCCACTTGGTGCACTTCCGTTCGCAACCACGCGAATCGCCTGGAGCCGACGGGGACGGTGTTTACTTCCGCGACGCGTAGGTCACACCGCACTCCTGCCAGCGCCCGTCATCCCGCTGGCTCGTCAGGGTCGCGACAACGTCGTGTGCGCGGCATCTGGCGGGCATGAAACCCACGTTCGTCGCCGCTCTGTTGTCCATCTTCCTCGTCGCCTGCATCCCGCCGCCGCCGGCACGCGATGCCGTGTTCGCGAACATGCGCGCCAGCTATCAGACCCAGCTCCAGTCGAGCCTGACCGCGGTCGACTCGGCGATGGCGCAGTTCGACGGCGCGCTGACCGGCCTCACCGATCAGCAGCGCAACAGCCCGCGCTACAAGTCATTGGCCGGCCGTTACGACGCGGTCGTCAAGCAGTACGCGCTCGCCAGGAGCAAGACCCAGTCCCTCCTCGAGTGGGCCGCCGCGACCGAGACGACGGCGACGTTCGAGGATCGCAACCGGCTGCAGAGCGAGGCGCAGGCCCTCAACATCGAGCTGTCGAACCTCAGCGCGACGGTCCATCAGCTGCCCGCCGAGATCAACGTCATCCAGATGACGGTGGTCGAGCAGCGCGCGGCTCGTTAACGCACGCCGCGCACGATCACGCCGGCGCCGCTCGCCGGATCCTTCGGCGATGCGAGTGCCTGGCCATCGACCTTCGCGGTCGCGGTATGCGAGACGCCCGCGACGAAGCCGCCCGGGATCGACGACAGCGCCGCGATCTCCTCGCGGCCGTCGCCGGCCACCGGCCACACCGCGGTCACGGTGGTGCCGTCGAACGCCGCGAGGAAGGCATCGTCGCCGGTCGCCGTGAGCGTGGTCTTGCCGAGCGTCAGCGAGCCGGCATAGAAGCCACCGACGACGATCCGGTCGCCCGCGGCGGTGATCGCGTGGAGCCCGTCGAGCGCCTCGCCGCCGATCGGGATGGCCGCACCGGGCGACCCGGTGTTGTCGAAGAACACGAGCAGCCCATCGGAAGGGCCGCGGACCAGCAAGTCGGTGAGGTGGACCTTGACCTGATCGCGGACGGTCGCCGCGACGGCGATGCGCCCCTGGCCATCGATCGCGACCCCCGCCGAGGAGTCGTCCTGCTTGCCGCCGAACGACGCCGACCACTTGCGCTTGCCGCGGGCATCGAGCTCGGCGACGAACACGTCGACCGCGGGTGACTTCTCCTCGACGGCAACCAGCGCCTCGCCCTGGAGCTCGGCGCCGGTGGCGAACGTGCCGGTGATCGCGATCCGATCGCGCTGCACCGCGACGCCGGTCACCGCATCCGCGTTCGCGCCGCCGACCCGGATCAACCAGTCGACCGCACCGGTGGCGGACACTCGCGCGACGAAGCCGTCGAGCTTGCCGGCGCTCGACACCACCTTGTCGGTGGCGCGCAGCGTGCCGGAGAACGAGCCACCGACGACGAGGCCGTCGCCGAGCGGGGCGAGGGCGGTGATCACGCACCACTCGCTGCTATCGATCGCGAGCTTCCACGCGGGTTGCCCACCCTGCGCGTCGAGCGCGACCAAGACTGCGCCGGGCGTGCCGCGCAGCTCGAGGCCGGCGGCCTTGCCGGTGCCACCGAGCGCGACCGCGAGCAGCGATCCGGTGCGTGCGATCGGACCGGCGGTGCCGTCGAGCGGCGTCGTCCACGCGGTGGTCTGGCGATCGCGCCGCGCCTCGACGATCGTCGCCGCATCCGCGAATTGCGTGATCGCGGAGTAGACGGCGGCCGGATCCGCGGCGACGCCGCGCAGGCCATGGCCGTCGCGCCCGATCTCGAGCGTCCACGAGCCGACGGGTGGCTCCGGCGTCTTCGAACCCGGGCACCCAGCTAACAGACTCGTCAGGATGACGAGTCGAACGAACAAGCTAGAACTTCTCGCCGCGAGCGCGGAGCTCGGCGAGCACCGCCGGCAGACCGAGCTTGTCGATCCGGCGCATGCCGCGCGCGGAGATCTTGAGCGTGATCCAACGCTTCTCGTCCTCGACCCAGAAGCGCTTGTTCTTGAGGTTGACCTCGAAGCGGCGCTTGGTGTGACGGTTGGAGTGGGAGACGTTGTGGCCGACGAGCGGCGACTTTCCGGTGACCTGACAGACGCGCGACATGACGGCCCTCTTAGATCTTCGACTCTTTGAACTCGACGTGCTTGCGGACGACCGGGTCGTACTTCTTCAGCACGAGCTTGTCGGGGGTGCGCTTGCGATTCTTCGAGGTCGTGTAGAAAAACCCCGTGTCGGCGGTCGACACGAGACGGATGAGCTCGCGGCCCGATTTGCCCTTCTTCGCCATGGCTTTATCTCTTCTCCGAGGGATACCCCCGGGGGACGGGACTTATGGCACGTCTATCGAGCCGTTGGCAAGGGACGCGATGAGTGGGTGATCGGGTCGCGCCGGCGGTAATGCAACCGCGCGGAATCAGCCGCTCTTGTCCTCGTCGCTGGGCTCGGATTTGTCCGCATCGTCGACGGTCCCGCCCTCGGTGGTGAGCCGCGCGGGCTTGGTCGCACCCTCCATCTCGCCCGGCAGCACGCCCGGCAGGGTGGTGGTCTTGCGCTTCGCGCGCCGCGCATCGATCGACATCGCGACGATCGTCATGTCGTCACCCTGACCGGTCGCCGAGTCGTGCGAGTGGCTGTCGATGTCCGCGAGGATCGCCTTGATGATGTCCTCCGCTCCACCGCGCGCGGTGCGGATGCGGCGCGAGAGCCGCGACAACCCGTACTCGTTGCCGCGCGCATCGCGCGCTTCGAGGATGCCATCGCTCACCATGATCAGCGTGTCGCCGGAGTGCAGCTGGACGCGCGCTTCACCGGCCTCGAGATCCGGCGTGACGCCCAGCGGTGGCGTGTGTGCGCGCTCGGCCTGCAGCGGGAACACGCGATCGCCGCGGCGGAGCAGCGGCACGCAGTGGCCGGCGTTGGTGAACACCAGCGAGCGATTCTCGAGATCGTAGATGCAGTAGACGAGCGTCGCGAACATGCCGTCGTCGCCGAGGTTCGCGATCTCCTGGTTGACGCGACGGAGCAGCCGCGCCGGGGTGCGCGCGATCGGTGCACGCGATCGCAGCTCGCTCGTCAGCCGCGCCATGTACAGCGCGGCGCTGATCGCCTTGCCGGCGACATCTCCCACTGCCAGGCCCAGGTGCGCCGGGTCGTGCCAGATGAAGTCGTAGAAGTCGCCGCCGATCTGATACGCCGGTTCGTAGTGCACCGCGAAGTCGAGGCCGACGACCTGCGGCACGTTCGCCGGTAGCAGCGAGCGCTGGATCTGCCGTGCGACGCGCAGATCGCGCTCGAGCTTCTCGCGCCGCGCGAGCTGCGCCGCGACGCGCGTCGCGTGGATCGCGAGGCCGGCCTGCGTGGCGATCGCCTGTAGCAGGTCGACGTCCTCCTGGCGGAACCCGGCCGAGTTGCTCTCGACGTAGACCACGCCGTAGTGCGCGCCGTGATAGATGAGCGGCGCGCCCCTCCGGGTGCCGACGCCCTCGTCGTTCTCGTCGGAGTGCTCGCCGAGTAGCACGCCGCGGCGGTCGCTGACCACGTGCTGGATGATCGTCCCGGGGACGCGCAGGTCGCCGCCGTACGCCTTCTTGTCGCCCGGCGGCACGCTGCCCTCGGCGCGGTGCTTCTGCACCTGGATCTTGAGCTCGCCCGTGCGCTCGTCCTCGACGAGCACGCCGACGTCCTCGGCCTGCGGGAACAGATCGAGCAGCGCATCGACCAGCTTCTGCAGCAGCGCCTCGGCGGTATCGCTCGACGCGGTGGCGTGCAGGATCTGGGTGAGCGCGTCGAGCTTGCGCTCGATCAGCCGGATCGCGCG
>JAEYYY010000066.1 GCA_023430775.1 Pseudomonadota bacterium
CCGGTCGCCGAGGTGTCGGGCACCGCCGCGGCCTTCGCGGCGCCGGGCTCTCGCTCGGGCAGCGGGATGAATGGATGGCGATAGCGCGCGCCCTCGAGCGTGGCCATCTGCGCGGGCGTGATCTCCACCGCCGCGGCGACATCGGCGCCCCCGATCGCCGCCGCGAACTTGTCGGCCAGCTCGCGCGCGACGATCAGGTACTCGTTGCCGTCCTTGGGGTTCGGAACTGCGACGTAGGTGAACGCCGGGTGCGCGACGACCGCGAGGATCGCGGGCAGCGTCCATGGCGTGGTCGTCCAGATCACGAGCGACAGCTGCTTGCCCTCGAGCCTGCCGTCCAGCTTGCCGCGCCAGTCCTCCTCGACGAGCGGGAACCGGACGTAGACCGAGGGCGAGGTGTGATCGCGATACTCGATCTCGGCCTCGGCGAGCGCCGTGCGATCGCGCGGGCACCACTGCACCGGCTTGCGACCGCGATACAGGTAGCCGTCGCGCGCGAACTTGGCGAGCGCGCGCGCGATCGTGGCCTCGTACGAGTGATCGAGCGTGAGGTAAGGATCGGCCCAGTCACCGAACACGCCGAGGCGCTTGAACTCGGTCTTCTGGGTCTCGACCCACTTCATCGCGAACGCCTTGCACGCGGCGCGGAACTCGGCCGGCGACAGCGAGGAGCGCTTCGGTCCGAGCTCGCGCTCGACCGCCAGCTCGATCGGCAGGCCGTGGGTATCCCAGCCCGGCACGAACGGCGTGCGGAAGCCCATCATCGACCGCGACTTGACGACGATGTCCTTGAGGATCTTGTTGAGGATGTGGCCGTAGTGGATGTTGCCGTTCGAGTACGGCGGGCCATCGTGGAAGATGAACGGCGGCGCCTTCGCGCGCGCGCTCTGAATCTGCTGGTAGAGGCCGCGCTGCTCCCACGCGGCAAGGATCTCCGGCTCGCGCTTGGCGAGATCACCCTTCATCGGAAACGGCGTGTCCGGGAGGATCACCGTGTCCTTGTACTTGCTCTTCGGAGCGTCACCCGACATCGGACGCGGACCATAGCAGGTACGATGCCGGCATGTCCGAAGGCACCCGTGCATCGTGGGACGAGTACTTCATGAGCATCGCGCAGGTGGTGTCGACGCGATCCACCTGCCCGCGCAAGTACGTCGGTGCCGTGATCGTTCGCAACCGTACGATCCTGTCGACCGGCTACAACGGCTCGATCCGCGGCATGCCGCATTGCTCGGACGTCGGGCACATGATGGAGGAAGGCCACTGCGTCGCGACGATCCACGCCGAGGCGAACGCGATCATCCAGGCCGCGCGCAACGGCGTGAACATCGACGGCGGCACCAACTACGTCACCGCGAGCCCGTGCTGGAGCTGTTTCAAGCAGCTCGCGAACGCCGGGATCACTCGCATCTGCTACGGCGAGTTCTATCGCGACGATCGGATCTTCGAGATCGCGAAGCAGATCGACATCGAGCTCGTACACGTGCCACTACCGGGAGTTGCGCTGCCGAAATTGCCTTCACCGGAGTGAGGTATCCGGTAGGTGTCCGGAGTGCGGACAGAGACAGGTGTTCAGTAGTGATGTGCGATCGCCCCTACCGATTCTTCATCGACAGGCGATTGTTGGATTGGAAAGGTTGCCGACGGTCAGACCCCTCGCCTAGCCTGTTCGTCCCCATGCGGTCGTTAGCAGTGCTTATCGGCGCATTGATGTTGTTCGCGGCGGCACCGGTGGCGGCGGACGGCATGGACGGAAAGCCGCTTCCGGATCGGATCACGTCGGCGAAGAAGAAGAAGTCGGCGCCCAAGGCGAAGTCGCGTGGCGGCAAGCGCCGGCCGCGAGGCTTCTCCGGTGCCAACGCGCCGAAGTCGTCGTACCGCACCACGCCGCTCGAGAAGCCGTCGGGCAACCTCAACATCAAGGCTGCGAACCAGGGCGTCGAGCTCCAGGTCAAGCTCTACAAGAAGGACGGCAGCCTCGACAACGCGGCGCTGGCCAAGCTCGACGACATGTTCCGCTGCCTCGCCACCGGTGAGGTCCGCGCGATCGATCCCACGATCTACGAGAACCTGTCGCGCATCCAGGATCACTACGAGGGCAAGCAGATCGAGATGTACTCGTCGTTCCGGTACACGGATCGCAGCTCGAGCCGGCACTTCCACGCCTCGGCGGTGGACTTCAAGATCCCGGGCATCTCGATCTACGAGATCAAGAAGTTCGCGGAGACGCTCGATACCGGCCACATGGGCATCGGCATCTATCCGCGCGGCCAGTTCCTCCACATCGACGTCCGCGCGCCGGGCGAGCCGAGCTTCCGGTGGACCGATTACTCGGGTCCCGCGAAGGTGTTCCCGTCGAAGAAGAAGACCAAGCGCAAGCCCGGTCGCACGCAGCCGGCGCGCAAGCCAGTCTCGTAGGGCTTGGTACAGTCGTCGGCATGGACGACGCCGCCGACATCCCCGCCCTCACCGTCCAGGAAGTTCACGGCCGCCTGGGCACGCCGGACTTCCACGTGTTCGACAACAACGGCGCCGGGCGCTGGAAGCGCTCGCACGTGCCGGGCGCGAAGAACCTCAACGCCTACAGCTTCGATCGTCACGATCTGCCCGAGAACGATCAGGCGACGCTGGTCTTCTACTGCTCGGGCCCCGGTTGACACAGCTGCCACGCGGGCGCCGGGCGCGCTCGTGAGCTTGGCTACGACCACGTGTTCGTGATGCCGGATGGCATCGCCGGCTGGGAGAGAGCGAAGCTCCCCGTCGAGTCCGGTTAGAGACCGAGCGCCTTGGTGACGCGCTTGACGACCTCCATCTCGAGCGGCGACAGCTTGCCGTCGGCGGACGCGGCATCGACAAGCTGACCGACGATGACCTGCCGCTCCTCGGCGGGGAGCTGCTTCACCATCGCGGTGGCCTCGTCGATCCCTTCGAGGTCGTGGACACTGCGTTTCTCGGTATCGGAGAGCCCGAGCGACGTCATCATGCCGTCGAGGAACGCCTTCTCCTCGTCGGTCATCATGCCGTCGGCAACGAGCACCTTGGACACCACGAGGCACTTGGCGACGTTCGCGTTCACCCCCGGACTCTACCCCAGGGGCACCCTCTCGCCGTGCAGCTTGCTGGCGAGGTTCGCGCACAGGTCGCCGTGATTCGACAAGGGCGCCGCTTGTTGCGAGACCTGGCGCCATGGCGGCTTGCCGAGCGCAGCGAGGCCCCTCTGACCACATTTTTTGGAGGCCATGCCGACGTGACTCAGCCGTCCACGGCAGGGCAAAACGACCGCATCCACGCGTCTTCGTCCGCCGTCAGCGCGCCCCGCTCGAGCGCCCGCAAGTTCTCGTCGAGCTGCTGCGTGCTCGCGGGTCCGGTCAGCGTGACGTCGACGTCGGGATTCGACAGGCACCAGCGATAGCAATCACCGGCCGTCATCACCTGACCGTCCCAGCCGCGCGGTGCCTTGAGGAGCTTGCGCCAGCTCGTCGCCGTGTACGCGACGATGTTCGGCTTGCGCTTCGCGAGGTGCGGGAAGATGTCGCGCTCGGCGCCGGGGTGGGCGGCGTTGTAGCGGATCATCAACAGGTCGAGGATCGAGTCCTCGGCCAGCCGGCCCGCACGTGGCCGATCGTGGATCGACACCGCGAGCACGCGCGCCTTGCCGCTCTCCTTGAGGTGAAGGAGCTCCTTCTCGGTGGCCGCGGTCAGCGCGGAGCCGACGCCGAGCCACATCAGCTGGAACACGTCGATGTAGTCGACGCCGAGCTTCGTCAGCAGCCGCTCGGCGGTGCGCCGCACGCTGCCGCCGAAGTAGCCGACCGTCGGTCCCGCCGCGATCACGATGTTGTCGCGATCGCGCGCGATCGCGTCCCGCAGCGGCTTCGCCATCTTCCCGCGCGGGGTCAGGTAGACGTAGTTGATGCCGCGATCGAACGCGCTGCGGATGCCGGCCTCCTCGATCCCGTAGTTCGCCGCCAGCCCGAGGCGGAACACCTTCTTGTCGACGCCACGCAGCTGTCGATACAGAAACTCGTCCGACGCCATGCCTCTACTCCATCACGAAACCACGAGAGCGGGTTCGGGCGCCGCGAAGTCGAACGGCGCGATGCGATAGAACCCGGCGAGCGCCTCGTACAGCTGCGGGTGCTCGAGCGCGAGGGCCGCCGGCCGGCAGAAGAACGTCTCGGTCGCGACCGCGAAGAACTCGGCCTCGTTGGTCGCGCCGTAGCTGTCCATCAGCGTCGGCTGGCCCCGCTCCACCGCCTCGCGATGGCGCCTGTACGCGGCACTGCAGACCTCGGCCCACCGCCGGCGCGCCTTGCGATCCGGCAGCGGCGGCGTGCCATCGACGGCGCCGTTCGCCATGTCGAGCTTGTGCGCGAGCTCGTGGAACACGACGTTGCCCGACGTGATCTCGTGACCACCGGCGAGCACGGCATCCCACGCCAGCACGACCGGACCGCCGAGCATCGCCTCGCCATGGATCCACGCGCCGTGGCGCTCCATCACGCGCGGCTGCTCGAAGAAGCTCAGCGGCCGCGGCGCGGTGCGCACGGTCGACGGGTAGACGATGATCGAATCGACATCGCGATACAGCTCCGCCTCGCGCTCGAGGATCAGGATGCACGCCTGCGCGGCGATCGTGACCTTGACCTCGTCGTCGATCTCCAGGCCGCCGGCACCTTCCCAGTGCTTCTCGGCGACGAAGACCTGAACCAGCTCGCGCAGCCGCGCTCGTCTTTCGGGGTCGAGGCGGCGGGCGATCGCGACGTGCTCGTCGATGATCGCGTCCCAGTGCGGCGGGAACGGTGTCGCCAGAATTCGCCGGCGGCGGCGGTCTTTCAGCCAGCGAAGCATGGGGGCAACCTGGAGTCGCGCCTGGGGAACCGCGACTACGCCGATCGGGCAGGCTGGCACGCCCGATGCGCCGATCGGCACCGTCGCCGCGAACGAAGGCGCCCAGATCGGGTGGCGGCCGCGATCGCTGCGTTCAGTGGGCCGCGTTGCGCCGCGCGAGCCCGGTCCCGATCATCGCGCCACCGCCGACCAGCATGATCACGCCCAGCTTGAGGAACAGGAAGCCGAGGAACCCGACGCCGGCGACCATCGCGATCAGTCCGCCGTAGATCAGATGCAGCCCCGACTGCGAGAGCCCCGCGCGCTCCGCTTGCGAGAAGTGCGACGCCGCATCGCCACCGCCGGTGAGCAACGCGAGCTCGGCGCGATGCGAGCACGGCTGGCAGCGATAGCCCATGCCGACCACATCGGCCTTCGCGAGCGGCACGGTCGCGCGACATACCACGCAGGTCACCTGCCCTGCCGCATCGACCACCGCGCCCACGGGACGCTGGAGCGCCTCCGCCGGGATGTATGGGGCGGGATGATTGTTGTCGTCGCGGAACATGGCGCCGTTGGTACCTCGCGGCCGCGCTCGGCGACCACGAAGTCGTGATGACAGCAACGAGGCGCGAGGTCTGTCGGCGAGCCCACGATCGTTACGCCGGCGCAAGGTCGCGGTTGGCGCGCAACCGCCCTGCAACAGCGCGCGCTCGTGGCTGGACGTTGTCAGAGGGTCGCCAACGCGCCAAGGCTTCGCCAAGCTTCGCCAAGGATGGGTCGATCCAGAGTCCGACGTCCCAAGCCCCCGCGTGTAGAGCGCTCGCCCACTCGTGGCAGCGCTTCAGCTTGGCGCGCAACCGCCGCCCTGTAACAGCGCTTGCCTGCAGCAGCGCTCGCCCTGCAACGTGCAACCGGAAGCAGGTGCAGATCAATCAGCTGGGCGCGCAACCGCCGCCCTGTAACTGCGCTTGCGCTGCAGCAGCGCTCGCCCTGAGCAGCGCTCGCCCTGCAACGTGCAACCGAGTGCAGATTTGTACTGGGTCAATAGGGCCGGTCTGATCCGTCACCCACCATCCGCGAAATCCGACGGGATGACCGGCCACGTGCACCCAGTCGAGCCGCCACCAGGCTTGGTTGCACACTTCGCAAGTCCAAGGCGCTTCGCTCTCACAACCGAACGCGTCCGACCAACGCAATCCCTGACCAAATCCTTGGCGAAGCTTGGCGGACCTTGGGGGCTTGGCGACCCTCTGACAATGTCTCCCACGGGCGCCGTTGCAGGGCCATCGCTGTCGAGGGCAACCGCTGTTAGGCGAGCGTGTCAGGCGAGCGCTGTTAGGCGAGCGCTGGAGGCGACCGCTGTTGCAGGGCAAGCGCTGTCGGCCAAGCGCTGTCGGGCGAGCGCTGTTGCAGCAAACGCTGCTAGGCGAGCACTGTTGCAGGGCGAGCCCTCACCCGACATCGCATGCCGGATCGTCTACGCGTGCTTGTCGGCCTTGCGCGGACGCGCTGCTTCCGCCAGCAGCTCTGCCGCGTGCGCCTTGGCCTTCGACGTCACGCTGCCGCCGAGCATGCGCGCGAGCTCGTCCTTGCGCTGCGCTGCAGTGAGCCGGCGGACGTGCGTCTCGACGCGGCCCGCGACCTCGGACTTCTCGACGTGGAAGTGGTGATCGGCGTACGCCGCGATCTGCGGCAGGTGGGTGACGCACAGCACCTGCCGGCTGGCGTCCGAGTCCGCCGACGAAATCGCGCGGATCTGCGAGCCGACGACCTGCGCCGTGGCACCGCCGATGCCGGTATCGACCTCGTCGAATACGTACGTGGCGACCGGATCGGCGCGCCCCGCGGACTGCAGGCCGAGCTTGAGCGCGAGCATGATCCGCGACAGCTCGCCACCCGACGCGATCTTCGCGAGCGGGCGAGCATCCTCTCCCTTGTTCGACGCCAGCATCAGCTCGACCCGATCGGCTCCGGTGGGCCCGAGGCTGCGCGGCTCGATCGCGACGGTGAGCTTCGCCGTGGCCATGCCGAGCTCGGCGAGCGCGGCGGCGACCTGCTTCTCGAGCTTCTTCGCGGCCTGCCCGCGCGCCGTGGTCAGCGCGGCGGCTGCGGCGATCGCGGCGGCCTCGGCCTTGGTGCGCGCCGACGTCAGCTCGGCGATCCGCGACTCGCGACCGAGCAGGCCATCGAGCTCCGCGCGCAGGTCCGCTGATTTCGCGATCACGTCGTCGAGCGTGCCGGCGGCGTGCTTGCGGACGAGCCGGCGGATCAGGGCGACGCGATCGTCGAGGAACGCGAGCCGCTCGGGATCGCCCTCGAGCTTGTCGGCGTACGTGCGGAGCTGATCGGCGGTGTCGTCGATCAGCGTCTCGATCTCGACGAGCTGCTTGGCGACACCATCGAGGGTCGGATCGATCCGCAGCGCCTTCTCGATCTCGCGCGATGCACTGGCGACGCGATCGCGCGCGCTGTCGTCGCCACCGTAGAGTGACTCCTCGGCGGCACGCGCCGCGCTCGTCAGCGCGCCGACCGAGGCCAGCCGCGCGCGCTCGATCTCGATCGTGGCATCCTCGCCCGGCTGGAAGCTCGCGCTCTCGAGCTCCTCGAGCTGGAACCGCAGGTAATCGACGCGCGCCTCGCGCTCGCGCTCGTCGCCGCCGAGCGCCGCGAGCTCGTCGTCGCAGCGCCGCAGCTCGGCCCATGCGACCGTCATCGTCTCCGCGAGCGGCCACAGGTGGGCGTCGTCCTCGAGCACCAGCGCGGTGTCGTCCTTGCGACCCTTCGCCTTGCCCTCGGGCTTGCGGCCCTTCGGCTTGCTCTCGGTGGCGCGCGCGAACGCATCGAGGATCTCGAGGTGGCGCGACGGATCGACCAGGCCCTGGTGCTGGTGCTGACCCGACAGATCGATCAACAGCCCGCCGAGCTCTGCCAGCCGCGCGGCGGTGGTGAGCGCGCCGTTGACGTACGTGCGGCTGCGGCCGCCGCGCTGGATGACGCGGCGAATGAACACCTCGCCCTCGGCATCCTCGGCGTGTGCGGGCAAGCCGGCGCCCTCGAGCACCGCGGCGACGCGCGCTCGCAGATCATCGGGCACCTCGACGATCGCTTCGACCACCGCCTCGTCGGTGCCGGTGCGCGGAATATCCGCCGACGCGCGACCACCGCGCAGCAGGTTGACCGCCTCGACGATCAGCGACTTGCCCGCACCGGTCTCGCCGGTGAGGACGTTCATCCCGCCGCCGAGCTCGATCTCGACATCGGACAGGATTGCGAAGTTGGTGACACGTAGGTGACGAAGCATCGACTCGACTCCTGAGATTCCCGTCTCGAATCAGTCGCCCTTCTTGATTCCGCCCGACAGCTCGCTGCGAAACGCCTCGCGTTCCGAGCGGGCGCCCCAGTGGAGCTTGTCGCGCATGATGTCGAAGAAGCCTTTGGGTGAAGAGAACAGCAACAGCGGCGACGACGCGGCCGTCATCTCGACGACGTCGCCGGGCAAGAACGAGTGCGCCCACTGCGCATCGACGGTGAGGATCACGCCGCGAACATCCGCGCCGAGCTGGAGCTTGATCGTGGACGCCGCGGGGATCACCAGCGGCCGGTTGGTCAGCGAGTGAGCGCAGATCGGCGTCATCGTCATCGCCGCCATCCCGGGCACGACGATCGGGCCACCCGCCGCCATGTTGTACGCGGTGGATCCGGTGGGCGTGGAGATGATCAAACCATCGGCGCGATACGACGCGACGAACTGATCGTCGACGAACGCATCGATGCCGACCAGCCGCGCCATCGCGCCCTGGTGGAGCACGGCATCGTTGAGCGCGTACCGCACGACGGGCTCTGCACCGCCGCGCGAGAACCGCACCGCGATCCGCATGCGCTGCTCCTTCTTGAGCCGCCCCGACAGGGCCGCATCCAGTGCCGGCTTGGCATCCGGCACCTGGAAGCCGGTCAAGAACCCGAGCTGCCCGAGGTTGATCCCGAGCACCGGTCGCTGAAATTCGGAGACGATCCGGGCCGCCCGGAGGATCGTGCCATCCACGCCGCGGACCACGGCCATGTCTACCGAGGCCCCGAGCTGCTCCTCGGGAAGGATCTCGGCCCCGGCGGGGGCGACCTGATCTTCCGTCGTCACCACGGGCACATGGCCGCGTTCACGCAGGTGATTGCAGAGGTCATCGAGCAATGCGCCCGCGACCGACTTATCCGGTTTCAGAACGAACCCGACTCTCGACACGCCTCGTTGGTATCACGACCCGCTGACACTGAACAAAACCCCAGGTACTGGCTCGCCGCGGACCTTGACAGGCGTTTCGGGGCCTTGTACACGATCCGCCCTTCGAGAGAACTCCCAATGCACTCCCAGATGACGACGCAAAGAAGCTCGTGGCTCACCAAGGAAGCCGGCGAGGCGCAACGCGAATGGTACGTGATCGACGCGACCGGCCACACCGTGGGTCGCCTCGCTTCGCGCATCGCGATGGTCCTGCGCGGCAAGCACAAGGCCACGTACACCCCGAACGTCGACATGGGTGACTTCGTCATCGTGCTCAACGCCGGCGCGGCCAAGCTCACCGGCAACAAGCCCGACAAGAAGCTGTACATCCACCACACGCTGTTCCCGGGCGGCATCAAGACCCGCCTCGCCAAGGACGTCCTCGCGACGGATCCCGAGCGCGCGATCCGCGAAGCGGTGTGGGGCATGCTGCCGAAGGGTCCCCTCGGCCGCCGCGTGGTGAAGAAGCTGAAGATCTACAAGGGTGGCGAGCACGACCACGCGGCACAGAAGCCGCGCGTCCTCGAGATCGCGCCCGAGCGCACCTACAAGACTGCTGGAGCGAAGTGATGGCGACGACGCAGAAGACCTACGCAACGGGACGCCGCAAGACTGCAATCGCGCGCGTCTGGCTGACCGCCGGTGACGGCAAGATCACGATCAACGATCGCGACGACGAGGATTACTTCTCGCGCCCGACCGCTCGCATGGTGATCCGCCAGGGCCTCGAAGAGGTGTCGCTGATCGGCCAGTACAACGTCGTCGCCACGGTGCGCGGCGGCGGGATCTCGTCGCAGGCCGGCGCGATCCGCCACGGCATCACGCGCGCGCTGATGAAGATCGACAGCGAGCTTCGCCCGAAGCTCAAGGCGGCCGGGTACGTCACCCGTGACCCCCGCAAGAAGGAGCGCAAGAAGTACGGCCAGAAGGCCGCGCGCGCTCGCTTCCAGTTCAGCAAGCGCTAAGCGCCGCTGCTGCTGCTGTCACAGGACCGGCACCGATTCGTTCGGGCCGGTCTTGTTGCGTCTGGGTTCTCGAATTCGTTCGGGCCGGTTGGTCGTGTCTGGGGTTCTGCGTCGCCAACCGGCCCCGATTCGTTCGGGCCGCGTCGGTTCTGTTGCGTCTGGGGTCTGCGTCTACAACCGGCACCGATTCGTTCGGCCGGTCTTGTTGCGTCTGGGTTCTACAACCGGCACCGATTCGTTCGGGTCGGTCG
>JAEYYY010000091.1 GCA_023430775.1 Pseudomonadota bacterium
GAGCTGGTGGGTCCGAAGATCGCGCAGCGAACGCGGCCCGCTGGCGTTCGCGACCGCACGCTGTGGATCGAGGTCGTGACCTCCGCGTGGATGCAGGAGCTCAACCTGTTGCGGCCGCAGATCCTCGCCGGCTTGCTCGCGCGCCTCGGCGAACCGCGGCTGTTCGACGACATCAAGTTCAAGCTCGCCGGGCGCAGCCGTCGCGAGCCCGTACAGCTGCGCGCCAAGCGCCCTCCGCCGAAACCTGGCAAGCCGATGCCGCTACCGGCGACCGGCGCGGTCCGCGAGCAGATCGTGCGAGAAGCCTCCGCCGTCGACGACGAGGAGCTGCGCGAGCTGATCGCGCGCGTCCGGATCACGCACGACAAGTAATTCTGAGCCGGCGAGGCATGTCGCTTGCTCCCTGTTCGAGCAAGGAGAACATCATGTCTACACTGGGTTGGATCATCGTCATCGTCCTCGTCGCGCTGCTGCTCGGTGGTGGTGGGTACTTCTACCGCCGCTAAGAGAGTCACCTGCGCAGATAGCCCAGCTCGCGCGCGGCCTCGAGAAGCTTCATCGCGAGCGGTGCGGCGGTCAGCGCACCCGCGCCGCCGCGCGGCACCACCACCGCGATCGCGAGCCGGCCCGGCGCGGTGACGGCACATTCGCTTGTTGACGCAGGCTCGGCGAACGCGACGAACCACGAGTGCGGGGCGGCCTCGCTGCCGCGCTCGATCCCGAACGCTTCCTCGCCGGCATAGCCCAGCGCATCCGCGGTGCCGGTCTTGCCGTAGACGCGAACGTCTCGCGGCGGTCGCAGGCCGCGGCCGGTGCCTTCGGTCATCACGCGTCGCATGCCGGCGATGATCGGCGCCAGCGCTGCCGGATCGTCGAGCACGACGCTGTCGGCGCAAGCGGCACCGAGCTCCATCGTCGCGGGGCATCGCCGGTAGCGGCCGCCGGCGGCGATCGCCGCGACCAGTCGCGCGGCCTGCATCGTGCTCATCGCCATCGCGCCCTGGCCGAACGCGGTCGAGGCCAGCGCACGCGAGTCCGGCGCACCGGGCGAAAATCCGCTGCCCGCGTACCCGATGTCGACGCCCGCCTCGCGCAGCCCGACGAGGGGCTCGGGACCGAGCGCGAGCCCGAGCTGACCGAAGTAGACGTTGCAGCTCACCGCGAGCGCGGTCACCAGATCGATCCGGCCGTGCGTCGGATCGTTGCCGTGATCGTGGATCGGCTTGGTCCATTCCGGCCGGGTGAACGACGGCCCCGCGGCATCGCGCTCGGTGCACGAGAACACCGTCTGCGATCGCGCACTGCACGCGGTGCCGGTGACCGGATGCCCGGTGCGCGCGGCTGCGAGGGCGACGAACAGCTTCGCCACCGAGCCCGCCTGGAAGGCGCCGTGCAGGCCGGTCTTGTCGGACCATGCGCCGTACGCGCCGCGGAAGCGCCGACCTGCATCGGTATCCGCGGTGAGCAGCGCCACCCACGCGCGATCCGCGGGATCGAGATCGGGGACCTGCGCGCGTGCGAGCACCTCGCCGCTCGCGACGTCGAGCACCACCGCCATCGCGGCCGGGTGCTTCGCGGTGACCGCGCCGCGCAAGAGCTCGACCGCCTTCGCTTGTAGCCGGCTATCGATCGTCAGCCTGACGCTGCGGCTCGCGAGATCGCGATCGATCGCGCGGATCGCCTCGGCGCGGTCGCCGCGCGACAGCGCGAGGAGCGGCACGAACGGTCGCAGGTCTGGCCACGGCACGCGGAGGTCGCGCGTGCTGTTGCCGAGGTCGCGGAACCGCGGCGCATCCTCGCGCTCGCCGTAGCCGCGCAACCGATGATCGAAGATGCGCTCGAGCGCCCACGGCGGTCGCAGCACGGGGCTCGGATCCGTGCCGAGCAGCGTCCCGAACGCGTCGTGGAGCGGGTACGTGCGTGGACCGGTCTCGCTGGTCGCCAGCGCGACGCCGTTGCGATCCGCGAGCGTGCCGCGCCGCAGCTGCGCCACCAGCTCGGCGAGCCGCGGGTTCTGGCGGATCACGATCGTGCCGTCGCGCAGGGTCACCGCGATGCCGTTCGCGGACAGCTCGTCGCGGCGCAGCGTCGCGCGCATGGCAAGGATGGCGCCGAACGCGAGCGCGGCGATGGCGACGTGGCGCTGCCGCCGCGCCGCGACGTGAAGCTCCTCGAGGGCAGGCTCCGCCGCGCGCGCCGGACCATCCTGCGCGAGGCGCGCGAGCAGCCCGATCACGGCGACGAACACCACCATGCTGGTGCGTCCCGTCGACACGAACGGCACGACGATGCCGGTCAGCGGCAGCGCCCCGAACGTGCCCGCATGGATCACGAACCACTGCAGCAGCACCATCATCGCGAGGCCGCCGGCGAGCAGCACGCCTTCACCGGTGCGGCTGCGCGCCGCGATCGTCAGTCCGCCGATCACGATCGCACCGAGCAACGCGAGGTACATGAACAGCCCCGCGACCCCGAGCTGCTCGACGAGCGGCACCAGCGCGAGATCGGTCTTGGCCGCCGGAGGTAGCGGCAAGCCCGCCTGGCCGAGGCCCTGGCCCCAGCCGCCGCCGGCCGCGATGCCCCACAGGCCCTCGCCGACCTGATGGCCGTGCGACAGCCCGTTCATCCAGGGGTCGTGCCAGATCGCGACGCGCGTGACGATGCGATCGGTGCCGACGATGCCCGGCCAGTGCGCGACGATCGCGAACAGCACGACGACGATCGCGAGCGCCGCGAGCACCCATCCCGTCGCCCGCGATGCCGCGAAGAACATCGCGAGGAACACGCCGGCGAGCAGCAGCACCGGGCCGAAATCGCCGATCACGAACAGCCCGCCGAAGATCGCGACGAGCGCGGCGAGCGCCGGCACGAGCAGCTCGATCCGCGGCCACGATAGCCCGAGGAACCGCCGGCGATGCCACCGCAGCTTCGCGGCGCGAGCGCCGAGGAAGCCGGCGAGGAACGCCACGGCGAGCGGCTTCACGATCTCGATCGGCTGGAGCGGCCCGAGGTTGATCCGCGTTCCGGAGCCTGCGGGTCCGGAGCCGGCGACCGCCAGCGCGATGAAGATCGCGCCGATCGCCAGCGCGAGCACGAGTTGCAATCGCCGCACGATCTCGACGATGTCGACCGGAGCCACGATCAACGCGGCGGCGACGACGGCGCCCAGCAAGAAGCCCTGCGCGAAGGCGGCCGCCGAGGGCAACACCACCACTCCCCCGGCGGTCTCGACGGTGCCGTGATGGATCGCCAGCCCGAGCACACATGCGAGCACCGCCGCCGGTACCAGCCAGGGCACCGCGATCGGATCGCGAGCGCGCCGCCAGCCGATCGCGCGCGCGGCCGCGAGCGCGATGACGCCGAGCGTGAAGTACAGGCTCGCCATCCGCGAGGCGCCGCGAACCTGATCGAGATCGGGATGCGGCAGCGCCAGCGTTGCCACGCGAGCGAGCCAGGCGTCGGTCGCACGCGCGCCGACCCACCAGG
>JAEYYY010000163.1 GCA_023430775.1 Pseudomonadota bacterium
GGACGATCGCATCCGCGGGTTCTCGCACGTGCACTTGCACGGCGCGGGCGCGACGGACTACGGCGTGCTGTCGGTGATGCCGATCGCCGCGTTCGATCCGGGCAAGCTGACCGTGGCGGCGAACGAGACGCGGTTCGCGAAGCAGGACGAGGTCGCGAGCGCGGGCGTGTACAGCGTGAAGCTCGCGAACGGGATCGTCGCCGCGATGACGGCGACGCCACGCGCGGCCGTGCATCGCTGGGCGGGGGCGGGAGCGGTGCTGCTCGATCTCGGCAAGACGCTCGAGGGCGGCGAGATCGACGCGGCCGAGCTGACCGTCGATGCGGCGGCGCGCGAGATCACGGGCAAGCTGCATCACGTCGGCGCGATGACGCGCGGGTTCGGCGGCTACACGATCTACTTCGTCGCGCGCGCGAAGACGGCGTGGACGGCGCATCGCGTGTGGTCGGCGGGGAGTGCGCCGTCGACGGCGACGACGGCGTCGGGCACGGCGGTCGGCGCGGCGCTCGACGTGAGCGGCGCGTTCGAGCTCGCGATCGGGCTGTCGTTCGTGTCGCTCGACGGTGCGCGGCGCAACCTGGATGCGGAGGTGCCGGCCGTCGACTTCGACGCGGTCGCGCTGCGTACGCGCGAGGCGTGGGGCGCGCAGCTCGGCGGCGTGCTGCTGACCGGAGGCAGCGACGAGGAGCGCCGCGTGTTCTACACGAGCCTCTATCACGCGTTCCTGATGCCGAGCGTGATCGATGACGTCGACGGCGCGTACCAGCTGGTCGCGGGCGGGCCGCAGCGCGCGGTCGGCTACCGGCAGATGTCGGATCTATCGCTGTGGGATACGTACCGGACCGTGCATCCGCTCTATGCGTGGCTCGCGCCCGACAGCGCGCGCGATGCGGCGCGCTCGCTCGTCGCGTTCGGCGAGCACACCGGCGTGTATCCGAAGTGGCCGCTCGCGATCGGCGACACCGGGACGATGCTCGGCGCGAGTGCGGAGATCGCGATCGCGGATGCGGTCGTGCGCGGGGTGCCCGGCGTCGAGGCCGAGCTCGCGTGGCCGGGCCTGCGCGCGGCGGCGATGGATACGGCGGCACCGGCGGCGGGCCGCGGCGGGCGCGATCGCGTCGACGTGTACATGCAGTACGGCTACGTCCCGAACACGTCGAACCGCTCGGTCTCGACGACGACCGAGTACGCGCACGACGACTTCGCGCTCGCGCAGCTCGCGGGCGCGCTCGGTCACGCGGCCGATCGCGACGCGCTGCTCGCGCGCAGCAAGAGCTGGCGCAACCTCTACGATCCCGCGGTCGGGTTCTTGCGCGGCAAGCGACCCGACGGCGCGTTTCCGGCGGGCGCGTTCGACCCGCTCGAGATGACCGACGACTACGCGGAGGCGAACGCGTGGCACTCGCTGTGGATGGCGGGCGCGCACGATCCCGCCGGGCTCGCCGAGGTGATGGGCGGCGCGGCGGCGGCGCTCGCGAAGCTCGAGATGTTCTTCGAGCTCGCGAGGCAGGACTGGGATACCGCCGACGAGGCGGCCGCGAACTTTCCGCGCCCGTACTACTGGCACGGCAACGAGCCCGACATGAACGCGGCCTACGTGTTCGCGCAGCTCGGGCGCCCCGACCTGACCAACACCTGGGTGCGCTGGATCGAGGACTCGCTGTACAGCGACCGCCCCGATGGCGTCGCCGGCAACGACGACGGCGGCACGCTCGGGGCGTGGTACGTGCTGTCGGCGCTCGGGGTCTACCCGATCCCCGGCAGCGATCGCTGGATCATCGGCCAGCCGCGATTCCCGCAGGCGCGCGTCCTCGTCGGCGACCGCGAGCTGGTGATCACGATCGACGACGCTGGCGAGCCCGGCACGGTCGAGCTCGACGGTGTCCCGGTGACCGGCGAGCTGACCCACGCGCAACTCCGCGATGCGACGACCCTCCACTTCGTTCGATCCAGGTAGTTACCGGCCGGGCGTCAACCGGGGCACCAGCTCGGGGCTCTCTGGCGGCATGACGCGCCTGGTGTGCCTCGCCTCGTTCCTCGTCGCCTGTGGCCCGATCTACAAGACTCCGAAACCCACGCAGACCGAGAGCTCGGTCGCCGTGGTCGCGCTACCGGCGAACGTGGCGGCGGGTGGGGCGCACGTTTGCAAGTCGGGCGACACCTGCAACGAGGAGTGCGACCAGGGCAACTGCGCGTTCATCTGCGAGGCCGGCTCGACGTGCAACTTCGAGTGCGACGGCGGCAACTGCATGATCAACTGCGAGGCCGGTTCGACGTGCAATCACGATTGTGACGGCGGGAATTGCCGCACGCTGTGCGATGGCGGCGCCACCTGCAACCTCGAGTGCGACGGCGGTAACTGCCAGCAAGCATGCGAGGCCGGCGCGACCTGCAACCGCGAGTGCGACGGCGGCAACTGCGATAGCTGAACCCGGTCAGAAACGCGCGCGATCGGGCTCCGGGTGCTACCGTTTTTTCCATGCTCCCGGGCTACGGCATCGCGATCGGCGTCTCGATCCTGATCGCGCTCGGCCTCGCGTGGTACCTGACCACGCGCGTGCGAGTCACGCCGAAGCGCGTGCCGCTGATGACCAACCGGATCGCGTTCCCGGGCGGGCTGCGACTCCACGAGCCCGCGCTCGCACTGTCGCGTCTCGACGAGCCCGAGGAGATCGTGATCCCGTTCGAGAAGGCGACGCTCGTCATCTCGTATCCGCTATCGACACCCGCATCGATCGAGATCACCGCACCGATCGCGAGTGGCTTCACGCGCAAGGAGCTCGTGCTGTCGATCTGCGAGGAGTACGCGAACGTCTACGACGCCGAGGCCGGCACGTCGGCGATCGAGCCCGAGATCGCCGAGCACAAGCGCAACCGCACCGACGGTGCCTACGGCATCTGGGGCTATGACCTTCAGGATCTGGTGCTGACCGCGATCCGGTGGACCCGGCGGCCCGACGGCAAGGTCACCATCGACCTCCACGTCGAGAGCTGGGGTCTGCGGTTGACCACCTGACAGGTTGTCGCGGAGGAGCTAACTCCGCGACGCCACGTCGGAGGCGTGACAACGCGCCGCACGCAAGCTTTGCGGGCATGCGCATCATAGGGACATGCCGCGATCGTCAGCCCAGAGTGACTTCGTCATTCAGAGCGACAACGAGATGTTCAGCGAGCCCGTCCAGCTGCCTGCCGAGGCCGACCCCGTGGCTCTGCCGAAGGCGACCTGGCACACCAACCTGGCGAGCGCACGCGCGACGACCATCGTCTACTGGTTCGTCGGCGTGACCCTGTTCTTGCTGCTCGTGCTGACGGTCGTCGGTCCGCACATCCCGTCGGGCGAATGATCAGTACGAAGGCGTGTCCGTCGAGCAACGCGGCAGCTGACGGACCACGTAGTACTCGAGGTGCGTCGACTTCGGCGTGCCGCTCCACTCGCTGACGCGCAGGTTCGCGAGCTGACAGCCGACGGGCGTGCAGACCTCGAGCGCGACGTCGTCGGAGTCGAGCGCGAGGGCGAGCACGCGAGCAGGCACCGGCGCCGCGCCTGCGTTGCCGCCCTCGGCACCGACGTGCGTCGACGCGACGGGCTTGCCCTTGTCGATCAGCGTGACGTCCCCGAAGCCGCTGAAGATCAGGAAGCGATCGCCCGCCAGATCGATCGGATCTGGAATCGACGCGATCGGATTGCCGAACACGAAGCCGCGCGCGACCAGGCGACCGCGCGAGTCGACGATCGTCCCGAGCTCGGCGCAGTACTCGTTGCAGCTGCGGCCGACGGCGAGCCGGTTGCCGAGCACCTGGATGGTGACGACATCACCCTCGAAGCTCCGCGGTGGTGGCAACGCGAGCGGCGCGTCGCGCTTGCGGCTCCACGCCTCGCTCCCGACGACGATCGCCTCGCGATCCGAGGTCGCGTGGACCGGCGTCTCGGTGTCGGCCGCGATCGCCGCGCGCAGCTTCGGACCCAGCTCGTCGCAGCGATCACCGGTGCAGACCTTGCCGTCCTTGACGATCGCCACGGGTGTTGTCGGCAGGAGCTTGTCGCCGACCTGGGGCTGGTGCTCGATCGTCACCGCGCGCGGCGTCGGTCTGCGCACCGCCTCGCCGGTCCACACGCAATCGTCACCCCAGCACAGCAGCGGATGCGGCTTGATGCCCGGGTTCTCGTGCCGCGTCGGGTGATCGAAGTCGGCGACCAGCTCGGGCGCGACGTCTTGCCGGACGTCGTCGCACGGTGAGGTCACCGTCGGGATCGCCGACGTCGGTTCCGGATCCGGTGCGGGAGACGGCGACGGCGGCTTCACCGGTGTGGCCGGCTTGACCGGATCACTCGATCGCGCCGGCGCACCGCAGGCGACGATGCAGAGCAGCCAGGCGCGCATCACGGGCGCAGCGCGAGCTCGGCTTCGATGGTGCACGTGTTCGGGCACTTGGTGCCCTGCTGACACTCGGTGTAGCGATAGCGCGCGACCACACCGGTACCGGCGAAGCCTCCGCGAATGTTCTCCTCGACCGTCCACGGCCCGTCGAAGTCATGCGCGCCCCGGCGGGTGACCTCGAAGCCACCATCGGTGAGCGAGCCGCGGAACGTGGCCTTCGCGAACGTCAGCGTCACCTCGGTCCCCGATTGCGAGAGCGTCGCCATGCCGGTCAGCTGGATGTCGCGCCCGTCGGGACCGCTGAAGAAGAAGCAGCCCGGCGTGGCCTTCACCTTCGACCACGCGACCTTCAAGCGTTTCGGTGCGGGCTTCGGTGCGTTCTGCGCCGCGGCATGATCGCAGCCGGCGAGGACAACAAGGAGGAGGAGAGCGCGCATGAGTGGGTGGAACACCCGAGCAAGCGGGGACTATTCAGCGAGCGAACGTGCCGCGATTGCTAGGGATCCAGCACCAGGGTACCGAAGGCCGAAGGCACGTGGAAGCTCGGTTTCGGGGTCCGCGTAGGGAAGGCGGCGAGGTACTGCCGCGGTGACTTGCCTTCCATGCGGTAGAGACCGATCGGGAGCGCCGCCGACGCCTTCAACACGGCGAGGATCTCGGGCGCCTCGATCGCGACCTCGATCACCGCGGTATCGTTGCCTCGACCCGCGACTGTCGCGGACGACGTCCCGATCGTCAGCTTCCCCGACCACTCGGGGTTGGCGCGCGGCTTCGCCTTGCGATCCACCGCGATGTCGAAGAAGTGCCCGAGCGGGCCGACCTCGATCTCGAAGTAACGATCGCGGTTCGCGGGATCGGGGACGAGGAACAGCTCGACGCAGTTCTCCTCGTAGAGATCGATGCGCTCCGTCGCGGTCGGCCGCGTCTCGTCGGTGAACGGCGTGTAGCTCGCGAGCTCGAACAGCAGATACAGCCCCGTCGGCATCCACAGCGCGCGCACCTTGGTCGACGTCGGAATCGCGCGGCCGGCCCAGTCGGTGGAGAACGTCAGCACCGGGGCGTCTCTCCACGCGTCGTCGATCGCGCCGTCGATCGCGGGTGCGACGGGCGTCGACCGCGCGTGCAGCTCCTTCGGCAGACTTCCGGGATCGACGAGATCGCCACCGATCGCGGCCGGCGCCTGCGGGCGCTCGCCGACCTCGAAGTTCGCCATCCCGATCAGATAGGGCGCGTGCGGCTTGTCGAACAGCTTCGCGCCGTCGCCGACGAGCTTCGGCTTCGCGATGTCGATGCCGAACCGCTTCGCCGCCGCGGTGAGCAGCGGCGAGGTGCGGTGGCCACCGAGCTCGGCCGCGAGCGCGCTGCTGTTCCACAGCCCGAGATACTCGGCACCGACGCGATCGACGAGCACGATATTGGTGCCACCGATCGCGACGGTTTCGGCTCGCGGCACGAGCTTGTCGAAGCCGTCGCCGTCCATCGCCGGTGCGCCCTCGGCGAGCACGACATCGGGCGTCTCGAGCTCGAGCACGTCGACCATGCGCTGCGCGAACTGTTCGAGCGATCGCACGTACGTCGCGCGCGCCTTCGGATCGTTCTTCTTCACCAGGTCGAGCGCTTTCGCGATCTCCTTGTGCGAGCGCCACTTCTGTTGATAGGCGGGACTCGCATCGGAGTACATCACGGTGCCCTGCATGCCCTTGATGCCGAGCGAGAACACCGAGTAGCGATGCGTCTTGATCTTGGGCGCCGAGATGTAGAGCCCGTGGTCGAGGTGCTCCGCGAGGAGCTTCGGCATCAGCAGCGTCGGCACCGTGGTCTTGTCGATGCCGGCGATCGCGAGCGGTTTGCCGGGTCCGTCGTTGGCGTCGAACACGCCGTCGTCGTCGAGCGCGACCAGGTCGACCTTCTCTTCCTTGGCCATCGCGCCGTAGCCGCCGATGTGGATCAACCGATCCCAGTCCTTCGGCTTGCCGGTGAAGCCGTCGGCGATCGTGATCCTGGTGTGACCGCGCGCCTTCAAGCAGCGCACGATGCCGCGCACGAACTCGGGATCCGTCGTGCGCCCGGTGACACCGTTGTCGTTCGGCTTGCCCTTGAACCAGTTGAAGCCGGACATGTTCGGCTTGATCAGCACCGGCGTCTCGGCGGGGCGCTTCGGCACCACGTCGTTGCACAGCCGCTGCCCGAGCTCGAGTGGCGTGCCGCCCGCCAGCACGGTGACGGGCGAGTTATCTGCCTTCAGGCGAGCGACGTGCTTCGCGCGCAGCGCCGCACCGTCGACCTTGTCGGGATCTTTGACGACGACCGCTGGGCCCTCGGTCTTCCCCGGCGATGCCGTGGTCACCGCGTCGGTCTTGTTGTCCGGCGTGGCCGGGTGACCAGGTGGTGGCTTCGGCGACACCGCCGCGTCGGCGGGCGAGGGCGGCGGTGGCTGACTCGACGAGCCGCACCCGATCACCACGACGATCGTCAGCGCATGGATGACTAGCCGCCGCACGGGTCGCCGCCGCCGCACGGATCGGTTGGAGGCTGGGCATCGATCATCAGCTTCGTCATGCACTCGGTGTACGCGTTGACTGCGGTCATCAAACGCTTCTGTTCGTCCTCGGTGGGCTTCTGGTTGTTCGGCGGCGCCTTCTTCGCCATCTCCTCGCCCCACTTGGTCATCTCGTTGTTGATGCCCTCGGCGCACGCCTTGTCGGTGCAGACGCACATCTTCTTGCTGAAGTAATCGAGCGTGTCGATGGCGCAGGGGATATCGGCCTCCGTGCACGCCGGCCGCGTATCGGTCTGCGCGATCATGGCGGGCTTGTCCTGCGCGCTCGGCGGTGGCGGTGTGGGTTCCGGCGTCGTCGGCTGGGTCTTGGTGCCGCCGCCGCACGCGATCAGAAGCACGAACAGAGCGCTGCGCATCCGCGGACACTATCCCGAACGTCAACCACCGAGCCAGGGAGTCAAGAACCGATCTGCCTCGCCGAGGATCTGCGGCAGCGACGTGATCAGCTCGTGATCGTCGTCGACCTCCACGAGGCGGACGTGGCGCTTGTCCGCCGCGAACGTCCGCGAGTGCGCGATCGGCACGACCTCGTCGCGCGTGCCGTGGATGATCAGCGTCGGCACGCGAACGTCGGGGTAATCGACGTCGATCTTGATGACGTCTTCGATGAACGTGAACGGCACGCGAGCGGGTTGATTGGTGGTGCGATCGATCACCTCGAGCGAGCCGGTGCGCTGCCATTCGGCCCAGCCGTGGTCGCCGAGCTGGGCGCGCCATCGCGTCGCGAGCTGGAACGCGGGAGCGAGCAGGATCAGGGCGGCGATCCGCGGATCTCGCTCGGCCTGGCGCGCTGCCGTCAGGCCGCCGAGCGAGCTCCCGATCACGACGGCGCGATCGCGGTCGCCGCCGATCGCCTCGCGCACCACGTCGAGCATCGCCGACAGCCGAAGGTTAGGAAAAGACGGCACTCGGAGGTCGAGGCGGTCGAGGATGACCCCCTTTGGGGGCAGGGAGTAGTGCCGCTCGAACGCGGTGCCCTTTTTCGAGGAAGGCCCCGACGCGAAGCCGTGGAGGTACAGGAAGCGCGGCGACATGTTACGAACCTAGCGTGAACAACATCGAGCGGGCGCGGCTGTCGCTGGAAGGATTGTCGGTCGCGGATGCATTCGGCGAGCAGCTGCTCCACAACGCCGGATCGGCACGGGCCGATGCCGTGGCCTCGAGAAAACCACCCCCGGCGAAGCGGTGGACATGGACCGACGACACCGCGATGGCGATCTCGATCGTCGAGGTGCTGCGCGATCACGGCGCGATCGACGCGGGCGAGCTCGCCCAGCGGTTCTCGCGTCGCTACACCGCGGATCCGGCGCGCGGCTACGGGCGCGGTGCCCACGAGGTGCTGCGCGAGATCTCGGAGGGTACGCCGTACGACGTCGCCGCGAAGGCGCTGTTCGGCGGCCAGGGCTCGTGCGGCAACGGCGGTGGAATGCGCTCGGCGCCGATCGGTGCGTACTTCGCCGGTGATCTGCCGGCGGTGATCGAGCACGCCACGCGCTCGGCCGCTCCCACGCATTCGCATCGCGAGGGCATCGCCGGGGCGATCGCGATCGCGGTGGCCGCCTCGGCGGTGTTCGCCGGCGAGCGCGATCCGAAGACGCTGATCGAGACCGTGGTCGCGCACACGCCGCCGGGGCCGACGCGCGATGCCGTGCGCCGCGCGTGCACGATGCTGAAGGCGGAGTCGATCACCGTCGCTGCCGAGCTCGGCAACGGCAGCAACGTGCTCGCTGCCGATACCGTGCCGTTCGCCGTGTGGTGCGCGGCGACTCACCTGAACGACTACGTCGCCGCGCTGTGGGCGTGCGGCGACGTCGGTGGTGACATCGATACGACGTCGGCGATGGTCGGCGGGATCGTCGTCGGTGCGGTCGGGCTCGAGGGCATCCCGGCCGGGTGGCGATCGGCGAGAGAACCGCTGCCGTTGTAGCTCACCAGCTCATCGCTCGCCTCGCGCTCGGCCCGCCCCGCCGCCACCCAGCCCGCCCATGGGCCTCGCCTCGGCTCGCTCACCAGCTC
>JAEYYY010000167.1 GCA_023430775.1 Pseudomonadota bacterium
GCACCGGCGACCGCCGGATCGTTCGTCATCCCGCTGACGCCGGAGCCCGAGCCCGCGGCCGCGCTGCCGACGCCACTGCCGGAGCCCGAGCCCGAGCCGGCCCCACATCCGGTGCCCGACCCCGAGCCTTCGCCGGAGCCTTCACTCGCCCACGGATCGACGGCGGCGACCTGCGGAGCATCCTCGACGGCATCTGGCGGCGCGGCATCGGCGGTCGCGACGACCTCGGCATCGGGAGCCGCGTCGGCGATCGCGATCGGCGTCGCGTCCTCGACCCCGGCATCGACCTCCGCGACGACGGCCGCGGCGTCCGGCGCTGCATCCGGTTTGGGTTTCGGCCGGCTGTCGGGCGGTGCGTCCGGTGGCGCATCGGGTGGTGCATCCGGTGGCGCATCGACGCCGGCATCGATCGCGTAATCGCCCGGCTCGGGCACCGACTTGTCCGGATCGTCCTCGGGCTTCTCCGGTTCCGTCTTCGCAGGCGTGTTGCCGCGCTCCTTGACCACCTCCTCGGGCAGCGCCTCGACGGGCGGCGCCTCGGGCGCGAGCTCGATGTCGATCACGTCGGCGTGGCGGTCGCGCGGCGCATCGCAGCCTTTCCACGCCACGATCACCACCGCCGCGTGAAACACGATCGAGATCGCGATCGCGCGCCTGATCGACGACGGGGGAAGCTCTAGGGGTTGCACGGTTCTCGACGGCCGGAAGCCACGGCAGTAGCATTGCACCATGACCGAGTCCAGCGAGCGGGAGCTCTCGGCCGACGAGGTCGCTTACGTCACTTCCGCACGTGACAAGGCCTTCGTGTTGTACGAGGGCACGCGCACGCCCCATCGCAGCTGCGGCATCGCGATCGCCGAAACGTTCGGATTGCCAACCCCTGCCTACCAGGCGCTCCGTCGTGGCGGCATCACCGGCAAGGGCACCTGCGGTGCGATCCGCGCCGGCGAGCAGGTGCTCGGCGAGCTGCTCGGCGATCCGAGCCCGATCGGCGCGGTCACGCCCGCGCTTCGCGAGGCGGTGACCTGGTACCAGACGGCGTGGCAGCAGCGGCTGATGGCCGACAAGCCCGACATCATCTGCGACAACCTGGTGCGCCCCCACGGCGACTTCCTGGGCCCAGCGCGCAAGGCCTACTGCACGAATCTCGCCGCCGAGGTCGCCGCGCTGACCGCAGAAGCGTTATGCAGGTTCTCGCGATGGCGTCCCACCATCGTGCCCTTCGAGGACTCATGAAGCTCACCAAAGAACAGGTCGCGGCGGTGGTCACCGAGGCATCGCAGAAGATGGGCGATCCGAACTACGCGTCGGTACTGGTCGGCGGGTTCGTGCAAGGGCAGACGCCCGTCGCGCAGTTCATCAGCGCGCACGAGCGCGAGCTCGGTGGCGCCGAGGCGATCATCAACGTGATCTTTCACTGCGCCCTGGTCGCGCAGTGCTTCCAGCGCAACGGCGGCAAGGTCCGCACGCTGTCGTACGAGGATCTCGATGCCGCCGCGCGCGGCGAGCCGCTCGCCCGGCTCGAGAAGTCGCAGCTGCCGCTCCACGAGTTCATCAAGGCGAACATCGAGAACGAGGAAGCTCAGAAGCTGGTCGCCATGATCGCGCTCGCGATCGACGGCATGTCCTAAGCCTTCTTGGTCAGCGCATCCCACGCGATCGCGTGGTTCGCTTGATCCTGCTCTTCGTGGCGGATCGCGCGCGACTCGCGTAGCCCTTGCTCGACGTTGCTGAGCGCCTCCCAGATCGCGAGCGTGCCGTCGAAGCCGCCGCCGCGCGATTCGACGATGCAGTTGCGATCGTTGACCGCGACGAAGCAGGCGAAGTTGCCGTTCGCCGGCTGCACCCGCACGAGCCAGCGCAGCTCGCCGAACTCGCGCTCGAGGCGGAACACGCAGAAGCGCACGAACGCGCCCAGCTCGTGGTGCTGCCGCTGGCTCGCTCCACCGGGGAGCTCGACGAGGATCCGATCGAGCGCTCGCTTGCGCATGCCCCATGAACCAGCAACACCGAGGCCAGGTGTGCGCCCTGGAAACATTGGAGATTTTCTCGCGAGGCGCGCAAGCTCGATACACCCGTGACATCAGCGCCCGCTGATCGGATGGATCTGTGACGTGATATGCCAGAAATGGCGCCGCGCGTCACAGCTATCCCGGTCGGTCAAAAAATCTCGGGCACGGCGTGCCCGAATCAGTAGGCTCGCGCTCCCAACAGGCATGCGAACGAAACTTCTTCTCCTTGTCTCTCTCGCTGCCTGTGACTCGCAGGTCGATGGCGATCACAACGGCACGCCGCTCGCGAAGCTCGAGGGCAGCGTCCAGAACCTGCGCACCGCGCCCGTCAACGCCGACGCCGAGGTCGTGATCCTGTGGATGAACAGCTCGGGCTCGCCGGATATCGCGGCGGCCGAGACGGTGCCGGTCGAGGGCAACTTCCCCGCGTCGTTCGAGCTCTCGATCTACGAGCCGCCGCTCGACGCGCTGATCAACGACTACGGCGACAGTCGGATGGGCGTCGCGTTCATCGTCTCGGCGAAGGCGGGTGCCGACGTCATCAACGACGAATCAGGTGTCCTCGGCATGGATCCCGATCACCTGCTCGTCTACCTGCCGGAGGACGTCCCGGCCGGTTCGCGGGTGTCGACGATCCTGCGCGGCACGCCGAAGGCCGGCTTTCACATCTACGACGTCGGTCATCTCACCGAGGCCGAGCAGGAGGAGCGCGCGCAGTGCTGGGACACGTTCCCCGACAACACGCCGCTCCAGGAGCTGTTCGACAGCTGCGGCGGTCATCCGTCGTTCGACGACTTCCTCGAGGCGCCGGCCGATCTCGCGACGCCGCTCGAGGTCGATCTGGTCGACGATCTCGAAGAGCTCGACATCCCGAACTGGACCTGATCGCTTGGCGCTCGACGTCGCAGCCATGTATCGCAACTACGGACATAGCGTGTTGCGTCGAGCCCGGCAGATCCTGGCGAACGACGACGACGCGGGCGAGGTGCTGCAGGAGATCTTCGCCGGCCTGGTGGCGCGACCCGAGCAGTGCGACGGCCGCAGCGCGCCGAGCACGTTCTTGTACTCGGCGACCACGCACGCGTGCCTGCAGCGGTTGCGGGACTCGAAGAACCGCACGCGCCTGCTCGACGAGCAGGTCAAGCCGTGGACGACCGAGGTCGATCCGCGCTCGCCCGACGTGGTCGCGATGGTGCGCGCCGAGCTCGCGCAGCTGCCCGACGAGGAAGCGCGCGCCGCGGTCTACTACCACCTCGATGGCATGAGCCACGCCGAGATCTCCGACGTGCTCGGCTGCTCGCGGCGCCACGTCGGCCACCTGCTCGAGCGCGTCGAACAGCGCGTCACCGGGAGGGCCGCATCGTGACCGACCACATCTCGGATCTGAAGTGGGATCGCATGCTCGCCGGTGAGCTGCCGAGCGATGAAGCGGACGCGGCACGCGCGCACGCCGCCGAGTGCGAGCGCTGCGCGGCCCGGCTGCGCGAGCTGATGGCCGGCCTCGAGGCGTTCCAGGCGAGGCCGACGCCGATCGCGCTGGCACCGCGCCGCAACCTAGGCGTGTGGATCGCCACGGCGGGTGCAGTCGCGGCGGCCGCGGCGATCGTCTTCGTGATGATGCGGCCGCGCGCGCCGAGCGACGAGGAAGAGCCGGGGCACGGCATCAAGGGCGGCGGCCCCGAGCTGATCCTCGAGGTCGGCCGCGACGGCGCCCACATCCCGGTGTCGTCGCGCGACGCGGTGTACCCCGGTGACGTGCTGCAGGCCGGCTACTCGAGCCCGCGCGACGGCTACGGTGCGGTGCTGTCGATCGATGGCAACAACAACGCGTTCGCGTACGTGCCGGCGGTGGGCGAGCAGATGCTCGCGCTGCGCGCGGGCGAGCGCCGGCCGTTCCCCCAGAGCACGACGCTCGACGATGTCCTCGGCACCGAGCGCGTGGTCGTCATCTGGTGTGACAGCCCGCGATCGATCGTGCCGCTCGTCGGCGAGCTCCAGACCACCGGCAAGGTCACCGCGCCGAGCGGGTGCGTCGCGCGCCATGTCGAGCTGACGAAGCAGGCGCTCCGGTGATCCGGTCCCTGATCGTGTTGCTGCTCCTCGCGGCGCCGGCGCGCGCCGAGGTCGAGCGCTACGCGGTGATCGTCGGTCACGATGCCGGCGCCGCCGACGAGCAGAAGCTGCGGTTCGCGGAGAGCGATGCGCAGCGGCTGGGCGAGCTACTCGGCGAGGTCGGCGGCGTCCGCGACGAGAACAAGATCGTGCTGCGCGGCAAGACCGCCGATCAGGTGCGGCGCGCGCTGATCGCCACCAACGAGCGGATCCGGGTCGGTCAGCGCGCCGGCCGCGAGGCGATGCTGATCGTCTATTACTCCGGGCACGGCGATGCCGACGCACTGCACCTCGGCGGCACGCGGTTCGATCTGCGCGAGCTCGAGGCGCTGGTCCGCGGCTCGAGTGCATCGATCCGGTTGCTGGTGATCGATGCGTGTCGATCGGGTGCGGTGACGCGGGTCAAGGGCGGCAAGCCGGGCGCGCCGATCGCGCTGTCGGCGCCGCCGGAAGCGCCGGGCGAGGGCGTGATCGTGCTGACCGCGAGCACCGCCGGCGAGGACGCGCAGGAGTCCGATCAGCTCGCCGGCTCGTTCTTCACCCACTTCCTGCTGTCTGCGCTGCGCGGCGCCGCCGACGACAATCGGGATCAGACCGTGACCGTGGCCGAGGCGTTCGCGTACACGCGCGAGCAGACCATCCTCGCCTCGAGTCGCACGCTCGCCGGGACGCAGCACCCGACGTTCCACTACGACCTGCGCGGCCGCGCCGACATCGTGCTCGCCGATCTCGGCAGCGACAAGACGCGCGGCCGGCTGACGCTGCCAGATGGCGCGACCTATCTCGTGATCCGCGAGCGCGGCGGTGTGGTCGGCGAGATCGTCGCCGGCGCGAAGCAGCGCTCGCTAAGCTTGCCGCAGGGCAGCTATCGGGTCCGCGGGCGAGCGCGCGATGCGTTGCTCGAAGGCACGGTGACGGTGACCGCGGCGCGCGAGACCACCGTCCAGGCGAGCGCACTCGAGCGGATCGCGTACGCGCGGCTGGTTCGCAAGGGCGGCGGTGACGTCCTCGATCGCGTCTCCGGCTGGCAGGTCGGCGCGGTCGCGCAGACACCGATCATCGACGGCGCGAGCCCGTGCTTCGGCGCGCTCGTCGGCTGGACGTACGTGCGCCACGATCTGACGCTGTCACCACGGCTGGTCGGTTGCCGCGGCGGCTTCGACAACCGCACGCTCGAAGCGACGACCGATCTGCTCGCCGCCGAGCTCGAGCTGGCGAAGGCGTGGGACGTGCGGAAGCTGACGGTCGACATCGGCGTCACCGCGGGCGGCGAGCTGCTGATGGAGCGCTTCGAGACCCGCGGCGTCGCGCCGTCGCGAACGTCCGGTGCGGGTTTCGTCGGCGCGAGCGCGGGGCTGTCGTACGCGCTCGGTCGCCTGCAACTCGGCACCGAGCTCGCGGCGCAGACGCACGTGTTCTCCGTCGAGGATCAGGCGGGTGACAGGTCAGTAGCTACGCGGTTCGCCCTCCGCCTGGTCCTCGGGCTGGGCGGCTGGTTCTGAGCGCGGTGCTTTGCGACACGTGGTCAGCCATCGTTCGCCGACGCCTTGAGGCCGCTGAGATGACCGGCTTGCTCGACCTGGCGGTGGACCTGCGCCTCGCGGAGACCTTGCTCGGTATTGCTCAGCGCATCCCACGCGGAGAACACGGCGTCGAGACCCTGGCCGCGTGCCTCGATGATCAAGTTCGCGATCGTCACCGTGACCGAGCACGAGTAACCGCCGCGCGATGGCTTGAGCTTGACGAGCCAGTGGAGCTCTCCGAACTCCCGCTCGATGCGAAACACGCAGTAGCGAACGAACGCGCCGACCTCGCGCTGCCGCCGCGGGCTCGCAAGCGGATCGAGCTCGATGACGATCCTATCGTGAGCCTCGATCTGCATCCTGCAGCGGCGAGCAATTGCGAGGCCACGCGAGTTGGCGAACGGCCTGCATGATCACTAGGGATTTCCATCTCTGCCACGCCGCATTCGAACCGCATGTGTCAGGACCGCACGAACGGTCGCGTGACAGGGCGCCCTTGAACCAACTCCCGTCCCTCACTTGCTCGCGCGGGACTTGCAAGTCGGCGAGCTGTCCCGCGAGCGCGCGTTCTGCATCGCGTGCGTGCCGCTCGCGGAGCACTTCTACGAAGGAGAGGAGAAACCATGCCCCGTCGTCAGCGCTTCAAGCCATCACGCAAGCCGAAGCCAGTCGTCAACGAAGAGTCGCAGACCCAGCAGACCAGCGCGGTCGAGAGCGAGCCTCGCGAAGAGTCGCAGCCCGTCGAGCCCGAGAACGCTGCCAAGTAGTTCCGCGCGACCTGCAATCGCCATCGGTTTCGGGCGGGCAGGTCGCGCATCATTTTCGGGCGCACTCTGCCAACGCGAGTCCGGCGTGATGATCTTGGCCGGAACCTCGTGTTAAGCCTTCCGCCATGCCGAATCCGACCGCGACGTTCGAGACGTCTCTGGGCAACTTCACCGCCGAGATCTATCAGGACAAGATGCCGATCACCGCCGGCAACTTCATCAAGCTGGCGCAGATGGGGTTCTACAACGGGCTCCACTTCCATCGCGTGATCAAGGACTTCATGATCCAGTTCGGCTGCGAGCATTCGAAGGATCCGAACAGCCCGCGCTGCGGCACCGGTGACTCGCCGCTCGGCCGCGTGCAGGACGAGCATCCGCCCGCGCACAAGCTGTCGAACGAGCCGGGCACGCTGTCGATGGCGAACACCGGCCGGCCCAACTCGGGCGGCGCCCAGTTCTTCATCAACACCGTCCACAACCAGTACCTCGACTGGTTCACGCCCGGCCCGTCGAAGCACCCGGTGTTCGGCAAGAT
>JAEYYY010000222.1 GCA_023430775.1 Pseudomonadota bacterium
AGGCGAGATGGATCATCGGCCGCGGCGACGAGGCGACGTGGGTGATCCTCGACGAGGATCTGTCGCGCGAGCACGTCGAGATCGCGCGCGGCTGGGATGGCGTGACGATCCGGGATCTCGACTCGAAGAACGGGACGCGGGTCGATGGCAAGCGGCTGACCGCGGCGATGCCGCTGCGCGATGGTGCGATGATCGAGCTCGGCAACTGCGCGCTGGTGTTTCGCGATCCGGCCGAGAAGCACATGCACGGCGAGGTCACCGCGCGGACGCCGACTCCGCCGCCCATCGTGTCTGCGCCACCACCCGTGCCCGCATCATCGCGAGCGACGTTTCTGATCGCGACCGGCGTCTGCGGCCTGTCGCTCGCCGCGCTGGTCTGGGTGCTGGCTCAGTGACCGGTGGGCATGTCCTCGAACGTGGACATGCCGACGAGGTCGAGCAGCGGTGCGTAGGTGTTGCGCGGCGGGATGTCGAAGCCCTCGACCGAGAACTGCGCGCACAGCACCTTGTGGGCGTTGTGGTTGTCGAGCAGCTGGACCAGGTTGTCGCGGATGCGGAGCACGCGTTGCTCGTCGAGCTTCGGTGCGACGACGATGCCGTCGTTCGGTGACTCGTCGGACAGCGCCAGGATCTGGAGGCGGTCGACCTTGGGGCCCCAGATCGACTCGAGCCCGCCGGCGGTGCCGACGAAGCTGGCGGTGATGTCGCCGTCGTACTCGCTGAGCGAATCGAAGCACGCGGTGTACGAGCCGAGCCAGCGCTGGTTGAGCAGCTGGGTCTCGAGATCGATGCCCTCCTTGCGGAGCAGCGCGCGGGCGAGCAGGTAGCCACCCATCGACCACTCGTCGCACCACACCGCGCGCGGCCGGAAGCCACCCGTCTTGATCACGCTCAGGTCCCAGCGATCCTGCTTGCGATTGACGAGCGCGGATCGATAGGTGGTCGCGCCGCGGCGGATCGCGCGATGGGCGACCACGCCGCCGCCGGCCTCGACGCGCGCGCAGATCACGGGTGGGCCCCACGCCGCATCGACCTCGCCCTCGAACAAGCCTCGCTGCAAGGCCTCGTAGCTCTTGTAGGGCACCACGGTCGTGAATCGCGCCGCGAACAGCACGTCGGCGAACTCGCGCGCCATCTCGAACACCGGATCTTTTCCGAGTGAGGGCGGCAATCCGAACGCGAAGTCTTCTCCCACCACCGTCGATGGTACCGGAAAGTCGCTTACGCGGTCTTCTTCACTTGCTGTTTGCCGTCCGAGCTGGCGCTACGCCGGATCGTCGTTGCACTCGCACAGCAGGAGGCGATCCCAGCTCGGCGCGGTCGGCGAGATCGCCGAGCACAGCGACAGCGCGACGCCGATCGCACCCTCGAGCAGCGACAGCGACGGCACGTAGCTCTCGCGACCGCCGGCATCCTCGCCGCGATACGACGCGAAGCCGCCGGCGCCATCCACCGTGGAGCTCCGCATCGCGAGCGTGCGGCGATACCAGGCGCGTGCTGCATCGCCATGCGCGGCGTCGCCGGTCGCCTGGTAGAAGCGATTGCTCAGGTGAGCGAGGCCGGCGGCACCGTGGCAGAGACCTGTGTCGCACACGCCGGTGGTCGCCGGGTCGCGCACCGCGCACTCGGCGGCGGTCTCGCGTGCGAGCTGCGGGCAGGCCTCCCAGGTCGCGGCCGCGATGCCCGGATCGCCGTAGCACCACGCCGCGCGCGAGCGGCGCTGGATCGCGGTGGTCATCTCGATGCCGGGGTTGGTGCCGAGGCGCGAGAACCGCGCGAAGTCGTCGGGCGACAGCGGCGCGACCATCGTCGGGAACCGTCCCTGGTTGTGCGCCGAGCGGCGCTGGCTGGCGAGCCACCGGCCGGCATCGATCGAGAGCCCGAACGCGCGGTCGTCACCGGTCTGCCGCGCGGTGCGCGCGAGGAAGCCGATCATGCCCGGCACGCCGTGGGCGACGCCGCAGTCGTGATAGCCGTTCGCGTAGCGCGCGCGATAGCTCTCCGGCATGACGTCGGTGGTGGTCAGCCAGGTGGTGCCGAGGTCGGTCTTCCACGCGGTGCGATCGAGGAGGCGAACCACGCGATCGAGGCCATCGGCGGCGAGCGCGGCGTTGCCGTTGTGATGGAGACGCTCGAGGAAGTAGACCCCGAGGCCGACGATGCCCTGCGCGAGATCCAGCGATCCGGTCCAGCGTTCGGCGAGCACGCCGATCAGCGCTTCATCGATCACCTCGAGGACATCTTCGGCGCCGCCATCGAGGACGTGCGCGAGCGTGAAGCCGATGCCGGCGAGCCCGCCGTCGTAGAGGCACGGCAGGGCGACGCCGGTGCGCAGCGAGGCGATCACGTCATCGAGCGAAGCGTCGTACGCCGCGTGCGCGAACGGCTCGTCGACCAGGCTGGTCGCGTAGGCCCAGAACAGGGTGCGGTCAGCGGCATCGACCGCCTCGGACGTCGCCGCCACGTCCACCGCGACCGCGCGGATCGCATCGAGAGCCGCCTGGGCATCGTGACCTTCGAGAACCGGCTTCCACATCGTGACGGGAGCCAGCAGCAACCGACGTACCGGAGCGCACGATTCGTGCAATCGGGTGGTTACGGCTGGGGCCGCAGCCGCGATCGATCACCGCGGTGAGCAGATCGTGGACCCGACTTGCCAGGGTTCGCGAGCTTGCCGGCGCTGCGCAAGACCAACACAGCGCCATCGACGGGCGACGTCGACGCCGCCTCGCTGTGCGCGGGTCCCGACGGAAGCACGCGAGGGCCCGCGAAACTGTTTCGGGGTACGGTGCCGGCATGGATAGCTTCTGGTTCGATCGCTGGCGCGAAGGTCAGATCGGGTTCCACGAGGGAAAGCCCAACGACATGCTCGTCAAGTACGTCGGCGAGCTCGGCACCCAGCGGCGCGTGCTGGTGCCGCTGTGCGGCAAGTCCGAGGACCTGGTGTTCCTCGCGTCGAAGGGCCACACCGTGATCGGTGTCGAGCTGGTCGAGGACGCGGTGAAGGCGTTCTTCGCCGAGCATCAGCTGACGCCGCAGATCACGAGTCACGCGCATCACGTGCAGTACACGCACGGCCCGATCTCGCTGTTCGCGGGCGACTACCTGACCACCTCGCCCGCGCTGCTCGGCACCTGCAACGCGCTCTACGATCGCGCGGCGCTGGTCGCGCTGCCTCCGGACCTGCGTCCGCGCTACGCGCAGCACACGCGCTCGCTGCTCGCGCCGCACGCGCCGGTGGTGATGGTGTCGTTCGAGTACGACCAGGAGACGTTCCAGGGCCCGCCGTTCTCGGTGCGCGAGGCCGAGGTGCGCGAGATCTACGCGCCGCACGCGATGCGCCTGCTCGAGGAACGCAAGGAAGCGCGGCGGCCCGAGCTCGGCGCCCTGGAGCGCTGCTGGGCGATCACGTTGTAGCCGGGCGCGCGAGCACGGTCGCGTCACCGCACCGTGCCTGCAGTTGCTCGAGCGTGGGCTCCGAGAACACGAAGATGTCGACGGGCTGGCCTTCGAAGTGGCCGACCTCGAGAGCCGCGACTCTGCCCTGCAAGATCGGCTCGGCCTGCTCGACGGGCAGCTCGACGACGGCGGTCACCGTGCGCGCGTCGCGTGCCAGCAGCAAGGCGTCGCGGTGCGGGCTCGCCGGATCGACGATGCAGATCAACCCGCCCCAGTCGAGCCCGAGGAGCTCGGCCTGGATCACGAACGGGCGTGCCGCGAGATCGGTGAGCTGCACCGCCGGAAGGCCGATCGCCACGTGGGGACCGATCCGCAGGTTGACGTGCTGGTCCTCGCGACGCGAGCGCTGGAGGAGCTGGCCGGTCAGAGCCTTCGCGATCAGGTGCGCGTCCACCGGTGCACCCTAGCGCGGGTTCGATCAGAACAGCGATAGCTGGTTGGTCTTCTTCGGTGGCCGCCGGAACGTGGTGGGCAGCCTGTCCTCGTCGAAGTCGTCCTGGCGGCCGACGAGGCCGAGGCGCTTCGCGGTGGTGTCGAACATGGTCGCGATCATCTCCGCGTACGGGCCTTCGCCTCTGCCGCGCACGCCGAACCGCGAGTCGTACAGCTTGCCGCCGCGGGTCTCGCGAATGCGATGGATGATCTTGTCGCCGGCCAGCGGTAGCGAGACGCGGATCCGATCCTCGAACACCTCGCGCACCGCGCCGGGCAGCCGCAGCAGCGTCCAGCCGGCCCAGGTGGCGCCGGCCTCCTTGGCTCGCTCGAGGAGCGTGACCAGCTGGTTATCGTTGACGCCCGGAATGATCGGCGCGCACATCACGCCGACCGGGACGCCGGCCTTCGCCATCGTCTCGATCACCTTGAAGCGGCGATCGGGGCTCGCGGCCCACGGCTCGATCGCGCGCGACATCTCGTTGTCGGTGAACGCCAGGCTGACCGACAGGTGAAACCGCGCTTCCTTCGCCAGCGCGAGGAACAGATCGATGTCGCGCTCGACCAGCGCGCTCTTGCTGATCACGTTGACGGGATTCTTGTACTCGAGACAGACCTCGAGACAGCGGCGCGTCAGCTCGAGCTCCTTCTCGATCGGCTGGTAGCAATCGGTGACGCCCGAGAACATCACGAGCTCGCCCTTCCAGCTCGGCTTGTCGAACGCGGCGCGGAGCAGCTCGGGCGCCTGGCGCTTGACGACGATCTTGGTATCGAAGTCGGTGCCCGCGCCGAGATCGAGGTACTCGTGCGTCGGCCTCGCGTAACAGTACGCACATGCGTGCTGGCAGCCACGATATGGATTCGCGCTGAACGAAAAGCCGAGGTCCGGCGAATCGTTCTCCGACAAGATCGAGCGCGACTGATCCTCGATGATCGTGACCGGCGAGGGTGGCGGACCATCGCCCTCGTCGTACTCGACGGCGACCGCGCGGAACCGGTTGTGCGGGTTGTCAGTCTCGCGAGACTTCACGCGATTCTGACGGTACTGCAAGTTTGTTCAGGTGTCCAGATCAGCGAACCACGAGCGTCGCCGGCGTCCAGCTCGCCGAGCGGCGCGCGGTTCGTGCGGTGACATCCTCGGAGTCGTAGATGGTCAGCCGCAGCGGCTCGGCGGTGAACTCGGCGGCGCGTGCCAGCGTGTCGAGGTTGATCACGGCGCGCGTCGTCGCGGTCGAGTCGTCGTACGCGGCGACGAACTGATCGCACGCGCGACAGATCAAGAAGTCGGCGAGCCGCAGGCCGAAGCGGTGACGCTCGACCTTGGCTTCGTCGATCGTGATCGTCACGTGACCGGCGGGATCGGACGTGTAGTGCGGCGTGCGAGCGACGCAGAACGTGCAGCCGCACATTCGCACCGGCAGCTCGGCCGGCGTGCGCGTGGTCGAGAGCTGAACGGTGATCGCACCGCAGCGACAGGAGCCAGCGAGATCCATGTGATCACGCTATCGCCTCGCGGGTTGGGTCGAGGTGCACAGCCGTCGCGAGGGAAAGGCGATCAGCGGCAGCACAGATGATCAGCCGAGGATCGCGATCAGATGCTCGTGCACCGCGCTCGACAGCGGCGGTGCGACGATCGCACCGAGCGCGGCGGCGACGTGGTCGCGACGATGCAGGCGCGGTAGCGCGAGGGCACCGCGATCGAGGACGAACCGCAGGGCGAGCTCGGCGAGCGTGCGCGCCTCGACATGATCGGGACGCTTGCCGCGCTCGAGCACCGCGAGCGCGGCCTCGCAGGAGCGCGCCGCCGGCGGGACATCGCGGACCAGCGGCGCGAGGTGCGCGGCGGCGACCGCGATCCTGGTCAGCGTCGCATGATCGATCGCCGAGCGATCGTCGCGCGGCGACAGCTTCATGCCCGGCCCGAGCGAGCCGGCGAGCGCCCCACCGGCGAGCGGCTCGCGGGCGAGCACCGGCAAGCTCTTCATCGGCTCGGTGGTGACGGCATCTGCATTGGCGGCGGGCACGCGACCGACCAGCGCGGCGAGCGCCGGATCGGCGAGCAACGGATCGTCGGCGACGTCGTCGAGCGAGACGATCAGGCCGGCCGGCTTGGGCCTGGGCTTGGGCGGTGGCGGCGGCTTCGCGATCACGCCCTCGAGCAGCGGCAGGCCGCGCCGATCGCACGCCGACAGCGCGATCGAGAGCGCACAGAACGGCTCGCGTAGCGACGCGGCGAGGGACAGCTCCTCATCGAGCCGGCCCTCGCGGTCGGCGGCGGCGAGATCGAGGCGCGCACCCCAGCGCAGGACTTTTCCCTCGCGCACCAGCTTCGCGCAGGTGCCGGCGAGATCGGGCCACGCCTTCGAGGACAGCCACGCCGTCGACAGCGGCAGCATCGCCAGCGGCAGCGCATCGAGGCGAGTCGCGCGCAGCGACGCTTCGATCCGCTGCTGGACGTGGCCGGGTGGGAGTCGATCGGGTAGCCCATCGCGCGGGCCCGCGACCGCAGCGAGCGCCGGCACACGCGTCGCGACGATCGCGGAGTCGCGCAGCCGCAGCGCGCGGATCGCCTGGCCGACCATCTGCTCGGCGATCTCCTCGTCGGCGATGTCGACGAACGAAAGGTTACTGGCGAGCGCGTGATGCAGCGTGCGCTCGATGTCCTGCACGCCGCGAAGCTCTGCCGTCGCGAGGCGGAGCTCGCCGATACCGACCGCCGAGACCGCGATTCCGTCGATCGTGCGCTGATGCACGGCGGCATCCTAACGCGCGAGACATCGCCGCGGTGGACGTCTATCATGCGGCCCATGCGTAGTGTTCTCGCGCTGGTGATCGCGCTTGCCGCATGCGGCGACGACGATTTCAACGGACTTCCCGATGCCCCGGTGCCGCCGGATACCACCACCGACGGTCCCACCGAAGGGCTGGTCAAGCTGACCATCACGAGTGGCACCACCCCGGTGGAGGGCGTCAAGGTCTACTTCCAGAACTCCGACTCGTCGATGGTCGCCGCGGTGACGACCGATGCCGACGGTGTGGCGTCGGCGGTGATGGAGCCGGGCGGCTTCGTCACCGCGATCGATCCGTTTCCGCAGATCCCGCAGGGCGGGGCGCCGCCGCCGATCTTGAAGACCTTCGCGGGCGTCAAGCCGGGCGACGAGCTGGTCCTCCACCAGCGCGACTTCAATCCGCCCGGCGTGCTGGTCAACATCCTCGCCAACCCCGAGCCCGACGACGCCGCCAGCTCCTATCAGGTGTTCGCACCGTGCCTGTTCGGCGGTGTCCCGATCCCGAACCTCGGCGCCGGCAGTGGCGGCGTCAGCGGTCAGGTGTTCCTCGCCGGCTGCGGCGGCACCACGGATCTGACGATCGTCGCGTTCGATGGCAGCTCGGGCTTGCCGACGGACTCGTTCACCGCGACGGGCATCGCGCTGGTCGATCGAGGCACCATCGATCTGACGGGCGAGGTCTACACCAACCCCGAGACCGTGACGTTCGAGTACACCGGCGTGCCGGCGAACATCGGAGCGATCGACATCACCAGCCTGCTCGCGACGTCACGCGGTGGCCAGTTCACGGTCCTCGGCGGAGCGATCATCGACAACGGCACCGGCATCACGCCCGACATCGTTCGACCGGTGATCGACAACGCGCTCCAGATCACCTCGAGTCGAGCGTTCGGTCCTGCCAACGGCCGCCACAACGTGCTCGAGTGGGGGCCGAAAACCACCGCGTACTCGCTCGCGATGGGCAACGTGCTGACGCCGTCGATCTTGATCAACGAGATCGATTCGCTACCGGCATACGACCTCGCCGCGAAGACGGTGCGCTGGACGGTGGCCGAGACCGACGGTGGTCAGCAGCCCGACTTCATCGTCGTCGCGGCGGACTTCGAGCGCAAGGCGCCGGTGTTCGAGCGCTGGCTGTGGGATATCGCCGCGCCCGCGGTCGCGCCGGCAGAGGCGGTGCGCTTCCCGGTGCTGCCGGCTCCCGACGATCGCTTCAACCCGGTCGTCGGCGACTCCTTCCAGGATGTCGACGAGCTGATCCTCGCCAAGGTCCCGGGCGGCTACGACGCGATTCGCGAGAACGTGTTCGCCGAGGACGATCCGGCCAACGACATCTTCGGAAGCGGGCTCGTGGTCGGCGCCCAGGGACAGGTCGTGTTTGAAGAAGTGTTGTTCGGCAAGGCCAAGCGCGTGCCGCAGACGCGTAGCGACGTGCTCCGGCCGTTCGCCGAACGCCTCCGCAACGCGCACAAAGCGCCTCGCCGCTGACGTTTACTCGGCGACTTCGTTGGGGTTAGATCCCGAGATGGATCGTACCCCCGCCGCACCTGTCGGCGCCTCGCTGCCGCGCGTGGACGGTGTTGCCAAGGTCACCGGCAAGGCTCGCTACCTCGACGACATCGACGTGCCGGGCGTCTGGCACGGCGTCACCGTGCGATCGAAGGTCGCGCACGGCGTGCTCGAAGCACTCGAGCGCGATCCGGCGTTCGACTGGTCGCAGGTCGTGGTCGCCACGGCGGACGACATTCCGGGCGCGAACTCGATCCGGCTGATCGAGGATGACCAGATCGCGCTGGTGCCGATCGGCGGCACGGTGATGCACGTCGACGAGGCCCTCGCCGTGATCGCCGCACCCACGCGCGCGCTGGCGTTCGCCGCGGCCAAGGCGATGCAGCCGAGGATCCGGACGTTGCCCGCCATCTTCTCGCTCGACGACTCGCTCGCCGTGAAGCAGAAGCTCTACGGCACCGACAACGTCTTCAAGCAGTTCCTGATCCGCAAGGGCCACGTCGACGATGCCGAGCTCGAGACCCACTTCGCGCGCGCCGCGCAGGTGATCGAGGGCAGCTACTACACGTCGCCGCAGGAGCAGATGTACATCGAGCCGCAGGCGATGCTCGCCGAGTGGAAGGATGGCAAGTGCTTCATCACCGGGTCGATGCAGTGCCCGTACTACGTGCACAAGGCGATGAAGCACTTCCTCGGCTGTGATGCCGATGGCGTCGTGATCTCGCAGTCGGTGACCGGCGGCGGCTTCGGCGGCAAGGAGGAGTATCCGTCGATGCTCGCCGCGCACACCGCCACGGTCGCGAAGAAGGCGGGCAAGCCGGTCAAGATCGTCTACGACCGCGACGAGGACATCGCCGCGACGACGAAGCGCCATCCCGCGCGCACCAACCATCGGCTCGCCGTCGACGAGCACGGCGAGATCCTCGCGATCGATGTCGATTGCGTGATGGACGGCGGCGCGTATCTGACGCTGTCGCCCGTCGTGCTGTCGCGCGGTGTGCTGCACGCCGCCGGGCCGTATCGCTGCCCGGTGACGCGCATCCGCGGCCGCGTGATCGCGACCAACCATCCGCCGCACGGCGCGTTCCGCGGCTTCGGTGCACCGCAGACCACGTTCCCGTACGAGCGCCAGATCGACAAGCTCGCCCGCGCGCGCGGCGAGGATCCATTCGCGCTGCGCCGCCGGCTCGCGCTGCGCTCCGGCGACACCACCGCCACCGGCCAGGTGCTCGGGCTCTCGGTCGGCAGCGACGAGGTGCTCGATGCCGTGGCCAAGGTCGCCGGCGAACCGCCGGAGCGCGACGGCACCAGCGTCAACGGCGCGGCGGTCAAGCGCGGCCGCGGCTACGCGTTCTACTTCCACGGCGCCGGCTTCACCGGATCGGGCGAGCAGCGACTCGCCGGCAAGGCCACGGTCGTCGCCACCAAGCAAGGCTTCGAGGTGCGCTCGAGCTCCACCGATATCGGCCAGGGCGCGATCACGATGTTCACGCAGATCGCCGCCGGTGCGCTCGGTGTCGACGCCTCGCGCGTGACGGTCGTCGATCCATCCAC
>JAEYYY010000342.1 GCA_023430775.1 Pseudomonadota bacterium
CACGCCGACATCCTCGGCCTGCGGGAACAGATCGAGCAGCGCGTCGACGAGCTTTTGCAGCAGCGCCTCGGCGCTATCGCTCGACGCGGTGGCGTGGAGGATCTGGGTGAGCGCGTCGAGCTTGCGCTCGATCAGCCGGATCGCGCGTTGATCCGCGACGCTGATCAGGCCACTCGATACGATCGGGAACCGCCCTGACTGCGAGGCAAGATCGTCGCGGCTCTTGATCAGCGAGCTCGAGCCGCCGACGTCGACGATGGTCAACGCGTGGCCCTCGGTCAGCTTCGAATCCGAGGCGTCGCTGCGTGCCTCGACGCGGATCCGGTTGTTCGCGATCAGGATCTCGTCGTCGTTGCGGATCGCGGTGGCTTCCTGGAGCCGCACGCCGTTGATGAACGTGCCGTTGTTCGAGCCGAGATCCTCGAGCGTCCAGCCTTCGCCGGCCTTCCACAGTCGCGCGTGCTGTCGCGACACGCGCATGTCGGGCACGAAGATCTGGCAATCGGAGCGCCGGCCGATCACGTACTCGCCGTCCTCTAGCTTGTAGCGGCGCCCAGCAATGGGCCCGGCCAGAAAGACGAGCGAAGGCATAAGCAACGACGTGGACTTAGCACGGATGAGTGGAGCGGTGGACGACAGCCTCACGGAGACCTTCCCCTTCGCCGCGAATCGGGATCATACGATCGCAAGATGAGGATTGTCTGGGTCGTGATCGCGCTGCTCGCGGGCTCCTGCCAAACGAACTACCAGAAACAGTACAGCGGTAACGTTCCGCTGCGCGTGCAGAACCGCAGCACGCACGAGGTCGAGGTGCACATCGCGCCCGAGGGCACGACGGACATGGGCCGGCGCTGGGGCAAGATCGCGGCGGGCCAGTCCGACGTCTTCAAGGTCAAGCCCGGGAACTACAGCGTGATGGTCGCGGTGCTCGATTGGCAGGGCAAGCCGAAGCTCGAGTCCAGGGGGACGTTCGTCGCATCGCAACCCGGCGCGTTCGTGGTCGCGGACCAGGAGATGCCGGTGCCGCAGTACGCGAGCCTGCTCGTGCTCGGGCCGCACGTCTATGGCTATAGCGGCGGTGGCGGTGGCGGCGGTGGTGGTGACGTGCCGGCCGGCGAGCCCCCCGCCGAGGAGACCTGCGCACCGCTCGGCGGCGAGTGCTCGTCGTCGATCAGGTGCTGCCAGGACGACACCTCGTTCGGTTGCCATCGCGAGGAGATCGACAACGCCTGGACCGGCCGCCAGATCTGCATGCGCCACCCCTGAACCCCGCGGGATCACCAGGGGTTTCTGTACCTGCCCGAGAGCTCGGCGCGAGTTCTTGACCCACCCGGATCCGGGGGGTGTACTTCGCCGGTGCAAGCCCTCGGCAACTTCATCGGTGGTGTGTTCGTCCCGCCGACCGGCTCCGCGCTGGTCTCCAGAAATCCCGCCGCCGATGCCGCGGTCGTGTTCGAGACCGGATACACGGTGGGCGCCGCGAAGGATGCCGTCGCTGCCGCTGCCGCCGCGCAACCGGCGTGGGCCGCGCTGACCACCAGTCAACGGGCCGCGCATCTCGATCGCTTCAAGACCGAGCTGTCGAATCGTGCCGATCAGCTCGCCGACGCGATCGTGCTCGAGACCGGCAAGCTGCGCAGCGAAGCGAAGACCGAGGTGACCACGCTGCTCAATCGCTTCGATCTGGTCAAGGGCGCGATGGCGAGCGACCTCAAGGCAGGGCAGGTCGCGGCCGGCGAGCACCTCCGCTACGCCGCGCTCGGCGTCGTCGGCGTGATCGGGCCGTTCAACTTCCCGCTCCATCTCTGCCACGCGCACGTCGTGCCGGCGCTGCTCGCCGGGAACACGGTCGTCGTCAAGCCGAGCGACATCACGCCGCTGTGCGGTCAGCGCTACGCCGAGGCAGCCGCGGCGGCGAAGCTCCCCGACGGCGTGTTCAACCTGATCGTCGGCCTCGGCGATGTCGGTGCCGCGCTGATCGCCGAGCCGCTGCGCGGGCTGTGCTTCACCGGATCGTGGACGGTCGGTCGCCGCATCCTCGAGGCCGCGCTCGACAAGCCGGAGATGCTGACCGCGCTCGAGATGGGCGGCAAGAACGCGTGCATCGTCCTCGATGACTGCGCGCTCCGCCAGGCCGTCCACGAGGTCGCCGTCGGCGGCTATCTGTCGGCGGGCCAGCGCTGCACCGGCACCGAGCGCGTGCTCGTGCACCGCGCGATCGCCGACCGGTTCGTCGATGCGCTCGCCAGGGTCGCGCGCGAGCTGAAGTTCGGTAACCCCGAGGACCGGAGCTCGTTCGCCGGTCCGCTCGTCACCAAGCAGGCGCTCGACAAGGTCGATACCGCACTCGCCGCGGCGGTGAAGGGTGGCGCGCAGGCGGTGCTGCCGGGGCAACGGTTGCCCGGCGGCTCGTATCGCAGCGCCTCGATCCACCGGCTCCCCGACGGCACCCATCACGTGCCCGGCTACACCGACCTCGAGCTGTTCGGCCCGGACCTCTGCATCGAAACGATCGACTCCGACGACGAGGCGATCGCGGCGATCAATGCCGTGCCGTACGGGTTCGCGAACGCGGTGTTCACCGGCTCGGCCGCGCGGTTCGAGAACATCTACGCGCGCATCCACTCCGGCATCCTCAACCGCAATCGATCGACGAACCTGGCGAGCGCGAAGCTGCCGTTCGGCGGGGTCGGCAAGAGTGGCAACTATCGGCCCGCCGGTGCGTGGTCGCATCGCAACGTGGTGGTGCCGGTCGCCGTGCTCGAGAATCCGATCGGCGCGGTGACGCCGCACGCGCACCTCGCACCGCACCTGCCGCCGATCGATCTCGATCGGATGGAGAAGCAACACGCCGACGAGGAAGCCGCCGAGGCGGCGCGCACGCTCGTCGATCATCCGCGGCCGATGCAGATCCTGCGTCCCGCCGGTGGGCGGTTGCCGGAGAGCGAAGCGCTGCTCGCACGGCTGTACGCGGGCGATCGCATCCCCAAGGAGAAGAAGCCGCCGATCTTCGATCACCTGCGGAGCGCGGGGCCGTGGATGGTGTCGATCGATCCCGAGCCGCTCGCCGTGCTCGACGGCATGAGCCAGACCGCGACGATCGTCGGTGGCTTCGCCGAGGATCAGGTGGTGCGCGCGTACACCGAGGGCGAGTTCGCCGACACGCTGGTCGCCAACGACGACACCGCGCACGGCGAGACCTGGGCGGCGGCCGAGTACGCGGCCACGCTGCGCCAGCTCGTGCCGGGGCTGCCACACGTCACCTTCGTGGCGTCGGGTGCCGAGGCGAACGAGAAGGCGATGGCGCTGTGTCGGATCAACTGTCCGCGAAAGCATGCGACCAAGGTCCTCGCCTTCGAGGGCAGCTTCCACGGCCGCACGTTGCTCGCGCTGCACGCCACGCACTCGCCGGCGAAGCGCGCACCGTTCGAGATCGCCGGCTACACCGTGCAGTTCGCGCCGTTCCCGGTGTGGGACACGCCCGACGAAGACGACGAGCCGTCGGCGCCGTCGGGGTTCTACGCGGCCGCCGCGACCGGCGATGCCGAGGAGCTGGCGCGGTTCGCCGAGCGCAAGGACGACAAGCTGCTCGCCGCCGAGGTGGCGTCGCTGCTCGCCGTTCACGACGCGCTCGCGACCGGCGACTACTTCGTGACGATCGTCGAGCCGATGCAGAGCGAGGGCGGCGATCGCTACGCCACCGAGCGGTTCTTCCGCGCGCTGCGGTTACTGACCCGCTTCCATAACTGCTTCCTGAGCTTCGACGAGGTCCAGGTCGGCTTCGGCCTCGGCGGCCCGTTCGCGTGGCACAGCAAGTTCCGGCTGCTCGATCGCCGCGGTCAACCCGACTACCCGGACGCCGTGACGTTCGCGAAGCGCGCGCAGGTCGGCGTGGTGATGTCGCGGTTCGCGGATCCGGAGCCGGCGAGCGCGCACAACGCATCGCTGGTGCGCGGCCGCATCCATGCCGACATGGTGTCGACGAGTCACAACGCCGAGCGCCTCGAGAAGCTGGTGCGCCCGCGTCTCGCGCAGATCGCGAAGGCGTATCCGCACCTCGTCGGTCATCCGCGCGCGAGCGGCTACGCGTTCGCGTTCGATCTGCCCACGCCTGCGCTGCTCGACGCGTTCCTGGCGCAGCGATTCTGGCGCGGCGCGATCGTGTTCGGCGCCGGCACGCGGCCGGCGCGCTACCGGCTGGGAGATTCGTTCCTCGCGCGCGAGGTCGACATGCTGTTCGAGGCGATCCGTCGCTCGCTGTCGTGGATCGACGCGCACCCCGGAAAGAAGCCGCCCGCGTGGGAGGATGGTCCGGAGGAGACCGCGGCGCCGCAGCCACCCGCCGACGTCAAGTACCGCCTGGTGGCGCACCACCAGACGATGGAGTTGCTGCCGGCGATCCTCGACATCGAGTACCAGGTCTACGAACCGGCGCGCCGCACGCCGCCGGCGGAGATCCGCGCCGCGATCGAAGATCCGGAGGGCTCGCTCCTGATCGGCGAGACCGAATCGCCCGGCGGCAGCAAGCAACTGGTCGCGTTCGCGATCGGTTGTCCGCTCGAGCAGAGCAAGGACGTCGAGGGGCCCGACGACGATCCGATGCTCGGCAAGCACAACACCATGTACTCGGTGTCGATCACCGTCGCGCCGACGTTCCAGTCGTCGGGTATCGGCCGCAAGCTCAAGGAGCTCCAGCTGCGCGATGCGATGACGCGCAAGAAGCCCGATGGCTCGCCGCGCTATCTGTACGTCACCGGGCGCAATCGCGTCGGCCGCACCGCGCAGATGACGCACCTCAATCGCGTGTTCGGTGCACACGTCGTGTCGGTGCTGACGGGCCAGTACGAGGATCCCGAAGGGCAGGCGATCTACTACCGGATCCCGCTCGGCGCGCTGGTGCCCGATCCGGTGGTGAAGAAGGACGTGCTCAAGCGCCGCGAGGAGCGCAAGCCCTCTCGCGAGCTCGGAGGGACGGGCGTCGCGATCGCGGTCGATGACGCACCGGACTTCGATGTCGCCTCCGGCCTGACGCGGCCGTTCGCGCACGGGCCGGCCTCGCTGCAAGCGCTCGAGGATCGCGGGCTGCTCTACGGTCCCGCGGTCAACAAGCTGACGCTGATGAACTACGTCACGCCGGCGACGGTGCGCGCGATCGAGTGGCTCGGCGCGTTGATCCCGGAGCTACCGCACGTCTACCTGACGTCGTCGCGCGACGAGACGATCGACAAGGCGATCCGGCTGATCCGCTGCACGCGCAAGACGGCCCAGATCGCGATCGGCCTCGAAGGCGGCTACTACGGGCACACCGTCGCGACGGCGCGCTCGCTCTCCGATCCGTCGACGCACCACGGCGGGCCCGGTCACTTCGACTGGCCGCGGATTCCTCATCCCGCGCGTGCCGGCACCGCCGCGGCGATCGCGGCGCTGCGCGCGATCGTCGACAAGCACGGCAAGGACAAGATCTTCGGCTTCCTCTACGAGGTCGTCCAGGAGCGCACCGGCGACGTGCTGCCGGCCGACTTCTGCGCCGAGCTGGCGAAGCTGCGCGAGGAGCTCGACCTGCCGCTGATCGCGGTCGAGACCACGACGCACACCTATCGCAGTGGCACCGGCGCGTTCGCGTCGCCCGCGCTCGGCCTCGTCCCCGACGTGCTGACGTGGTGGGGCGGCGGCCAGACCGGCTACCTGCACTGCGCGGCGAAGTGGTTCATCGCCTCGCCGCTGACGCTGGTCTCGACCTGGGATGGCGACGAGCTCTCGCTGATCCGCCAGCATCACTACGCGCGGGCCGCTCGCCACCTCGACATCGCCACCACCTCGAAGGCGCTCGACGCCGCGCTGGCGAGCGTCGGCAGCGCGGGGCTCGGCGCGTATCGCGTGATCGATGGCGGCGACAAGTCGGCGAAGATCATCAAGGCGCTCGCCGACGAGGGCATCGAGGTCCGCACGTTCCCGAACGGTCGCCTCGGCATCATCCCAGCGCTCGATCAGATCGAAGCGGCCGCCAAGGCCCTCGGCGCCGCCCTCGAGGGCGTCTGATGGGGACTGTCTCCACTTGGTGCACTTCCGCTCGCAACTGCGCGATTTTCCGCAGTCGCGAGGGGACGGAGTTGAAATCGTGAGGACCCTGGAGCTTCCAGCAAACAAGCCCCCCCGCGAGTGGGGCCGCATTCACGGCGAGAGCTTTCGCGGCGAGATCGCGACCTTGTCCGTCTTGCGGACATACCTCTGCACGAAGGTCGGCAGCTTCAAGACCGCCGAACAGGTGAAGGTCGCCGCCACCGCGCACCTGCCGGTGCTCGAGCGCTACGACGCCGAGCTGTACGCCGAGCTGCTCGGGATCGCCGAGGGCGCGAACGTGACGCCCGAGGAAATGGGTGAAATGGGGACAGTCTCCACTTGTGCCACTTGTGATCTCCAAGCGCGCGATTCTTCTCGGTCGCGTAGGGACAGAGTTGAATTGTGATGCGTACCCTCGAGCTTCCAGCGAACAAGTCCTCGCGCGAGTGGGGCCGGATCCACGGCGAGAGCTACCGCGGTGAGATCGCGACCTTGTCCGAGTTGCGGACGTACCTGTGCACGAAGGTCGGCAGCTTCAAGACCGCCGAACAGGTGAAGGTCGCCGCCACCGCGCACCTGCCGGTGCTCGAGCGCTACGACGCCGAGCTGTACGCCGAGTTGCTCGGGATCGCCGAGGGCGCGAACGTGACTCCCGAGGACATCGTGGTCGCCAACCACTACACGGATCTGCGCGACCTCGAGCCCGATCCGGCGACCTGGAAGCCCGCACCTACCAGCGATCAGGTGCCGCCGGAGGAGCCGCACGATCATCATCACCATCACGGTCACGCCGATGGCTGCTCGACGATGTGGTCGGAGACGCCGACCGGCCGGATCCTCGCGCAGACCTGGGACATGCACGCCACCGCGATCCCGTACGTGATGACGTTGCGGGTGCCGGAGACCAAGGCCGCACCGGCGATGACGCTGATGACGGTCACCGGCTGCCTCGGCATGACGGGGATGAACAGCAAGCGGGTCGCGATCGCGATCAACAACCTGTTCTCGACCGACGCGACGCTCGGCGTGGTGTGGCCGGCGATGGTGCGCAAGGCGCTGGCGAAGACGTCGGCGGCGGAAGCGCGCGACCTGATCGCGAGCTCGCCGATCGGCTCGGGGCATCACTACATCGTCAGCGACAAGCGCCACGCGTTCGCGATCGAGGCGTCCGGCACGCGCCGCAAGATGCTCGACGTCAGCGGGCCGTACTGCCATACCAACCACGCACTGGATGCAGAGATCGAGAAGGTGTCGAAGGTGCCGCCGACCAGCAGCACCTACGATCGCCACAAGTGGATCGAGGGCGACTTCAAGCGCGCGCCGCTCGCCGACCTCGCGGATGCCTGGCAACGGCTCGGCAGCGAGGATGGCTGGCCGCGCAGCGTCTGCACCAACATGGCCACGCCGGAGAATCCGCACGGCGTGGCGACCTGCGGTGCGATCGCGATGAACATGACCACCGGCGAGCTGTGGATCCAGCAGGGGCTGATCCACAACGTCGCGCCGGAGAAGTGGCAACTATGAGCGACTATCCGTTCTTCTTCACCTGGACCGCCCAGAGCGGCGCCAAACCGTTTCACATGACGGGCGGCGACCGCGCGCACTTCACGACCGCCGACGGATCGAACTGGCTCGATCTCGGCTCGCTCAGCTATCAGGTCAACGCCGGCCACGGGCGCAAGCGAATCGTCGAGGCGATCAAGCGGCAGGCCGACGAGCTCTGCCTGTCGTCACCGAACTCGGTGTATCCGGCGAAGGTCGAGCTGGCCGAGCGGCTGCTCGCGATGGCCGGGCCAAAGTTCGCAGGTGGCAAGGTGTTCTTCACGCTCGGCGGTGCCGAGGCCAACGAGAACGCGATCAAGATCGCGCGCCTGGTCACCGGCCGCCACAAGGTGATCAGCCGGTACCGCAGCTACCACGGCGCGTCGCTGGGCGCGCTGGCGCTCACCGGCGACTGGAGGCGGCCGCCGCTCGAGCCGACGCTGGCCGGCGTGATCCACGTCCACGACTCGTATTGCGATCGCTGTCCGTTCGGGCAACGGGTCGAGACCTGCAAGCGCGAGTGTGCCTCGCACGTCGCCCTGACGATGAAGCTCGAGGGCGCGCGCACCGTCGGCGCCGTGTTCCTCGAGCCGTGCGCAGGCTCCAACGGCGTGCTGGTGCCGCCGCCGGAGTACTGGCCGATGGTGCGCGCCGCGTGCGACGCCGAGGGAGCGCTGATGGTCGCCGACGAGGTGCTCACCGGCTTCGGGCGCACCGGCAAGCCGTTCGCGCATCAGCACTGGGGGGCCGTGCCCGACATCATCACCGTCGCCAAGGGGCTCGCCTCCGGCTACGCGACGATCGGTGCGGTGATCGTGCCTCCGCAGATCGCGACGTACTTCGAGGATCACGTGCTCGCCTGCGGACTGACGTACTACGCGCACCCCACGTCGTGTGCGGCCGCCGTCGAGACGCTGCGGCTCTACGAGGACGAGAAGCTGTTCGACCACTCGGCCGCGCTCGGACCGGTGCTCGCCCGCGAGCTCGAGAACTGCGCGCGTCGGCTGGCGCCGAAGACGTTCGTTCGCTCGATCGGTCTGCTCGGAGCGCTCGAGGTCGATGGCGTCGATCCGGCGACGTGGAACGTCCTCGCCGCGGAGCTCGCGAAGGCCAAGATCTCGCTGCACGTCGAGGGCCGGCGCAGCATGGCGATCTTCGCGCCGCCGCTCTGCATCACCGAAGCCGAGCTGGTCGACGGTGTGCGGCGCTTCGGCGATGCCGCGGTGACGGCATTTGGAGGCGTCAAGTGACGGGCCGCCACGCGAACAAGGTCGTCCCGACGATCGCCGAGGCACTGTCCTCGCTGCAGGACGGGATGACGGTCATGGTCGGAGGCTTCGGGCTCTCGGGGAATCCCGAGGCGCTGATCAAGGGCGTCGTCGAGCGCGGCGCCAAGCACCTGACGCTGGTCTCGAACAACGCGGGCAACCTCGGCAAGGGGCTCGCGCAGTGGCTGCGCCATGGCCTGATCGACAAGGTGATCTGCAGCTACATCGGCACCAACGACGACCTCCACACGCGGATGGCCTCCGGTGAGGTGAAGGTCGAGATCACGCCGCAGGGCACGCTCGCCGAGCGCATGCGTGCCGCCGGTGCCGGCATCCCGGCGTTCTTCACGCCGACCGGTGTCGGCCCGGTGGTCGCGGAAGGCAAGGAGCCTCGCGAGATCGATGGCCGGCTCTACGTCCTCGAGAAGGCGCTGCCCGCCGACATCGCGCTGGTGCGCGCGGCGGTCGCCGATCGGTTTGGAAACTTGAGGTACTGGCGCACCGCCCGGAATTTCAACCCGATCATGGCGTCGGCCGCGAAGCTGACGCTCTGCGAGTGCGACAAGCTCGTCGACAACGGCGCGATCGATCCCGACGACGTCCACACGCCGGGCATCTTCGTCCACAAGATCATCCACGTGCCCGAGCACGAGAACGCGTTCGAGTACAAGACGACGAGGAAGCGAGCCTAGCCATGACCTGGTCGACCGATGACATGGCGCGGCGCGCGGCGCGCGAGATTCCCGAGGGCTCGATCGTCAACCTCGGCATCGGCCTGCCCACGCAGGTCGCGGACCATCTGCCCGAAGGCCACGCCTGGCTGCACTCCGAGAACGGGCTGCTCGGCATGGGGCCGTTCCCGTACGAGGGCGACGAGGATCCGAACCTGATCAACGCCGGCAAGCAAACCGTCACCGTGCTGCCCGGCGGCTCCACCTTCGACTCCGCGTTCTCGTTCGGCATGATCCGCGGCGGTCACGTCGACCTCGCGATCATGGGCGCGATGCAGGTGTCGGCGGGCGGTGACCTGGCGAACTGGGCGGTCCCCGGCGGCAAGGTGATGGGCATCGGCGGGGCGATGGATCTCGCGTCGGGTGCCCGCCGGATCATCACGATGATGCAGCACGTGACCAAGAAGCAGGAGCACAAACTGGTGCCGCGCTGCGACTACCCGCTGACGGCGACCAAGACGGTCTCGCTTGTCATCACCGACCTCGGCGTGTTCGAGCCCTCGGGCCACGGCTTCCGCGTCATCGAGCTCGCGCCCGGCATCACCCGCGATGCCGCGCAGAAGGCGACCGGCGCGCCGCTGATCGACTGAACGTCAGCCGCGTAGTTCCGCGCGAAATGCGCGAAGCGCGACGTGCTGATCGGGCATCGTCGCGTGACGGGCGATCGCGGCGAGGTCGACCTCGGGAAACGTGACGCTTGCGGGGATCGATTCGTAGCGCTCTCCCCGCAAGGCGAGGATCGAGAACCGACCCTCGCGAAACACCCAGATCTCCTGCACCCCGAGGCCGCGGTAGACCTCGAGCTTGTCGAGGAGCGGATTGGTGTGGATGATTTCCAGGGCGACATCTGGAACGGTGGCATCTCGATCGCGGCAGTAGCATTCGTCGGGTTCGAGTCCGCGTTCCTTCTCTTCGCGGCGGAACGTCGTCGATCCGTAACCGTAGAGAGGGATGTCCTTCTCGAGGCAGAACAGCTCCAGCAGCCGCGCGATCTGCTTCTTCTCCACCTCGTGCTCGCGTGACGGGCTCATGATCTCGAGTGACCCCTTCAGATAGGTCATGCGCACGCCGGAGCTGTCGAGCGTGTCGCGCAGCACCACGTAGGTGGACCACGGCACGTTCGACAGCAGGATCCGCCGCTCGTCGGACGCCGATGGACGCTCGATGGGGAATGGCGGGACGGCAACCATGGGCACAACATACCGCGGATCTGGACCGCGGCTTCTATTTCGAGAGCGGGCGGCCGATCGAGAAGCTCATGCTGGTGACGCTGCCGAAGCTGATCGGCTGCGGCGTGTCCTGCCACGCGGTCACCGTGTTCGCCGGCGATGTGCCGACGAGGTTGTTGCCGTTGGGGTTGAGCAGGGTCGGGCACACCGGGTCGTCGTCGTCCTCCCAGATCTCGAAGCGGACGATCTTGTCCGCGAGGTCGCTTCCGCGCAGCGTCTCGCCGGTCGGGCTGACCAGCCGCGCGCTGATCGGATAGAGCACGTCGGAGACGTCGACCGG
>JAEYYY010000352.1 GCA_023430775.1 Pseudomonadota bacterium
ATCCGCGGGGCGGGGCTCGCGCGACCGGGGCCGGCGCAGGCAGCACGACCGCAGGAGGCGGAATCCGCGGAAGGCGTGCCAGCGGCCGGGCGCGGCCGAGGCGATGCGTTCGCACGATCACGCGGACCGCGCGCGCCGCCTCGATCGCTCCGGCGCCGCCGAGTTGCCAGTCGGCATGCATCACGCGCTCGACCACGCGATCGCTCGCGGCGTCGTAGACGACGACCGTGCGCGCCGTGAACCAGACGACGAGGTGAGCGCGCTCGCGCTTCGCGATCGTCCGCGCCGCCTCCAGGCTGCCCGGCGCGTCGCTGGTGACGATCCTCGGGGCGTAGGGAGCGAGCGCGGCCTCGATCCCCGGTGCGTCGCCGGCGACGGCGATGGTCAACGGCTCCGCGACTGCGACCTGCGAACCTGCGAGGACGCAGCCGAGCACGAATGCCTTCACGTACTCAGAGTACGTAAGGCGCCCGCACCAAAGGTTGCTCGTGAGGTAGCGATCGGGGCCGAGGGGTAACCTTTCCTCGGAGGGTCTCATCAGTGACATCGACGTGAAGCTCGGTTCCGAACCAGTTTCGCGTGACGATGAGGGGAAACTCAGCCTGCCGGCGGCGCGAGGCCGGTACTGCCATTCTCGTCACCCTGGTGTTGATCGTCGCCCTGCTCGGCGGCGGCGCCGTGCTGGTGGGCATGCAGTTCCAATCGACGCGCGCGGCCGGCCTGGTGACGTCGCGCGCCAAGGCGCTCGCGTGTGCGGAGGCCGGCGTGGTCGCGGCACGGTCCGCGGTGGCTGCGAACTACGCGCTCTGGTCGACCTCGCTGTGTAACCCACCCGCACCTCGCGGCACGGGTAGCTGCGTGATCGGATCGGCGGCGGGCGAGCCATCCTGGCTGCAGGGGTCGGCCATCGATCACGACATCGACAACGACGGCAACGACGACTTCGTGATCACGCTCGTCGACAACGACGACGAGATCGGTGCGAACAACCTCGCGCTCGACAACGATCTCCAGATCTGGGTGGTCTCCACGTGTACGTCGAATCCCGAGCTCCAGGTGCAGGTCATGGAGCTCGTGCTCTTCACTCCCAAGCAACCCTGCTACGACCCGCAAAAACTCGGATGTTGAAAAGGGTGACCCGCATGTCGCGATCGACGGTCCTTGTCATCGGCCTGGTCTGCGCATCTGCGACGAGTCGAGCCGACACGTCGTTTGGCGCCGGCTCGATCATCGTTCCTGTGACAGCTCCCTACCAGACCGACTGCGGTTCGGTCTCGGCGTACGGGTTCGTCTACAACATCCTGCGCGCCAACGCGTGGCTGGCGGCAAACGGCCACGGCACCATCGAGGTCTACTACGCCTACAAGGAGTCGAAGTCGTCGCCGAACCGGTGCACGCCGACCAACCGGCTCGCCGGACCGTCGTACCCCGGCAAGTCGTCGCCGGCGCACGACGACCTCAAGTGGAACGACGGCTGCGACTTCCAGGTGTTCTCGTCGAACCCGAGCACCGTTCCGGTCAAACGGATCACCAATTCGACGGCGCACACGTCGAGCACCGACTCGGCATCGTTCTCGACCAACGCGACGACCGACTCCACGCACACCAGCACCAGCAGCGGCCGCGCGACGTACCCGAACTGGCCGTCGACGACGATCTCGGCTCCGCTGACCACGACCGTGCGCTACTGGGGTGGTGCGTTCGTGATCGACGATCAGGACGCGGTGGTCGTGCGGCGACTGATCCGGGGTTCCTCCTCGGGCGGACTGGTCGCCCAGGATGCGGTGACCGGCGGCAACACGATCAGCTTCGCGCCGTTCATCTCCGGGTCCTGCAGCTACGGCACCACGATCGGCGGCAACCTCAACTTCCACGTCGCGCAGGTCGCGTTCACCGCGCCGACCCCGAAGATCCTGAGCACCAAGCCGCCGCGCCTGGCGTTGCTCGGCCGCAACGCGAACCAGAAGCCGTTCGATGGCAGCGGCTTCTTCTTCTGTAGCTCCGGCGTCGGCGGCAACGACTGTCGCGGCAGCGCCAGCAGGACCGGCCGCGTCGCCGATACCATCCTGCAGAACTACCTCGAGCGCGCGGGCCTGACGTTCACCGGCGCGAACGGCTGCCCGATCAACGGCTACCTCGCGACCAATCATCCCTCGCTGTGCCCGAGCCCGAACAAGACCGGCCAGATCTACGACCTGCTCGACTTCCGCGACCTGATGGGCGCCTCGCTTGCTTCGAGCAAGCTGGGAGCGACCTCGGGGGGAGAGCCGCTCTACAAGATGTTCTGGGCGCCGCACTGGGAGTTCATCGGCGCGAACCCGAACGCCGACGAACGCCAGGCCCTCGCCAACATCGCGAGCTTCGCGAACCAGCAGGCCGGCGTGATGGCGCAATGCGCTTCGATCTCGGCGTTCGAAGGTGCGGACGGCAGCCCGGCGATGAATTCGTTCTCGAGCACGCAGTTCCAGACCTGCACGTCGGCGAGCTGCAACCAGATCTCGCACGGCCTCGAGATCAACACCGGCTCGATCAACTCCGCCGGCCCGTTCAGCACCGACGCACTTCGCAACTGCACCGATCCGAACCTCTCGAACGGCCAGCCGTGCGCGTACTTCGCCGAGCCCGGCGATGCGTTCGTGCAGATCGGTGACTACAAGTTCAACGCGTTGCAGAGCGTGGCGTCGACGGTGGCCGACTTCAAGCCGGCCTCCGGAGCCAAGTATCGATCGGGCGTCAAGACCCTGGTCTCGGGCGTGTCGTCTCTCGACAACACCAAGCTGGGCTCGGCGGCGACGGTGCGCACGATGGCCGGCTTCAAGGGCGAGTTCGTCACGCGCAACCTCAAGGACGACAGCTCGGAGAAGAGCAACATCCTCTACCTCGGCACCCACGACGAGACCGACTCGATCGCCGGTACCAAGATCGCGCTCCAGACGCTGCTCCTGCTCGGCGATCCGCCGGTGGTGCCGGTCAACCGCGAGATCACGCGCGCGTCACCGGTGATCGCGACGATCAACGGCGACGTCGACATCGTGCAGGGCACGTTCGAGAGCATCGTCCCGGCACCGACGACCAAGACGGCGACCACCGACGCCGAGGCAACCAGCTTCGAGTTCCCGTTCCTGCTCGGCCACCTGCGCGGCATCCGCGCAAACCAGGTCGCCGTGTCGGGCACCGACTTCAACGCGCTCCCGTCCGCCGCAGTCGCCTTCGATGCGGCCACCAACATCCCACCGGTGACGCCCTCGGGGTGCGCGAGCTACTTCACCGGCAACTGCCGCACGGTGTTCACGCACACCGACGCGGGCGTCCGGCCGGCGCGACGGATGGTGCAGACCTCCGGCACGAGCTTCACGGCGATCAAGTCGGTGATCGCACCGGGCCTGACGACCGCGAACCAGACGCTCGTCGTCTCGCGCGTCCTCGCGGGCATCCCCGACGCCGACAACCCAGGAAACTACGTCGCGAAGCTCGGCGGCATCGATCGCTCGACCGCCGCGGTGATCGGGACCAGCCTGGTCGCGGGCTCGCCGACCCGCCCGCAGATGATCTATGTCGGTGCCGCCGACGGCATGGTGCACGCGATCTGCGCGCAGGCGATCGGAGCCTGCCCGTCGATCGGCCGCGAGCTCTGGGCGTTCATCCCGCGTACCCAGCTGTCGCGGTTGCGCACCAACACCGCGCGGATCGACGGCTCGCCGCGCGTCATCGATCTGTTCGGCGACTTCGACCCGACCGACAGCGTGGTCTCGCGATCGTTCCGCACCATCATGCTGGTGCCGAGCGGCAGCGGTGACCCGGGCGTCGCCGGCGAGCAGCCGTCGGTGACCGCGCTCGATATCACCGATCCGTTCAACCCGACGATCCTGTGGGAGTACGTGACCCCCACCGCGCGCGGCGTCACCGACTTCGGCGTCGCGATCGAGCTCACCGCGGGGCTCACCAAGGCCAGCTCGGGGAACAAGAACCTCGCGTTCGTCCACACCAACAACGGCGGCACCGGAACGTCCGGTAGCGTCGTCAGCGCGATCGACATCGAGACCGGCACGCTGCTGTGGCAGACCGGCCATCAGTATCCGGCCCCGCGCGTGTCGGCCAGCGGCACGGTGCCCGCGGCAGGCATTCCCGGCGCCGCGATCGCGGTCGATCGCACCGGCGCCAACGCGTTCACCGACGTGTTCTACGGCACGCTGTACGGCGATCTCTGGCGGCTGACGGCGAGCACCGGCGCGAACCCGTACGGCGCGAACCCGCTGTTCCGGTTCACCACCGACAAGAAGCCGTTCGGCGCGGCTCCGGCGATCTTCTCCGACAACCCGGCGAACCCGCAGTCGCTGTTCGTCGCCGCGGTCTCGGGCGGCTACTTCGATCCGGCGGCGCTGACGCTGTGGTCGGGCGACCAGCACCAGATCGTCGCGATGTCCGCGAACACCGCGGTCGGCAACACGCCGCTGAACGAAAGTTCGGCGTCGCTGCTCAAGTTCATCAAGAACCTGAACGCCGGCGAGCGGGGCTTCGCGCAACCCACCGTCGTCGGCGATCAGCTGTTCGTCACCAGCGACACCACCGATGTCAACGCGGCGGCGTTCGGGCAGTCGAGCGACACCGGACACCTGTACCGGCTCGATCTGTCGAACGGCGGCAACATGTCGACCGTGGTGATCAACGGCGGCGCCGGCTCGATCGCCCACTCCGGCACCGAGCTCTACGCGGCATCGGGGACCCAGGTCGAGCGACTCGCCACCAACGCGAACGGCGCGACGGCCGCGGCGATCTCCAGCAACAAGGACAAGCTCGAGCGACGATTGTGGCTGCAGTCCATGTGATCTTGCTGCTCGCCGTCGCGGCGTGCTCGCGCGGTCCGGCGACGACGTGCGAGACGGTCGCCGATCGAGTCGAGAGCTTGCTGCGCGGCGATCCCCAGGCGGCCGAGATCCGCACGGTGTTCGCGCAGCGCTGCGAGATCGACGCCTGGAGCCAGGCGATGCGGGCATGCGTGGCGTCGATCGCCACGGCCGCCGATCGCAAGGGTTGTCGCAAGCACCTGAGCGATGCGCAGAACGCTCGGCTCGATCGCGCGCTCGAGGCATTCGTGCCGGCGACGCGCGGCGTGCCGGAGAGCTGCCGGGCATACGAGCGAGCCCTGGCGCCGTTGCTTGCCTGTCAGACGCTGCCGCGCGAGCTGCGCGACGATCTGGCAACGAAGCTCGCCCGTCATCGCGAGACCTGGACCGACGGCGCCGATCGCGGCGTGCTCGACACGCAATGCCGCGCCGGCATGGTTGCCCTCGAGGCGCTCGACTGTCGCTAGGCTCGGCGCCTGACCAGCTCGGCCAGCACCGGATCCTGATCGGCGCGGCGCTCGACCTCGCGACGCGCGCGCCAGATCCGGACCTTCGCCGCGATCTGACTCGACTGCGTCAGCGCCGCGACCTCGTTGATCGAGCGGCCGTCGATCGCGTAGAGCGCGAACGCGAGGCGCGAGCCGGGCGTCATGTCCGCGAGCTCCGCGTAGAGCCTGCGAAGGCCCTCGCGCGCATCGGCGCTCTCCACCATCCGGTGCGCGCTCGGACACCCGGGATCGACCGTCAGCGGCACGGGGCTCTGACGATTTCGCCGCAGGTGCTGGAGCACGACGTTGATCGCGATCTTCTCGATCCAGGTCGACAGCTTCGCCTCGCGCCGGAACCGCGGCAGCGCGTCGAACACCGAGATGAACGTCTCCTGCACGAGGTCGTCGATGTCCCGGTCGTTGCCGACCATCCGGACCACCGTGGCAGCGACGCGGGGGTACTCGCGGCGGAACAACGCACGCTGGGCGGCGATTTCTCCCCGTCCCGCTGCGGCGATCAGCTCGTCTTCGGTCAGCCAGACGGTCACGAGATCACAGTACGGATCTCGTTCACCAGAGAGCGTCGTGCCTGAGGTAGCGGGGTGCTAAGTGGCTATTTTCCTGGCACCCAGACCGCGGCACCGTCGACGATCTTCGTCACCAGAATCGGTGCGCTGTCATACAAGCCATCGAGCCGGCCGCGATAGAGCGCCAGCGGCCCGGTCGGTAACGCCACCGGGACGTCGTCGTCCTTGTCGCCACTCTGGTCGTCGTCGTTCGCCGGCTTCTTCGGCGGCTTCTTCGCGGGCGTCTTCGCCTTGGGATCGCGATTGCCGAGCATCAGCACGTACGAGCCATCCGGCGCGAGCGACACCGCAGTGAAGCCCTTGTAGCACTTGTACTCGCCGCCGGTGGCGCGCATCAGACATGCCGACGAGCCCTCCTGCACCAGCACGTACGTGCCGTCGTGCGACCAGTCGAGCGGGATGCCCTTGCGGATGCCCTTCCGGCGCGCGGCCTCGCCATCGAGCGCGAACACGGTCAGCGTCTCGACCGGCGGCAGCTGCTTGCGATTCTCGTACATCGATTCCATGTAGACGCCGACCGCGAGCTTGCCGTCGGGGCTCGGCAGGAAGTTGCGAAGCGGTGCCTGCGGCGCGAGCCGCGTCCTCTTCCTCTGATCCGCCAGCGCGATCGACCAGATGCCCGTGTTGTCGGCATAGACCACGCGACGGGTGAGGCCGACGTTGATGATCCGCGAACCGAGCGCCGGCGCGTTGACCGGGATCAACTTGCCGGTGCTGAGGTTGACGACGAGGGCCTTATCCTGGTTCCCCGGCGCGCGGCAGATCACGCACGAGCCATCGGGCGGCAGCTGCGCCGGGCCCTCGCCGCAAGGCAGCTGCGTCAGCTTCCTGGAGCCGTCGAGCGGCATCCACCACCACCTGCCGTCGAGATCGGCGAGCAAGACGGTGCCGCGCGGATCGGTGCGCAGCGCGCGGACGACGACCTTCGCCGTCGGGTTGGCAGGCGCGGGGAGCGTGGCGAGCTCGACCTCGTTCTTGCCCTTGTTGTCGACCTTGATCAGCTTGTCGCCGCGCGCGAACACGAACGAGGCCTTGTCGAGCTCCTTGTCGTCGGCTCGAGCGGCTGACGCAGTCGCGAACAACACCAGGGCGACTGCGAGGCTCTTCATGTCACACCAGCTTGGCCGCGCGCCGAGCGTCTGCCAGCGAGGTCACGAACCGCCCCTTGCCGGTGATCTCGAGGAGCCTGACCTCGCCGAACCGCGGGAAGTGAACGTCGAGCGACTTGATGTCATCCGCCTTGGTCGCTTCCTTCTCGAAGTGCTGCTTGGTCAGCGGTTTCCCGTCGACGAACACCTCCGAGAGGAACTCGATCGGAGCGATCCAGCCGGCGCCGTCGCGATGGATCTTGTCGCGCATCGCGCCGGAGAGATTGTCCGAGCTGCGGACCACTTGATCCCAGTCGCGCTTGCCGAGGGCGGCCGCGATATCGAGATCGAAGCGCTCCGCCGGGAACACCAGCACCACCGCACCGTCGACCTCGCGCGCGCTGATCG
>JAEYYY010000380.1 GCA_023430775.1 Pseudomonadota bacterium
CGAAGAGGCCGCGGCCCTCGGGAGCCCCGAGGGCCTTCAATTAACGGAACGAACGTCAGAGGAGAACACGACCATGTTGATCGCTTATCAGGTTGCACTCGAAGTCGTCGGCGAGCTGAGGCCCATCGTCGAGCAGATCAGAAAGCACGATGCGAATCTGGCGAAGCAGCTCGTCGATGCGGCGAGCAGCACCGTGCAGAACCTGGCCGAAGGAATGGGCCATCGCGGTGGGAATCGGCGCCTCAAGTGGGAGATCGCGTTCGGCGAGGCGAACGAGGTGAAGGGCAGCCTCGATCTGGGGAGGGCCTGGGGCTATGTGGTCGATGATCAGGAGGTTCGAAACAAGCTCGGGCGTCTGCTCGCGCTGTGCTGGGGGCTCACGAAGGGTGGCACCGCCCGAGTTGCCACCAAGCGCAGCAGCGAACCGGTTCCGCGGAACCGATGATCTCGGTGGACGAGCTAATCACGAGCTTCGCGCGAACCTCAAGCAGTGAAACCAGGCGAGACCGTCCCACCCTGCGTGGCACTCGGCTGGAGCTCGATGAAGACCTCGAACCAGACTTCGGAGTCGGGACGCTGCCAGCCCGAGATGCTGTTGATCGATCTCACGAAGGTGACCGCGGCCGAGTCGAATTGATGCGACACGGTGAACAGCCGCTGCGAGAGCAGACCGATCGCACCGTGGGTGGCAAGCCACACGCGAAGCAGGAGCCCGCCGATCAGGAAGTAGACCGGGCCCGAGCTTCCGAGCAAACCCGCGACGGCGGCGATCGCGAGGAACATGACCCACAGCGTGGCCGCGCTGATCAGGTCGCTGGTCCCGCAGTGGTGGGTGTAGATCAGCGAGCGCTCGCCGGCCTGGACACGCGCGATCGCCTGCGTCGCAGCGTCGCAGACGCGACCGAGCTCGAGACCACCCGCGGGTGATGCGACGATGAACCGGTCCTGCCCGTGCGTGAACCCGTGCAGCGGGATCTGGAGCTGCTCGTCGAGGACCGCCAGCGTCGCGTGCTCGAGCCCGTGGCAGATCCGGGTCCGCGGATCGTTGACGATCCACAGGATCCAGCGGTGCTGGAGGACCTTGCGGAGCAGATGCCACGACAGCGCGACATAGATCGCGAGCATGGGCCACTGCAGGTATCCCCAGCTCGCAGGAACGGCCAGCACGACGAGCACCGCGCCATCGATCGCGTACCCGTACCAGACTCGCCGCAGCCAGCTCCCCATCGCGCTACGTCTTCGGCTTGCAGCGCTTCGCCAGGCCGGCGTCGCCGTACCAGGAGTGGATCTCGGGGACCAGGCGACCGATCTTGATCGCCGGATCGTTCGCGAGCAGGCCATCGAGCTCCTCGCGCTTGGCGTCGAAGATGAAGATGCCGGCGAGCGCGGTGCGATCGGTCGCGGGCGAGTCGATCGGGCCGGCGACCACGAGCTTGCAGGAGGCGGCCATCGCCTCGATGTTCGCCATGTGACCCTCGAAGATCTTCTTCGTCTCGTCGGTCTTCTCCGGCGTCCACGCCGGACCGCGGCGGAGCAGCACGAGCTGGTAGCCCTGCATCTCGAACTTCTCGGGGTCGGCGGGTGCACCACCGGCGGTTGGAGTCGGGATCGACGGCGCGGGCTTCGAGGAACCGCACGCGGCAAGCGCAGCGGCGACGGCGACGGCGACGGCGGCGAGGTTCATCGTGTCGACAGTAGCTCAGTCGTCGTGTCCGAGCGATCCGGCAGAGAGCTGCGTGTTAACGTGGTGGTCAGGAGGGAACGATGAGCTACGTCATGCATGCGGTGGTCGTGCTCGGCTTCGTGGTCGGCTGCGGTGGTACCGGCTCCAAGGCCGACCCGAAGCAGGCGGAGAAGTGCGCGGTCAAGGACAAGACCAATCCCGCGTTCGAGGACGGGGAGGCGTGCAAGAAGTGCTGTGGCGACGCCGGCGCCTCGGGTCACATGTGGATGTTCAACGACGGCTGCAAGTGCTTGTGACGTCCGGACGCGAGCTTCACGCGCGGGCGTAGCTCGGGCGTAGCTCAGTCGTCCTGCACCAGAGATTCGACATACGCGAGCAGGGTAACCTCGTCGACCGCGCCATCGGATTGGCGCGGCATCGAGTGGATCTGCATCCAGCCGACATCGCGGAGATCGGCACCGATCGCGATGGCGGACTGCAGATCGATCTCGCCGGCGCGACCGGGACGCGCGGCGAGCACGACGTAGGTCTGCGGGCGGCCGTGATCTTCGATCGCGCAGCCGACCACGGCGGAGACGGCGTCGTCGGCTTGTTTGATGCGGTCGACGATGCCGGGGGGAAGGTCGATCATGCGCGGGGCATCGCGGAGGTTGATGACGGCGTCGGTCTCGAGCGGGCCGTAGAGGTGCGGGAACGCTTCGTCGACATCGGGGGCGCGCTCGAACTTGATCTCCGCCGCGACGCGCCGCGGGTCGATGCGCAGGATGACGAGATCGTCGGCGGTGCGGAACAGGCGATGGAGCGTGTGCCGCCATTGCTCCTCTGTCGACAGGTGAATGAAGCCCTCGGTGGAGAGCGAGGGCGCGCGGTACTCGCGTGCGGCTTGCGAGCGATCCCACGCGGCGCGCGTCGTGATGTGAAACAGAGGCTTCACGATCCCTCGATCAGCATCGCACGCCTGCGCGTCACAGCGCGAGCGTCATCGAGATGTCGTCGATCGACTCACCATCGACGCGAAAGCGGTCCTTCGTGGTGCCGACCTCGATGAAGCCGAGCTTGCGATAGAGCGCCCGGGCGCGCGCGTTGCCTCCGAACACGCCGAGATCGATCCACGCGAGCTGTTGGTCGCGTGCCCACGCGATCGCGGCCTCGCACAGCGCGCGGCCGTGCCCGCGATCGCGATGCGCGGCCTCGATACCGATGCCGAGCGTGGCGCGATGCAGCTCGCTCGCGATCGCGCCGCCCTTGAGATCGCAGTGACCGACGACGGTGTGATCGCCGGCGACCAGCGCCCAGCAGCGCGACCACTTGACGTCGGTGACCGGCGTCGACCACTCGGTGCGCAGGCGCTCCTCGCGCGGACCTCGATCGTAGGACGTGCCGTGCGCGAACGGCCGGCTGCGAATCACCTCGCGCTCGGCCCACAGCCGCTCGCCGTGATCGAGCAGGCGCGGCAGATCGTCGACGGCGAGCAGCCGGATCATGCCGGCAGGCCCTGGATCGACATCCCGCCGTCGACGGCGAGGCACTGGCCGGTGACGTACGAGGACGCGGGCAGCGCGAGGAACGCGACGGCACGCGCGACCTCGTACGGCTCCGCGATGCGCGCCATCGGCGTGGCCGCGAGGATCGCGGCGAGCTTCGCGGCATCGCCGAGGATCGGCTCGACCAGTGGCGTTCGCGTGTACCACGGCGCGATCGTGTTGACGCGGATGCCATCCCTCGCCCACTCGAGCGCGAGCGTACGCGCGGCCTGCGCGAGCCCGGCCTTGGCCGCCGCGTAGGCGACGCCGGTGGGGAGCGCGAGGTGACCGGCGACCGAGCCGACGTGGATCACCGAGGCATCGCCGGCTTGCTTCAGGCGCGCGTGAAGATCGCGCGAGAGCAGCAGCGGCGAGGTCAGGTTCAGCGCGATCAGTCGCTCGATCGTGGCGTCGTCGTACGAGGTCAGCGGTGCACGCACGTTGGTGCCGGCGTTGTGCACGAGGATGTGGAGCGGACCGGTCAGGCGCTCGACGATCCGCTCGCGATCGGCGGCACTGGTGACGTCCCCGCAGATCACCTCGTGCGGAAAGCCCTCGACCGCTCCCCGGGCGACCGCGATCACCTTCGCACCGAGCGCGGCGAGCTCGTCGGCGATCGCGCGACCGATGCCGCGCGTCCCGCCGGTGACCAGCGCGGTCCGACCCTCGAGACGCCAGTGACTCATCACCGTCTACTTCGCGTGCTTCGCGACCAGCTCGCAGTACGCCTCCATCGCGGCGTCCTTCGACTTGCCCTTGAGCTTGGCCCACGCGTCGTACTTCGCGCGCCCCTTGACGTCGAGCATGCCGGGCCGCGACCCGGTGCAGTCACCGACGGTGGCCTGCTTGTAGAGACCGTACATCTCGAGCATGACGTCATTGCCGAGGCCGGTGACCGGCTTGATCTTGGCCTGCGCATCCGCGAACCGCTGAGCGAGATCGGACATGGAGACGAGGATATAGGATCGCGCCATGCGACTGCGCTGGTGGATGCTCCCGATCGCCGTGGTGGTGCTGCTGATGTGGCGGCGGACCGAGACCCGACCGCTGGACCTGGTGGCCGGCACCACGCACGACACGTTCGCGGTCCTCGATCGCGCGACCGGTCGGTTGACCGAGGTCGGCTCGGACAACAAGCCGGTGCGCGAGCTGACCGTGCCGATCACCAAGGACACGCGCGTGGTCGGCACCAACCGCGGTGCCGCGATCGTGTGGCACGAGGGCCGGCGCATCGCCCTCGCCGTCGCCGACGATCTCGATCGCAAGCAGCTGCACGGCAAGCGCGTCGAGAAGCTGTGTTCGCAGGCGGCGACCACGCACCTGATGTTCGGCATCGGCTGGCTCGAACGCGATGGCGCGATCTGGGTGCTGCGCGGCTCGAGCTACGACGTCAACGCCGAGCGCGCGACCCTCGCGGTCGAGGAGCTCGACGACGCCGAGGTCGCCTCGCCGTATTGCGGCGTCACCGATGCGGATCACGCGATCGCCCTGCTCTATCGCAACGGCAATCGCTTCGAGATGGTGCGCTGCGAGGAAGGCCACTGCAGCAAGCCGCGGCGCGTGGCGCTGCCGAAGCACGACACCATCCTCGGGTTCGGCTGCACGCGGCGCTACTGCCTGATCGCCACCCGCGACAAGTCCGGCGCGGCGTCGCTGTTCTGGGTCGACGACAAGGGCGGCAAGGTCGACAGCCTGTCCCTCGCCGGTGCGAAGGACTCACCGGTCAACGTCGCCGGCGAAGGCGATCGGTTCGCGATCAGCTATCTGAAGAACGGCGCGCCGGTGGTCGAGCACTCCCAGACACCCGGTCACCTCGCGAGGATCTGGGAGGGCGGCGAGGCGGTGCCGGTGCTGAGCTGGATGGGGAACGTGCTGCTGATCGGCGGGCAGGCCGGCGGCAAGCTGGTGACCGTGACCAGAGCCCTCTAGCGTGGGGCGCAGACGTTCGCGGTCGCCGGCGCGGCGTTGCTGTTGCCGATGAAGCGTGGCTCGGTGCGGTTCTCGGTGTCGGGCAACAGCGCGCACGCGTTGTTCTGCGTCGCGGCCTTCGACACGCACATGCCGGTCGGCGTCGCGGCGCGCTCGTCGGCGATGCAGAACGTGCCGGCGCGGCCCGAGAGATCGGGGCACGAGCCCTCGCACTGGGTCGTGCAGAAGCCCGCGGGGTGGCAGCTGCCGGCCTTGCCGGCGGCGGTGAAGGCGCAGTCGGCGTCGCTGGTGCACGCATCGCCGATGAACTTCTGCGGCGGCGGCACGGCGCCGTGGAGCTTGGGGAATGCGGTGGTGTCGTCGAGCCGGATGAAGGTGTAGCCCTCGGCCTCGAGTGCGGTGAGGATGCCGTCGAGCGCGCTCGCGGTCGACTGGTGGATGTCGTGGAACAGGATGATGCCGCCGTTGAACGAGCGGACCTGCGACAGCACGTAGGCCTTCATGTCGCCACGCATGTTGTCGGGCACGAACTTGAACGTCGACTTCTTGCAGAAGCCGCCGCCGGCCGCGTAGCACCAGTCGGCGCTATCGACGTGCCAGCCGGTGACGACGTAGCCGCGATCCTGCGCCTGCTTCTTCGAGTTGCAGTTCGAGCTGCCGAACGGGAACCGGAAGTACCTGGGCAGCTCGCCGGCCTCGCGGATCAGGGCGTCGGTGCGATCGATCTCGGTCGCGACCGTGGCCGCCGATTGCTCGGCGAGGTTGATGTGGCGGTGCGAGTGGTTCGCGAGGATGAAGTCGGGGTGCGCGGCGATCCGCGCGGCGATGTCCTTCGCCGCCTGACTCGAGTAGCGGCTACCGTTGGTGAAGAACGTGGCGGGCGCGCGGTGCTTCTCGAGGATCGAGATCACCTGCGGCGTGGTGTCGGGGTTCGGGCCGTCGTCGAACGTCAGCGCGATGCGCTTGTTGAAGCCGTTGCGATCGGGAACGGTGACGCCGGAGCAGCTCGCGCTGTCGACCTTGCCCTCGTCGTGCGCGTCCTCGTACGCCTGTTCGAACAGGTCGGTCTCGTCGGCGTGGTCGTCATCGTCCGACGCACATCCCGTCTGCAACCCGGAGGTTGCAGCAAGCAGGGAGAGAGACGCGAGGAGTACAGCGTTCCGCATGTCCCGCGAGGAGAGCAAGCAGTGCGCCACGGCAGCTCCGCGCAAGCTGTGCACGGCGGTGATCAGATCGCTGCGATCGCCGAGGGTTAATCGCGTGTTTGCGGTGTTCCCCGTCGAGAGACAGTGGCTAATGCCGTCGCGATCGAAGCTCGACTAGCCAGGTCTCTTCACCTTAGGGCGCGGCCAGTAACGCCTGCGCGAGGGATTCTCCGAGGGTGACCGCCTCGTCGTGATCCTCGATCACCTCGACCTTCGCCTCGGCGCCCGTGAAGGCAATGTAGGCCACCCCACTCTCCGTACCGCCCGTCGACGGGTCGGGATCGATCCCCAGCCGCTCCGCCATCGCGTACGACGCCTCGCCGATGATCGCCTGCGGCCCGACATCCCCGAGCACCCCGTACTCGACCTTGCCCTCGAAGACCACCGCGACTACCGAGCGCATGCCGAGCCCGGCATCGATGTAATCGAACCGCGTGCTGCGGCCGGGGATGACCACGAACGGCAGCGTCGCGGAATCGAGGAACTCACCGTTCGAATCGGTCGCGGCCGTCTGATCCATGTAGCTCGGGTCGGTGCCGAGGTTGCACTGCTCCGACTCCTTGCCGTCGCAATCGATGTCCATGTCGGCGGTCCACGCCACCGCGCCGGGGAAGCCACAGATGTCGATGTTCGCGGCGCCGCTCGCGTCGCTCGCGTACGGCCCGCCGACGCCCTCGCAGGTCGCGATCCGCGCGAGCAGCTGCTCGGCGGTGATCCCGGTCGGCGCATCCGGCCCGGCATCGGGTGAAGGATCGTCGCCACCACCACCACCGCACGCGATCAAGAACACGAGGGCCGCGAACCGCACGGGCGCATCTTAACCGTCTACAAGCCGTCGAGTGCCGATAGAAACGGCGCGGTCTTGGCCGACAGCTTGCGAACCTCTTCGACCGTGCAGCCGAGGGCGGTCGCGAAGCGCACCAGCTCGCGCGCTTCCGCCTCGGCGACGTAGCCCTTCGCGAGCACCACCGAGATCGAATCGACCACGATCATCGCCGCCAGCTCGCCGGGATGGATCGACGTGCCACGGAACGGACCGGCGGATGCGCGGATGTGCTGCGCCAGCTCCGACGGCAGCAGCGGTTCGTAGAGCAGCAGGTCGTCGAGCGAGATCGGGAACCCGGCGCGCTTCTCGACCTTCTCCTGGAGGCGCAGCCCCTCCTCGAGCCCGAGCTCCTCGCCGGCGCGCGCGATCGCGAGCAGCGCTCGGGCGTAGAGCTGCGCCACTCCGATGTCGAGCGGCTGGACGGCAAGAGCGACCACGATCGGCATGGTACCCCGCCGGGTCGGGAATGGGCGCTCGCGCTGGGGTAATGCCGGGTCGTGTGATGCGTGGCTCACCGGCCGCGGAACTGGCCGGGTCGCCGCTCGACGAAGGCGCGCAGGCCCTCCTGGACGTCGTCGCTGACCATCAGCGGCTGGAGATCGGGAAGAAGCCGAGCCGCGGCGGCGGCCTCGGCCTCGGCGAGCGCCGCCCGCGACGACACCAGCGTCGCGTAGACCCCGAGGGGTGCCTGCGCAGCGATCGTGGTGGCCAGCTGCATCGCGCGCGCGAACGCATCGTCCACCACCTCCTGCACGAAGCCGATCCGCAGCGCCTCGGCGGCGTCGAATTCGTCGGCGGTCAGCAGGTAGCGCATCGCGTTCGCCCAGCCGACCTCGCGGGGGAACCGGATCGTCGCGCCGCCGACCGGATAGATGCCGCGCTTGATCTCGATCTGCCCGAAGCGTGCGGTGCGCGACGCGACCCGTAGATCGGTGGCGAGCATCAGCTCGATGCCGATCGTGAAGCAGATGCCCTGCACCGCCGCGACCACCGGCTTCGTCAGCCGCGCCCCGACGAGCCCGAGCGGATCGAGCCCGCCCTCGGGGAGCGGGAACTTGCCGGACTGGAAGACCGGGGCCCATTGCACGAGATCGAGACCACCGGTGAAGTGATCGCCGAGCGCGTGGAGGACGCCCACCCGGAGCTCGGGATCGCGATCTAGCTCGCCGTACGCGAGGCACAGCTGGTTCCACAGAGGAAGATCGAACGCGTTGCGCTTGGCCGCGCGATCGAGACCGATCGCGAGGACGTGACCGTGACGCTGGAGCTGGATCTGACCGGCCGTCATCGCGCGAAGGTGGCAGATCGAGTGACCACGTGGCCAGCCCCTAGGGACGAAACGCCCGCCCACGCGTGTGTGCACAGCGTCATCCAAGTGAGTGTCCTGATGCGGGACAAAAGTCCCAACCGGGATCGGGAATACGCCGGCGAGTTGGTCACGATGTTGCTCGATGTGCGCGCCATGACTTCGCGCTCGCAGCTGCTCGCACTGCTCACGGTTGGTCTCACCGGCTGCACCACGCAGCTCGTCGAGCCGGAGGCGGGCAAGATCGACGAGTACATCGCATCGCTGCCGTACCTGCCCGTCGACGACCCGAAGGTCGACGAAGGCCCCCGGAGCGCGGAGGCGCGCGAAGGCGACTACCAGTGCTCGACGCAAAACCTGATGGAGACCCGCCAGTACGATCGGATCGTCGCCTACGCCGCGAACTCCGACGCGCTGTATCCCGGTGCGATCGTCAGCGCCGACTCGGTGCTCACCGGCCTGTTCACCCAGATCGCGTTGCCGCGCGCACCGGCCACGATCTCGGTCAGCCTCGAGAACCTCGCCGGCGGCAAGTCCGCGGTGATCGAGGATCCGAGCCTGTCGTCGTATCGCGAGGCGCTCGCCGGCATCCTCGATTCCGAGATCACCGGCTCGACACCCGCGAACCTCTACTCCGAGATCGAGGAGGTTCACTCGCAACAGCAGCTCGACATGGCGCTCGGTGTCCAGGCGAGCTGGGGCCTCGGCGTCGCCAGCCTGAAGACCAGCTTCGAGTGGAACAAGCAGGAGGTTCGCTCGCGCTACCTCGTGCGCTACACGCAGGCGTACTACACCGTCGATCTCGATGCGCCGCGCTCGCCGAGCGCGCTGCTCGCACCGAATCTGTTACTGGAAGAAGTCCAGGCGAAGATGGACGAGCAGCGGCCGCCGGTCTACGTGTCGTCGGTGACCTACGGCCGGATGGTCGTGTTCACGTTCGAGTCGGAGTACTCGAGCGAGGAGATGGGCGCGGCGCTCGACTTCGCCTACTCGGGCGGCGTCGATGTCTCGGGCGACGTCTCGGTGACCTACAAGGACATCATCTCGAAGAGCAAGATCACCGCGTTCATCCTCGGCGGCGATGCCGGCAACGCGGTCAAGACGATCGATTCGTACGAGGCGTTGATCAACTTCATCAAGGAAGGCGGCAACTACAGCAAGCAGTCGCCCGGCGCGCCGATCGCGTACAAGCTGAGCTACCTGAAGGACAACTCGCCGGCGCGGATGTCGTTCACCACCGACTACGCGGTCAAGGAGTGCAGCCGCGTCAGCCAGAAGGTGCGCGTCGCGCTGATGGGCATCGCGGTCGATGACGATGGCGGCGACGGCGGCGGCGAGCTCGAGATCTTCGGGCAGATCTGGGCCGAGGGCGTCAACAGCGGGATGCTGTTCAACAAGGGCAGCGGCAACTACGTGGTGATCCGCGAGGGCCAGCAGTTCGGCCAGGGCCAGCCGCTCGCCGAGACGATCATCGAGGTCGCGCCCAAGGCCGGTCAGGCGATTCGCCTGCGAGGCAACCTCACGGAACACGACCCGTTCTTCGACGACGGCCTCGGCAACGAGGTGGTGCTCAACCCGTTCGAGACCGGCTGGCGCAAGGACGTGACGATGACGTTCACCGGTAGCAGCGCGCGGGTCCGCGTGCTGTTCAACCTGTCGCCGATCTGAGCTGATCGGAGCAGATGTACGGGGACTAGCTCGCGGCTCCTACGGCGAGAAGTTTCGTCATCTCCGATACGCTGGTGAGATGGATCGATGCGCGCTCGTGGTGGCGCTGTTACTCGGTTCGTGTTTGAAGCCGAGCCTGACCAGCTGCCCGACGGTCGATTGCCCCTCGAACATGGTGTGCGACGGCCGCGGTGGCTGCGCGTTGCCCGAGCAGCTCAGCGATTGCGCCGGCAAGGCCGATGGCGATGCGTGCAGCTATCCCGGCGTCGCCGACGGTGCGTGCACGAGCTCGCTGTGTCTGCCGGTCGGCTGTGGCAACTCGATCCTGACGCCGAACGAGGTCTGCGACGACGGCAACACCAACAACGGCGATGGCTGCTCCGCCGACTGCAAGTCGAACGAGACCTGCGGCAACTCGATCCCCGACCCGGCGATGGGCGAGCAGTGCGACGACGGCAACACCACGCAGGACGACGGTTGCCACGACGATTGCCAGTTCGCGCGCTGCGGTGACGGGATCATCGACTCGACGCTCAACGAGGCGTGCGACGACGGCGACGGCAACTCGAACCAGCCGAACGGTTGCCGCCCGAACTGCCAGCTGCCTCGCTGCGGCGACAACATCCTCGACGACGGCGAGGTCTGCGATGACGGCGATGTCATCAACGGCAACGGTTGCAGCGCGGACTGCACGTCGGACGAGACCTGCGGCAACGGCGTGGTCGACGCGTTCAAGGGCGAGGTCTGCGATGACGGTGGCAACGTCGACGGCGATCACTGCAGCGCCGACTGCACGTCCACCGAGGCGTGCGGCAACGGCTTCACCGACACCCTGGTCGGCGAGGTCTGCGACGACGGCAACACGATCAACGGCGACGGCTGCTCCTCCGACTGCAAGTCGACCGAAGGGTGCGGCAACGGCATCGTCGATACCTTTCGCGAGCAGTGCGACCTCGGAACGGCCAACTCCGATGCGCCCAACTCGGCGTGCCGGCTCGACTGCAAGCTGCCGTCGTGCGGTGACGAGATCATCGATGACGATCTCGGCGAGGTCTGCGACGACGGCCTCGAGAGCGACGGTGATGGCGTGTTCAACTCGAACACTCCCAACGCCCGGTGCCGCAAGAACTGTCAGTTCCAGCGCTGCGGTGATGGCATCCAGGATCCCGCGTTCGGCGAGGTCTGCGACGACGGCAACTCGACCTCGGGCGACCACTGTAGCGCCGACTGCAAGTCGCTCGAGCAGTGCGGCAACGGCATCATCGACGCCGTCAACCAGGAGCAGTGCGACGAGGGGCTCGACAACGCGAACACGCCCGACGCGCCGTGCCGGCTGACGTGCGTGCTGCCGAAGTGCGGCGATGGCATCAAGGATCCATCGCTCGGCGAAGGCTGCGACGACCCGGCAGGCAACTCGAACGCAGCCAACGCCGCGTGCCGCACCAACTGTCAGGTCCAGCGCTGTGGCGACGGCATCACCGACACCACGAAGGGCGAAGTCTGCGACGACGGCAACGCGGTCGCCGGCGATGGGTGCTCGGCCGACTGCCGGTCGCGCGAGATCTGCGGCAACGCGATCGTCGACGTGATCAAGAACGAGCAGTGCGACGCCGGCGCGGCGAACAACACCAACAACCCGAACGCGGTGTGCCGGCCGACCTGCGTGTTGCCCCGGTGTGGCGATGGCATCAAGGACGACATCTCGCTCGGTGAGGCGTGCGACCTCGGTGCCGCCAACTCGAACAACGCGAACGCCACGTGCCGCCCGAACTGCGAGCTCCGGCGCTGCGGCGATGGCATCAAGGACACCGCGTTCGGCGAGGTCTGCGACGACGGCAACCTGACCAGCGGCGACGGCTGCTCCGCCGATTGCAAGTCACTCGAGACCTGCGGCAACGGCATCGTCGACCTCGCGAAGAACGAGCAGTGCGACGACGCCAACAGCAACAACTTCGACAACTGCCACAACAACTGCACGCTGCCGCGCTGCGGCGACGGCATCAAGGACTTCAACGAGCAGTGCGATCTCGCGGCCAACAACTCGAACAACCCGAACGCCGCCTGTCGCGCGAACTGCTCGCTGCCGCGCTGCGGTGACAACATCGTCGACAACCTGCTCGGCGAGGTCTGCGACGACGGCAACCTGGTGACCGGCGACACCTGTCGTCCCGACTGCAAGTCGAACCTGACGTGCGGCAACAAGATCGTCGACCTCGAGATGAACGAGCAGTGCGACGACGGCAACCTGCGCAACCGCGACGGCTGCGGCGCCTGCCAGAACGAGGACATCATCACCCTCGTACCCGGCGCGACGCCGCCCGCGCGCCGGCTCCACAGCATGGCCTACGATGGTGCGCGCCAGCGCGTGGTGATGTTCGGTGGGCTGTCGGCACAGGGCGCCGTGCTGGCCGACACCTGGGAGTGGGACGGCGTGTCGTGGACGCAGATGAGGCCGAAGAAGGCCCCGCAGGCGCGTCACGGCGCGGCGATGGGCTACGACCAGAAACGCAAGCGCGTGCTGCTGTTCGGCGGCTTCACCCAGAGCTCGAGCAAGAACGACACCTGGGAGTGGAATGGCATCGACTGGGTCGAGAGAACGCCCGCGGCACCGCCGAGCAACAACGGCTTCCACACCGCGATGGCGTACGACGCGGTGCGCGGCACGATGATCCTGACCAACTGCAGCACCTACGAGTGGAACGGCACCAACTGGAACGTGCTCGGCCCGACCGGCAACCAGTGCGTGAACGGCGCGTCGATGGCCTACGACGCGATTCGCAACCAGATCGTGATGATCACCGGTACCCGCACGCTGGTGTGGACCGGCACCGGCGCGAACGGCGCGTGGAGCGACAAGGGGACGATCGTGGGCTTCCCCAGCGGCTTCCGCCAGTCGCTCGTGTTCGACGCCTCGATCGGCAAGGTGGTGTTGCCGGGCGGAACGCAGAACGTGACCTGGGAATGGAACGGGACGGCCTGGGCCCAGGTCAGCTTCACGGGCCAACCGGCGGCGCCGCGCCTGCACACCGCGGCGGCGTACGATGCGGTGCGGCGGCATGTCGTGCTGTTCGGTGGCCTGCTGGGCAGCAACGGCTCGACCCTCGGCGACACGGTGCTGCGCCGCGCGGCGACCTGGTTCGTGGCGCCGCCGTTCACGCAGCCGTCACCGAGGATGGCGGCGAGTGTGGCCTACGATCCGCTGCGCAAGCGCGTGGTGATGTTCGGCGGCGATCAGTTCTGCATCCCGTGCAGCGATCACAACAACGAGACCTGGGAATGGGACGGTCGCCAGTTCCACGAGATCGACGGCGTGCGGCCGATCCCGCAGTCCGGCACGGCGATGATCTACAACGCCGAGAGTCGGTCGGTGATGATGCTCGCGACCAGCCTCGAGCTCGCCGAGAGCCAGAACACCACCGATGGCTTCGGCACGCTCGATCGCTTGTTCGCCTACAACGGCACGGACTGGTCGGAAGTGCCGGCACCGGATCATCCGGTCGTTCGCAACACCTCGCTGGTGTTCGACGGCGTCAACAACTTCGTGATGAGCTTCGGTGGTCGCGACGAGCAGACCGGCGGGACCTCGCAGGTGCTGCGTGCGTGGACGCCCGATTTCGGATGGTTCGAGTTCGACGGCGGCAACGGACCCGTGAGCCGGCTGTCGGGAACGATGATGGCCTACGATCCGATCCGCCAGCGAACGATCGTGTTCGGCGGCAAGGACGACTTCCGCACGCCGCTCGACGACATCTGGGAGTGGGATGGCGGTGGCTGGATCCCGTTCGATCAGCGCGGCCCATCGGCCCGCTTCGGCCACACCGTGTTCTACAACCCGGACGCGCGCCAGATCAGCGTCTACGGCAACGCGTCGAATGCGGCCAACGTCGAGGATCTGTGGGACTGGGACGGCGACAAGTGGACGCAGCGCGCGGTCGATGCCGCGTCGGCTCCGCTGCCTCACTACAAGCAGGCCGTCGCCTACGACTCCGCGCGCCACCAGATCTTCACGTTCGGCGGTCGCGATCAGAGCTTCCAGACGGCCTCCCAGCTCGCGCTCCTCCAGTACCGTGCCGCCGCGACCACCGAGGCGTGCACCTACGCGACCCTCGATTACGACAAGGACGGCAAGGCCGGCTGTACCGACGACGAGTGCTGGTCGGTGTGCACCCCGCTCTGCCCGCCGGGCTCGCCGACGAGCTGCGCCACGACGACACCGCGGTGTGGAGACGGTCAGTGCAGCGCGTTCGAGGATTGCAACATCTGCCCGGCCGACTGCGGGGTGTGCAGCGGCACCTGCGGCGACTTCAGCTGTGGCGTCGGCGAAACCGCGAGCAACTGCCCCAACGACTGCTAGAGTGCGCGCGCGATGCCAGAGCGCGTGAAGGTCTCGACCGCCGAGGGCTACGACAAGTGGGCCGCTAGCTACGACGCGCATCCCAACGGACTGATCAAGATCGAGGAGCCGATCGTGCGCCGCCTGCTCGGTGACGTGACCGGCAAGCGCGTGCTCGACGTCGGCTGCGGCACCGGCCGTCACACCGCGTGGCTGGCGCAGCAGGGTGCGCGCGTGATCGGCGTCGATCCGAGCGCGGCGATGCTGGCGAAGGCGCGCGACAAGTGCCCGGGTGTCGAGCTCGTCGAGGGCACGTTCGACACGCTGCCCAGCGGTCCGTTCGACCTCGTGGTCGACGCGCTCGTGCTCGAGCACCTACCCGAGGTGACGACGCCGATCGCGGCGATGGCGAAGGTGCTGGCATCGGGCGGCGAGCTGGTCGTCTCCGTCTATCACCCGTTCTTCTTGCTCAAGGGCGTGCCGCCGCACTTCCCAGCCACCGATGGTACGGGGACGATCGAGTACGGGATGCCCGGCCACGTTCACCTGGTGAGTGATTACGTCCGGGCCGTGCGCGCCGCGCGGCTCGAGCTCGAGGAGCTGGTCGAGCCGATCGTCGACGACGCGCTGATCGCGGTGCAGCCGAACTTCCACAAGCACCGCGGCCATCCCCTCGCCGTGATCTTCAAGGCGCGGAAGCCGTAGGGGCCGCGTTCGCGACGACCGCGTGGGCACGTCACCGCGGGCCACTACTGGGTCGATATCAAGCACCCCGGAAAACGCGGCGCCGAGGCGCTGATCGGCAAGCCATTCCGTCGCGACCACCTGTGGGTGCTGTCGAACATCAAGGGTGGCCGCGAGGTCATGGTCGCGTGGATCGACAGCGCGTTCGCGGACTAGAACGTCCAGCGCCAGGTCGCGCGCGCACCACCCGAGGCGTTGACCTCGACGGTGGGCAACACCTGCTTGGGCGTGTTGACGAACATCGCGAACACGAAGCCACCGACGGCGGCGGCACCACCGACCGCCATCATCGAGATGCCGATCGTGCCCTTGAGCTCGGCGCTGTCGCGCTGATCGCGGAGCGCCGGATGCTCGGAGAGATCCTTCTCGCAACCGTTCATGCAATCGCGATCGAAGTTCTCCTTGAACGAATCCATCTGGCCGCGACCCGCGACCCAGACGCCGAGCCCGGCGAGCGCGACGACCGCGCCACCCGCCGTCACCGTCCACGGGATCCAGCGCTTGTACGGATACTCGAGCTTGATCGCGGTATCGAGCGGCGCGAGCTGGATCTTCTCGGTCACCGTCATGCCGCCGGCGACCACCAGCTTGCGATTGACCGGCAGGTGCTTCGGCAGATCACCGATGACGGTGTGCTCGCCGACCTCGACGCGCACCTTGCGCGAGCCCGGGCAACCGAACCACTCCTTGCCGTCGAGGGCGATCTTCGCGCCGTCCTGCGTGCACGCGATCTCGATGAACCCGATGCGGCCCTTGAGGAGCGTCTGGTAGTTGAGCGCCTCCTGATAGAGCTCGGGCTTGAACGGCTTGTCGCCGAAGCGCAGCGCCTTCTCGAGCGCCTCGGCAGCGTCGAGCGCGCGGTCGAGCCGGATCAGCGTGACCGCCATGTTGAACTGGATCAGCGGGTGGTCCCACAGCGCGAGCGCGGCCTTGTACTTGTCGACCGCGGGCGCGTGCGCCTGCTTCGCGAACAGATCGTTCCCTTCCTCGAACAGCCTCTCGGCCTCGCGCTGCTGCGGCTCGGGGACGTCCTTCGCCCACGGCGTCGGCTCGTCGGCGAACGCCGGCGAGGCGACGAGCAAGAGCACCAGCGTCGCGAAGCGGATCACTTGAGGCCTCCGGTGTGGATCTTCTTCTTCTCGTCCTCGAGCTGCTTCACGCGCTGCTGCTCGACGGCCAGCATCGCCTGGAGCTTGCCGTTCGCCGCCTTGGCATCGTCGGTCGCCTTCTTCGCCGCCAGCTCGGCCGCCTTCGCCGCGGCCGCCAGCTCCTGCGCCTTGGCCTTGTCGCGCTGCGATTGCTCGAGCGTCTTGAGCAGCTCCTCGTTCGCCTTCTTGAGCTCCTCGTGCGTCATCGCCACGGCCTTGTTCGCGGTCAGCGCCGCGGCCTCGGCACTCTTGCGATCGTCCTCGGCCTTGAGGCGCTGCGCTTCGGCGGCCTTGACGGCGGCGAGCTGTCTCGTCACCTCCGCCTCGGCCGCACGGGCATCGGCCGCGGCCTTCTCGGCGGCATGCTGCTTCTCCTCGATCACCTTGTTCGCCTGCGCCTGGTTGACGTACGCGATCGTGCCGATCGCCCCGACGGCGGCGAGCGCGGTGAAGATCGAGCCGACCACCATCACGCGCCGGCGTCGCGCCCGGGTGACCTGCGCGCGAACCGCGTCGAGATACTCGCGCTCCGTCGCCGACAACTCGAGGACGTTGCGCTTGACGACGCTCAGCGCCTCCTGCGCCGTGTTGCCCCGCCAGACCAGGTCGCTCGCCTTGTTGCGACTCACCCAGCCGCGCACCGCCTGCCGCAGCTCGTGCATGAACGCGCGCGCCGCCTGACCTTCCTCGAGCCAGCGCCGCAGCGTCGGCCACTCGGTGATCAGCACCTCGTGAACGATCTCGACCGTCGCGCCCTGGCTGGGATCGGTGTGGAGGTGGATCAACCGCGCGCGCACCAGCTGGTCGAGGATGCGCTCGACCTCGCCGCGATCCGCCGACAGCCCGAACAGCTCCTTCTGATCGACGACCGCGCGCGTGCCCTCGGGCGTCACCAGGCGCGTCATGATCGCGCGCAGCAGCGGCTGGTTCTGCGGCGGCACCGCCGCGGCGACCTCGTCGGCGTGGCGCGCGAACGCACCGCCGACGCCACCCATCGCGGCGTACGCGGCGTGCGTCAGCTTCTTGCGCGTCTTGTCGCGCGAGTCCCACATCCGCGTCGCGGCGCACTGCAGCAGCGGCAGCGCACCGCGGCTGGTCGCGGCCTCCATCATGTCGTCGACGATCGACGAGTCCTCGAACGCATAGCCGGCCAGCTCGGCGGGACGCACCAGCGTCTCGCGCAGGTTCTCGGTATCCGGTGCACTGAGGAAGAACAGGCCGCGCGACAGCTCCGACAGGAACTGCTTGTGACCGGCGAGCCGATCGAGGAAGTCCGCGCGCATCGACAGCACGACGCGGACCGGCGCGCTCGGATCGTCGGCGGCCGCGAGCAGCGCGGCGAGGAACGTCTTGCGAGTGGCATCGTCGTCCGACAGCGTGAACAGCTCCTCGAGCTGATCGACGACGATCATCACGCGATGGCGCTTCTTCGCCGCGCCCTTGCGCAGCAGATCGCCGAACAGGCCCGGCGACTCGCGCAGCTGGTCGGCGATGCCGGCCGCCACCGGTGCCAGCTCCTGACCGGTCTCGACCGCCTCCTCGAGGACGCTCGCCAGGCTGCCGAGCGGCGCGCGCCCCGGGCGCAGGATGCGGATCTTCCAGTTGCCGGCATCGGTCGCTCGCACCGCGGGCAACAGACCGGCGTGCACGAACGATGACTTGCCGACGCCCGACGGGCCGATCACCGCGAGCAGCGGCCAGGTCTCGAGCTGCGAGAGCGCGGTCCGGATCTCGGCGCTGCGGCCGAAGAAGAACTTGGCGTCGCTCTCGCCGAAGGCCGCGAGCCCGCGATACGGGCAGACGTCGCGATCACCCTGCATCCGTTCGGGCTGCAGGAACAGCTGGAGATCGACGAGCAGATCGGTCGCCGACTGGTAGCGCATGCCTTTTCGCTTCTCGAGGCAGCGGTCGATGATGTTGACGATCGCGCGGGGCAGACTCGGATCGCGCGTCGCGATGCTCGGCAGCGGTGTGCCGAGATCGGTGAGCCGATCCTTGAGCTTCTCGGGCGACATCGTGCCGGCCGGATGGACGCGGGTCAGCGCGCGCCAGAACATGATGCCGACCGCCCAGATGTCGCTCAGGTGATCGACCTGGTCGACGCCCCACTGCTCGGGAGACATGTACGGCAGCGTGCCGACCAGCGTGCCGCCACCGGAGAACGTGACGTACGTGTCGCTGCTCTCGTTGATCAGGTGCGGGGGCACCGTCGATGCCGCGATGTCGAGCTGGTCCGACTGGTCGAAGCACTTGGCGACGCCGAAATCGAGCACCTTCACGTTGCCGCGATCGGTGATGAAGATGTTGCTCGGCTTGAGGTCGCGGTGAACGATGTTGAACTCGTGCGCGCGCTCGAGGGCGCGCACCACCGGCACCATCAGCTCGCAGAACTGCTTCGCCGACAGCTTCGGCGCGTTGTCGAGCAGGTCCGACAGCGTGCGGCCCTCGAGGTACTCGAGCACCATGAACGGCAGGCCGTCGTGCTCGCCGATCTCGAGGATGGTGACGATGTTCTCGTGCGTGCAGCGCGCCGTCGCCCGCGCCTCGACGAGGAAGCGCTGCACGAAGTTCGGATCGGCGTGGAGCAGGAACTTGATCGCGACCTTGCGACCGAGCTTGGTATCGCGCGCGAGGAACACCTGGCCCATGCCGCCGCGCGCGATCTCGCGGATCAGCCCGAAGCGCCCGATCTGCTGGTTCTCGGCGAAGTCGAGCGGTTGGCGCGAATCGCCCTTGCGACGCCCACCGCCGGTCCTCGGATCGGCGAGCCGGGGAAACGCCTTCCCCGCAGGCAACACGCTCGTCGCGTCGCCCGCCTGCAGCTCGCTCGACGCGACGGGCACCGCGATCCGCGGCGCGGCCGCGAGGTTGTGCGCCGATCCGGCCGCGCGCGCCAGCGGATACGCCTGCGTGCCGGGTGTGTCCGGATCCGCCGGTGCACGCGTCTCGATGATCGGTGCTGGACTGGCAGGCGTACCGCGCGGTGCCGGTGCAGGCACCTTGACCGCGGGCAGCGGCCGCGAGATCGGTCCCGGTTTCATCGTGGCGGCAGCGAGGGCCGCGCTCTTCTTGTCAGGCTGCTTGCCGTCGGCCACGAGCCTTCATTGTAACCAGATCGATCTGGCCACCGCGATGTGAGCACGCGGCCCACATCGGGCGCTTGACCGTCAGTCAGCGAAGCGCGCCGATGGTGAAGCTACGGCCATAGCCGCGAGACACGTTCTCGATGCGAACCGAGATCGTGCCGTCCGCGGTGTACGTGTAGGTCTCGGCGATCTCGTCGGTCATCTCGGAGCGCCGCTCGTTCGGCAGCTCGGCGAGCTCGGAGTCGCCGCGGCTATCGAGCGCCGGATCATAAGGAAAGTACACGTCGCCGCACGGCACCAGGTCCTGGACCGGCTGTCCCGAATCGTCGAGCGCGCCGCACTCGAGGAACCGCAGGTGCCCGACCGGGTGGGTGGGCCGGTAGCGGCGGGTCACCGTCGGGACATCGGTGTTCTTGCCGATCAGCGGATCGAACACCTTGTCGATGCCGTTGTCGGCCTCGCGCCACACCCCGAAGTGACGGGTGATCGCCTCGCGCACGATCACGTTCTGCACGGGATCGGCGGCGATCGCGAGCCCGACCGCGGTGGCCGCGAACGGCTGCGGCGCGAGCTGGAGCTTCTTGCCGAACTTCTCGCGCAGCGTGCGCCCGACCGCCGGAAACGCGACGCCGCCACCGACCAGGTAGACGCCGCCGAGCTCGCGCGTATCGTCCGGATCGATCCCACGCGCCGCCAGGCGCTCGAACAGCTGCTCGACCTGCCGGATCGTCTGATCGATCAGCGGCTGCGCGAGCGCGTACAGCTCCGCGACATCGATCGCGATCGATTCGCCCTCGCTCTCGAGCAGCAGCTTCTTCGACGCCGGCCGCAAGCTCTCCTTCGCCTGGCGCGCACTCTCGAGCGCCTGCGGCGTGGGCACGATGCCCGCGAGCTCGCAGATCAGCGCGTCGAAGTCATCGCCACCGAGCGACATCAGCCCCTCGGTCGCGATCAGATCGAAGCGCCGGCCCTCGAGCGACACCGCCGAGCAATCGAACGTGCCGCCGCCGAGATCGTAGACCACGACGTACTTCTTCGGGCTTCGCCGCTTGCCGGCCGACAGGTCGGCGAGATGCAGATGCGCGAGCTCGATCGCCGCCGCGGTGGGCTCGTTGACCAGGCCGATCGGAGCGAAGCCCGAGCGCCGGAACGCCTCGAGCGTCAACCAGCGCTGCCGCGACGGCGCGCTCGCCGGCACCGCGACCATGGTCTCGAAGCGCTCGTTCGGATCGAGATCGAGGTTCGAGCGCTCGACCAGGACGCGGCGCAGATCGCGCAGGAACAACGTGGCCAGCTCGAGCGCGGTGACCTGCGGCAGCTCGGGCACCGGTTGATCCGGGGCGAGGCTGCCGATCACGCGCTTGATCGATCGGATCGCGCGCTCCGCACTGCCATCGGCGATCGCGCGCGCCGCATCCCAGCCGACGATCAACTGGCCACCGACAACCGCGGCGACACCGGGGACGTGCTCCTTGTACTCGCCATCCTCGTCGAATGCGGCGACCGGATGACGCCCATCTTGCACCGCGGCCACCACGGTCCGTGTGGTGCCGAAATCGATCCCGAGCCGCATTCGCGCAGCATAGGGCAAGTCGCGCACGGAGGCGTGGATCAGCGCCAGCGCGAAGCCGATTCGCGATCGCCCCGACCATGCATCCCCGGTCGCAGGTAGAGTGCGCGCGTGAAGGCCTTGCTCGTGCTCCTCGTCGTCGGCTGCGCCGGCTCCGCCGCCATGCGAACCTTCCGCCCGATGGACCGGACTTCGATCATCGGCGTCATCGAGGCGCAGGCCGCAGCATGGAACAAGGGCGATCTCGACGGCTACATGGCCGGCTACGCGAAGATCGATCAGCTCGTCTTCACGTCGGGCGGCAAGATCCGGCGCGGCTATCAGGCGACCTACGACGCGTTCCAGACCAAGTACGCCCAGGACAAGTCGAAGATGGGGCACCTCGAATTCGACATCCTCGAGGTCCAGCCACTCGGCGCCGACGGCGCGGTGGTGCTCGGCAACTGGAAGCTGACCGGCAGCCCGAGCGATGGCGGCGGCGTGTTCAGCGTGGTGGTCGAGCGCCGGCCCGAAGGCTGGCGCGTGATCCACGATCACACCTCAGCGTTCGGCGCTGGCGGGTGACTTGTCGACGGGCAGCTTCTGACCACACGCCGCCTGGCCGGCGAGCCTGTCGAGCTCCTCGCGCACGCCGGATCGATCCGGCGCCATCACGAACACCCACAGCGCGCCGCTGCCGCATGCCGTGCGCTGCGCCCAGCCGGTGAGATCGACCGGCTGCCCGGTCTTGAACGCATCGATCACGTGGACCGCGAGCGTCAGCTTGGTCTCGCCTTCTCCGCTGCCCGTCGCGGTGACGACGATGTCGTCGAGGTTTGCGATCCGCTTGTCCTTCTCGTCGACGGCGGCGAGCAAGCCGCGGAAGTACGCGGTCAGCTCGGCCGCGAGGATCGGCGCCGCGAGCGTCGCCGCATCTTCGGTGCGCCACACGAACACGTACGACCAGTAGCCGGCCGCCGCCGGATCGAACATGCCCGGCGCGAACCGCAGCTCCTCGACGCCGCGATGCGCGATCCCGGGCGCGAACCCGAGCGGGAAGGGAATCGTCTCGTGCTTCCAGCCGGCGGGAATCGGCCACGTCTCCGGTGCGCCGACGCTGGAGCCGTTCGCTGGAACCGGCGGTGCCGGCGGTGACGATGATGGCGTCGAGCCACACGCCGCGAGCACGAGCAGTGCGCTGCGAGCCAGCGAGCAACCACCCCTGGGGTGCATCAGCTATCCGCGAACGCGTCGAAGGCCGACAGCTCGCCGCGATCGAAGAACAGCCGCTCGCAACCGTCGCACCAGTCGTACTCGATATCGCCCGCGCCCTTGAGCGCGATCATCTGGCGCTTGCATTCGTGGCAGGTAGC